>NZ_JBQFOU010000019.1:0-74991 GCF_056533845.1 Ruegeria sp. F5 | reverse complement strand
TGGTGCCGTCGCCGGCTTCGTCATTGGTACGGCTGGCGACTTCTTTCACCATCTGCGCGCCCATGTTTTCGAACTTGTCTTCCAGTTCGATTTCCTTGGCAACCGAAACACCGTCTTTGGTGATGCGCGGTGCGCCGAAGGATTTGTCCAGAACCACGTTGCGGCCTTTGGGGCCCAGGGTCACTTTTACCGCGTCGGCCAGAACATTGACGCCTGCCAGCATACGGTTACGCGCGTCTGTTTCGAACTTGACGTCCTTAGCAGCCATGTCGTTTCTCCTTGAGAAATATGTTTGAGATAAAGATCAGAGAAAGCGCGCCGCTTACTCGATGATCCCCATGATGTCGCTTTCTTTCATCATCAGCAGCTCTTCGCCGTCGATGGTGACTTCGGTGCCCGACCATTTGCCGAACAGGATTTTGTCACCGGCCTTAACGGCCATTGCGATCAGCTCGCCGCTGTCCTTGCGTGCGCCTTCGCCGGTCGAGACGACTTCGCCTTCGCTGGGCTTTTCTTTTGCACTGTCAGGAATGATCAGGCCGCCTGCGGTTTTCTCTTCGCTTTCTACGCGACGGACCAGCACACGGTCATGAAGCGGTTTCAATGCCATCTTTGCAGCTCCTTGGGCTCAAAGTTTATTTATCCTCCCCTCGCCGGATGACGAGGCGTTAGCACTCATGCTTGCCGAGTGATAACGACGCATAGCTAGGGGGTCACAAACCCCGAGTCAACAAGACGTGAAGGATTTTTTGGCATTACCGGCCCAGAGGCGGGTCATTCGGCCTCTTCCCAGCTATAGGCCCAGTGCTTAAGGCCCTCGGCCCCCTCGGATGTAAGACCGTAGACGCCCTTTTCAATCTTCTCAAACCACCCGTAGTGATTTTCCCGCATAAGCCGCGTGGCCACAGGAACGCCGACCGATCTGGCCACGTCGGCCCCTTTGGTCGGGCCATGCTCGGCCAGATGTGCTGCGCATTTCAAAGCGTCCTGCCGGTAGGCCGTCACGATTCCGTGGCGCGTTGCCCCGCCCGAATTCGGGTCGCCCTCCAACCGTTCAAACTCGCGCAGCAGGCGCGCGGTTTTCGCCTTGTCCTTGCGCGGCGCGTAAGGGCCGGGATCGCATTGCACCTCGACCCGCCCGTCTGCCAGAACTGTTATCAGCCCCAGCCCCAGCCTGCGGCACAGGGCAAGGTTGTCCTTCAACGCCCGACGCGCCGACCGCCCTTTGGGTTTGCAGACCGCGATATAGACCTGATCGGTGATCCTGAGCCGGGCAATCGCCTGATGGAACAAGGCCAGCGAGAAACGCAGCTTCAGTTCAACAATGACCGGACTTTCGCCTTCGCGCATGGCCACCACATCGGCAGCACCGACCTCACCCTTGACGGTGTAGCCCTGACGCTCCAACAGCGCCTTGATCGGAGGGTACAGATCCTGCTCGCGGTCCATGCCTGCATGCTATTCGAATTGCCGCCGAATGCCAGACTTGCGGCACCGGGCCGCTTGCATGACATGTGCGGGCGTGGCTATGTCTTGGCGCAACCCCTCTGCGATCCCACGGACCCACCCATGCGCCTGATGACATTCCTTGCCTTCCTGCTGCTGCCCGCGACCGCCCACGCGGCGTGTGAGGGGCGCGACCTGCGGCTCGATCTGACGCCCGGGCAACAGCAAGAGTTGCAGCTTGCCGTGGCCGATATCCCGTTTCCCGAAGGCAACCACTGGATTGCGCGGAAAGGCGATACCGTTCTGCATCTGGTCGGCACGCTGCACACAACCGACCCGCGCATGGAGGCGGTTGTCGAGCGCCTGACCCCAACGCTCAGCCAGGCTGATGCGTTTTACTTCGAGGTCACGCAGGCCGAGATGGACGCCTTCGAAAAGGGTTTGGCCAAAGACCTCAGCCCGGTGATGATCACCTCTGGCCCGACCCTGATTGACCTTATGTCTGATGAAGACTGGGCCACGCTGTCCGCAACTCTGGCCGAGCGCGGCATCCCCGGCTGGATGGCCGCCAAGATGCGGCCGTGGTTTTTGAGCATGATGCTGGGCGTGCCGCCCTGCCTGATGAAAAATCCCGATGCCAACCACGGCATGGATGCGCGCCTGACCAAACTGGCCGAAGCGGAAAACATCCCGCAGCATTCGCTGGAACAGATCGCAGACCTTGTGGCGATCTTCGACAGCCACACGATCGAAGAACAGGTTCAGTCGCTGCTGCGCCTGTCCGGTGCCATTCAGGGCAGCGAGGACCAGCTGACCACGCTGGCCAACGCCTATATCGAAGAAAAACACGCCGAGATCATGCAACTGGCGCGCATTCACGGGCTGGAAGTTTCGGGCCTTGAACCCGAGCTGTTCAATGCCGAATGGGACGGGTTCGAACAACAGATGCTGGTCGACCGAAACGACAACTGGATGAAGCACATTCTGGCGATCGAAGATCAGACCGCCGTCATTGCGGTGGGTGCCGGGCATCTGAGTGGGGATCACGGGCTTCTGAACCAGTTGCAGCAGGCCGGCTACACCCTGACCCGTGCGCCTTTCTGACCGAAACCGGCGATTTCAAGACCAACCGCCGCAGGGACGATGCTGCCGGGTGACAACCCGCCCCGACAGCCCTATAAGGCGCGCAAATTTATCATTCTCAGGACGCTGACATGACAACGCTCGTATTTGGCCACAAATCCCCCGACACCGATTCCACAGGCTCTCCGATCCTATGGTCCTGGTACCTGAACGAAGTCAAAGGCGAGACAACCGAGCCGGTGCTTCTGGGTGAACCCAACACCGAAGCGGCTTTCATGCTGGACAACTGGGACCTTCCCAAGCCGCGCATCATCGAAGACCTGGCGGCGGACACGCCGGTTGTTATCGTCGACACCAACAACCCCGCAGAATTGCCCGACACGATCAACGATGCCGACATCCGCGCCATCATCGACCACCACAAGCTGGTCGGCGGTCTGGAAACCAAAGGCCCGATCGACATCACCGTGCGCCCGCTGGCCTGCACCGCGACCATCATGGTCGATCTGATGGGCGACGATGCGGCAAAGATGCCCGACGCCATCAAAGGCGCTGCGCTGACCTGCATCCTGTCCGACACGCTGGAATTCCGCTCGCCCACCACCACCGACCATGACCGCGCCGTTGCCGAAAGGCTGGCGGCTGAGCTGGAGCTGGATATCTCGGCCTATGCCGCTGACATGTTTGCGGCGAAATCGGACGTTTCGTCCTTCTCGGATGCCGAATTGCTGCGCATGGACAGCAAGGAATACGAGGTCGACGGCACCAAATTCCGCGTCTCGGTTCTTGAAACCACCGCACCGGGCGTCGTGCTGGACCGCAAGGCCAGCCTGGCGGACTCGATGGTTGATGTCGCCAGGGAAGACGGCGTCGATCAGGTTCTGCTGTTCGTCGTCGATATTCTGAACGAGGAAGCAACCCTGCTGGTGCCCAACGATCTGGTCAAAGGCGTTGCGGAAAAGAGCTTCGGCGCATCGGTCGATGGCGACGCGGTCGTGCTGCCCGGCATCATGAGCCGGAAAAAGCAGATCATCCCGAACCTCAAGGTCTGATACCCACCGATCAGCGCCCTTCGGGGCGCTTTTTTCTTGCGAGGCTCTGCCTCGCGCTCCGGGATATTTTGAGACAGGTGAATGAAGGGGCCCATGCTTCATCTGTCCACAAATATCCTGGGGGAGTCGCCCGAAGGGCGGCGGGGGCAAAGCCCCCTACTGGCCAAACGGGTCAGGCTCTGCCATAGGCTTGGGCAGCATTCCTGCCATTCCAACAAGGGCCTGTCATGACTCAGATCGTCCACACGCTTGCCGAAATCTCTGACCACTACAAAGCGCTTTTCGTCGATCTGTGGGGCTGCGTGCACAATGGCATCACCGCCTACCCCGAAGCCGTCGCCGCGCTTCAGGCGTACCGGCAAAAGGGCGGGACCGTGGTGCTGGTCACGAATTCCCCCAAACCGCGCGCGGGCGTCGCCACGCAGCTGACCCAGTTCAACGTGCCTGCGGATGCTTATGACACCATCGCCACCAGCGGAGATTCCGCCCGCTCAGCGATGTTCCGCGGGGCTGTTGGCCACAAGGTCTATTTCATGGGCGAGTGGGGGCGCGATGCGGGGTTTTTCGAGCCGCTGAAACTGCTGCATCACCCCATCCATATCGAACGCGTCCCGCTGGACCAGGCCGAGGGCATCGTCTGCTGTGGTCCGTTCGATCCGATGGCGGACCCTGATGTGAACCGCCCCGATTTCCTTTATGCCAAACAGATGGGCCTGAAACTGCTCTGCGCCAATCCCGACATCGTCGTGGACCGGGGTGAGGTGCGCGAGTGGTGCGCCGGCGCTTTGGCAAAGCTCTACACCGAAATGGGCGGTGAGAGCCTGTATTTCGGCAAACCCCACCCGCCGATCTACGATCTGGCCCGCCGCAGGCTGCAGGAACTGGGTGTTGATGCATCCGACAGCGACATTCTGGCTATCGGCGATGGCCCCCATACCGACATCCTGGGCGGCATGGGCGAGGGAATCGATACGCTGTTTATTTCGGGCGGGTTGGCCGCGGCCGAGACCAAAACGTCGCACCATCCGCACCACGAGTCCCTAAAGGATTACATCCAAAGGGAAAATATCAATCCCACCTACACAATCGGCCGCCTGCGGTAGTCAGAAAAGGCTTGATTTTCTGC
This sequence comes from Ruegeria sp. F5, assembly GCF_056533845.1. Classification (NCBI taxonomy): domain Bacteria; kingdom Pseudomonadati; phylum Pseudomonadota; class Alphaproteobacteria; order Rhodobacterales; family Roseobacteraceae; genus Ruegeria; species Ruegeria sp. F5. The sequence continues at coordinate 70,284 of NZ_JBQFOU010000019.1, read as the reverse complement.
GCCTGCGAAGTAATAAAGTTACCGAACTGGGGTAGCTTGAGTTTCTTTGTTACCCTTTGAATGCGAGCGAGGGCAACATGTTGGACAATCTTCCGCGCGGAACGATCTGTATCGAAGACATCGAAATGGGCATGACCCGGCATCTGCACAAAGTGGTGACAGATGAGGATATCGAGATGTTCGCGCAGGTCTCGACCGACCGGAATCCGGTGCATATGGATGATGACTACGCCCGCGACACGATCTTCGAAGGGCGCATCGCGCATGGAATGCTGACCGCTGGCCTGATCTCGGCAGTGATTGGCGAGCAACTGCCCGGTCACGGCACGGTCTATATGGGGCAATCGCTGAAATTCCTCGCTCCGGTGCGGCCCGGTGACACGGTTTATGCCGAGGTCAAGGTGATCGACATCGATTTCGCCAAGCGCCGGGTCAAGCTGGATTGCCATTGCGCTGTCGAGGGCAAAAAGGTGCTGGTGGGTGAGGCGATGGTTCTGGCCCCCTCGCGGAAGTTCGACTGATACCTCTGCAGGCTGCGCGGAAAGCGGTTTCTCAAACCAAACCGTGCAGCTTCGCGAACGGGTCGCAGTCTTTGTCGCGGTGCCAACTGTATTCGCACCATTTCGCAACTGTCTCGGCCATCTCAATCCCGTGCATCGCAGCGATGGCCCCAAGCGCCATATCCATCCCGGCTGACACACCGGACGAGGTGAAAAACCGCCCGTCCTCGACCCAGCGCGCCTGTCGGATCCAATCGACATCGGGACTCTGACTGGCGACCCATTCAAAAGCGGCCTTGTTGGTGGTTGCGCGCCGCCCGTTCAACACTCCGGCCCGCGCCAGCAGCGCACTGCCGGTGCAGACACTCAGCGTGAATTCGGCCTTGTCGGCGACCTGCGCGATCCACCCCAGCAGCTCCGCGTTATCAACCTCGCGCCGCGTGCCCGCGCCGCCCGGCACGAACAGGATGTCATACTCGGTGCCGTCGCCGGTGGATCGGGTGGCATGGGCCGCCAGTTTCTGGTTGCTGGCGACCGCGCCGATATGTTCGGCTACCAGCGTCAGTTCGAACCTGTCCTCGAGCAAACCGAACATTTCCATCGGGCCGAAGAGGTCCAGCAATTCAAAACCCGGAAAGATGAGCGCCGCGATCTTTCGCATCCTGACAATCCCAGTCTGTTTCATCTCATGGTAGGCGGGCGTGATACGGGCGTTAAGCCCTGAAATGAGCGTAATCAGGTGCTTGAACCCATCCCCCAGTCCCGCTAGGCAAGCTGCATGCAGATCATCCGGGATTTCCAGTTTGTCGACCCTGAGGACCGAGGCGCCAGCGTGGCCATCGGCAATTTTGACGGGGTCCATATCGGCCATCGCTCGGTCATCGAACTGGCCCGCAACGCTGCGCCGGATGCCCCCCTGGGCGTGCTGACGTTTGAGCCGCACCCGCGCGAGTACTTTGCGCCCGATGCGCCTCCGTTCCGGCTGATGCGGGGCAATGCGCGGGCGCACAGACTGCAAAAGCTGGGTGTGCAAAAGCTGTATGAACTGCCCTTTAACGCGGCGCTTGCGGGGCTGTCCCCCGAGGAATTCGCCCGCAACGTCCTCTGCGACGGGCTGGGTCTGTCACACGTGGTCGTGGGGGCCGATTTCTGCTTTGGCAAAGGTCGCAGCGGCACGGCGCAGGATATGGTCCGTTTTGGGGAAGACATGGGGTTCGGCGTGACAATTGCTCCGTTGATGGAAAAAACCGAAAGCGTTGTGTCTTCGACCGCGATCCGCACCGCGCTCAGCGAAGGCCGCCCCCGCGATGCGGCGGCGATGCTGGGCCACTGGCACCGGATCGAAGGCACGGTGATCGGGGGCGAACAGCGCGGGCGCGAACTGGGCTTTCCCACCGCCAACATGTCGATCGAGGGCCTGCACCCGCCGAAATTCGGCGTTTACGCGGTGCTGGTCGATGTGCTGGATGGCCCGCACAAGGGCAGCTATCACGGCGCGGCCTCGGTCGGGGTCCGGCCCATGTTTCAGGGCGAATTACCCAATATCGAAACCTTCCTGTTTGATTTCTCGGGCGATCTGTACGGCGCAACTCTGTCCGTCGGTCTTGTCGAATTCCTGCGCCCTGAAATGACCTTCGACGGCTTGGACGCGCTGATCGCCCAGATGGATGCGGATTGCGAACAGGCGCGCGGCCTTCTGGCGGTGTTATGAGCACCGACCCCATTGACCGCACCGGCCTGACCCACAGGTTCTGGGAACGCAAACCGCTGCGCAAAATGAACCAGCAGGAATGGGAGGCGCTGTGCGATGGCTGCGGCAAATGCTGCCTGAACAAGCTGGAAGACGAGGATTCGGGCGAGGTTGCCCTGACCTGTGTCGCGTGCCGCCTGCTGGATGATGAAAGCTGCCGCTGCACCCAATACGACATCCGGCATCAATTCGTGCCCGAATGCATCGTGATGACGCCCGACAATATCGACAGTCACGCCTATTGGCTACCGCAGACCTGCGCCTATCGGCTGCTGTGGGAAGGCAAACCGCTTTACGACTGGCACCCGCTGCTGTCTGGTACGCCGGACAGCGTGCACCGCGCGGGCGTGTCCGTTCAGGGGCGCACGGTGTCCGAGTTCGAAACGCCCATGGAAGAATGGGAAGACTATATCATCGAGGAGCCCAGCTGATGTACTTCGCCTCTGACAATTCCGGCCCCGTTCATCCGCAGGTCATGGCAAAACTGGCCGAGGCCAATCAGGGCTATCAGATGGCCTATGGCGCGGACACATTGATGAACGAAGTGCGGGATCGCATCCGCAGTATCTTCGAGGCTCCGGGCGCTGCGGTCTATCTGGTGGCAACAGGTACGGCGGCGAATTCATTGGCTTTGGCGACCCTCTCGCAGCCCTGGGAAACGGTGTTCTGCTCGCCGGTTGCGCATATCCACGAAGACGAATGCAACGCGCCCGAGTTCTACACCGGCGCCAAGCTGACCCTTGTGCCGGGCGGTGACAAGATGACTGCCGAGGCCCTGCGCAAGACGATCCTGAAAGAAGAAACCCGCGGCGTGCACGGCCCGCAGCGGGGTCCGGTTTCGATCACGCAGGTGACCGAGCGGGGATCGGTCTATTCTCTGGAGGAAATGCAGGCGCTCTGTGCAGTGGCCAAAGAGTTCGGCCTGCCCGTGCATATGGATGGTGCGCGGTTTACCAACGCGCTGGTCGCGTTGAATTGCTCGCCCGCCGAGATGACGTGGAAATCGGGTGTGGATGCGGTCAGTTTCGGCGGCACCAAGAACGGGCTCATGGGGGTCGAGGCGGTTGTTTTCTTCGATGAAAGCAAGGCCTGGGAGTTTGAGCTGCGCCGCAAACGCGGGGCGCATCTGTTTTCCAAACACCGCTATCTGTCGGCGCAGATGGCGGCCTATCTGCAGGATGACCTGTGGCTGAAACTGGCGCGTCAGGCCAATGACAACTGCGCCCGTCTGGCGGACGGGCTGCGCGCCAAGGGGGCCTCGTTCCTGCATGAGCCTCAGGCCAATATGGTCTTTGCCTCGTTTCCACGCGCCAAGCACCGGCAATTGCACGAGGCTGGGGCGGTCTATCACCTGTGGGGCGATGAACTGGAGGGTGAAGACGAGGCCGAAAACCTCGCCTGCCGGCTGGTCTGCGACTGGTCTATCGAAGCGGATCAGATCGACCGGTTTCTGGCCCTGCTGTAGGAGTGTCGCGCCAGAACGCCTGAACCAGCGCGGCTGTTTGGCCGGGATGCGTGATCGGCAGCATATGCCCTGCCCCCTCTACGACGGCGCTGTTGGCTGAGGGCAACCGCGCCCTCAGACCCTCGCAAATCGCCGGGAGAACCGGATGCGTTTCGGTGCCCGCCAGCAGCAGGATCGGCATCGATGCGCGTTTCAGTCTGGCCGGGTCAAGCAACCGGGCGGCGTCGTCGAACAAAACACCGTCGACCGCAGGAACCACATCGATCCCCCGGATCATCGCCGCGCGGGAGCGTTCCGGCAGGTCCGGCCATTTCGGGCCAGAGGATGCCCCCCACATCCGGTTGAACAGCCGGGCGGCCAACGCGGTGTCTCCGACCGCAAAAGCATCGTCCACCGGCTGCGCGTCCCGTTCATGTCGGGCGAACAGGTCGGGCCTGTCCGTCCGGGCGACAGCAAAGAACACCGGCTCGATCAACACCGCGCTGCGCACCCGTTCGGGGCATTCAATGCACAGGCGCAGCGCGATCATCGCGCCGAAGGAATGGCCGATGATATCCATTGGCTCGGTCAGTTGATCCTTGGCCAAAGCTGTAACCGCATCGAAGTAATCGCTGTGCCCGTCCCAGTCCGGGCTGCGGCCATGCGACAGCATATCCGGCGCAATCAGCGTGGCATCGCTCAGCGCCTTTGACACACCCGACCACGCCCCGGAATGCGCCAGCGTACAGTGCAGGGCGAGCAGATGCCGCGCGCCCTCTCCGATCGTTCTGACGTAAACAGGCTGGGTCGCGGGTTCGGTCGTCACCCGTTCATCTCGGCCAGATGCCGGTCCAGATCAGCCAGCCTGTCCTGCCCCCAGAACCGCTGATCGTCCGGCGTGATGTAGAAGGGTGCACCGAACACGCCGCGTTCCACCGCCTCTTCCAGATTGGCGGCATAGGTCTCGGCCCCGACCAGCAAGCCGCTATCGGCAAGCGCCGGATCAAACCCCGCCTGCGACAGGCAATCGCGGATCACATCGTCCTGCGCCACGTCCTTTTCCTCGGCCCAGCAGGCGCGCAGGATCGAATGGCACAGCTTGCCGATATCCCCCGATCCATCCTTTGTCGCGGCAATGATCGCGTAAGAGGACGGGGCCGCATTGGTTGGCCAATGGGCGGGCTGCAGGTTGAATTCCATCCCCAAGGTGCGCGACTGGCGCAGCAGCTCCTGCGCGCGATATTCGATGCGCGAAATATGCCGGTCCTTGGGCGCAGTGCCACCGGTCCGCCCGAACAGGGCGATAATGTCCAGCGGCTTGTAGTTGATCGTGGCCCCATGCTTCGCCGCAATCTCTTCAAGGCGCGTGCCCGCCAGGTAGGTGTACGGCGAAATTGTCGCAAAATAGTAGTCAATCCGGGCCATATTCACTTTCTCCGCTGCGTTATCTTTGCGGAACGGTAAGGCCATGCTAAGCGGTGTCAACATCACGAATCTGTCACATTGCCATTGCTGCCCGGGGACCTTCAGCCGATGCCGACACTTCACGAACCCAAGCTTATCGCTGGGAACGCCAACCTTCCGCTTGCCGAAACCATCGCGCGCCGCATGAGCCTGCACCGCGGCGTCAATCAGGGTCTGGTCGATGCCCGCGTCGAACGCTTCAATGACGGCGAGATATTCGTCGAGGTCTTCGAGAACGTCCGTGGCGAGGATATGTTCATCATCCAGCCGACCTCGAACCCGGCCAATGACAACCTGATGGAATTGCTGATCATCGCCGACGCGCTGCGCCGGTCGTCAGCCCAGCGGATCACCGCAGTTATCCCTTATTTCGGCTATGCCCGTCAGGACCGCCGCACCAAGGCGCGCACGCCGATTTCGGCCAAGCTGGTCGCCAACATGCTGACCGGTGCCGGGATAGAGCGCATCCTGACCATGGACCTGCACGCGGCGCAGATTCAGGGGTTCTTCGACATGCCGGTCGACAACCTCTATGCCTCGCCGATCTTTGCGCTGGACGTCAAAGCGCAGTTCAAAGACCGGCTGGACGAGATCATGGTCGTCTCACCCGACGTCGGCGGCGTCGCCCGCGCGCGGGAACTGGCCAAGCGCATCGACGCCCCCCTGTCGATCGTGGACAAGCGCCGCGAAAAAGCGGGCGAAGTGGCCGAGATGACCGTCATCGGCGACGTCAAAGACAAGATCTGCCTGATCGTCGACGACATCTGCGACACGGCTGGCACGTTGTGCAAGGCCGCGCAGGTGCTGATGGATAACGGCGCGAAAGAGGTTCATTCCTATATCACCCACGGCGTCATGAGCGGCCCCGCAGTCGAGCGTGTGACCAATTCGGTGATGAAATCTCTGGTCCTGTCGGACACGATCCAGCCCACGCCCGAGGTCGCCAACGCAGCCAACATCCGAACCGTGCCGACCGCCCCGATTTTCACGCAGGCGATCCTGAATATCTGGAACGGCACCAGTGTGTCCTCGCTGTTCGAAGACCAGACGCTGACCCCGATCTACGAGTCCCTCTACCACATGGACTAAGGTCTGACCGGGGTGCTTTCCGCCCCAACACCGACCCTCCTGAACAACAAGACATTGCCCTCATGACTGCATCCAACCGCATCGTTCTCTCAAGTGATCACGCAGCCATCGCGTTGCGCCAGGCCGTCGCCACGCACATCGCCTCCAAAGGGTGGGAGGTCGTCGATATCGGCCCGACAACGCCTGAAAGCACACATTACCCCAAGCACGGCAAAGCCGCAGCGCAGGCCGTCGCCTCGGGCGAGTGTCAGTTGGGCATCATCCTGTGCGGCACCGGGCAAGGCATCATGATGGCGGCGAACAAAGTGCCCGGCATCCGCTGCGGTGTCTGCTCAGACGCCTTTTCCGCCCGCATGATCCGCCAGCACAACGACGCCAACATGCTGTCCATCGGCGCGCGGGTCGTCGGCGAAGGACAGGCGCTGGACATCGTGGACGCGTTTCTGGGCACCGAGTTTGAAGGCGGCCGCCACGCGACGCGGGTGGATATGATTGAAGGGTGAGGTGGGTAAAATCAGCCGCCGCCCCATCAGTTAAAAAGTGGCGGCACTCTACACACAAATTGCGCCGACATCCGCTGTTAAACTCGTTACAACTGCAGCCTCAGAGTCCCAGCGAATGTCCCAGATATAGGTGCACGCAAACTCCGGTTTGCTGAACCGAGCATTTCGAACCACAGCAGACACTCCGAACCCTTGCTGTGAAAGAAAGTTCATCAACTCTTGCTCGTTGACCGGCAAGATGAATTTATCATTCAAGCGGGTTTGCAACTGCTCTCGTGCCTCTTCAAAGTTGGCTGGCAGCCCTTGTAGCAGAGCTGGGACAGGTGCATCTTTTCTGCCTGAAAAATTGGAATACACAATGACCAGCGCCAACGCGGCAAGCCCCCAAACCCAAATTCTTCGCTTTGTAATAAATCTCATTTCCAGTTGCCACTTCCCATATGGGCTTTTTTCTTACGAAATATCCCAGTCATCCGCATGCGCCACCTCTCCGATCGCCATCCATGACACCCGTATCCGGGCGATGCGGGTATCGGACCAGGTTCGGAACACGGCGTTAAAGCCGTCTGCCGTGATATCTTCGGCCTGAACCTCGGCACGCAGGGCCGAGGATGTGTCCACATCCCATAGCGACACGCCGATCTGGACCACGGGGCGCGAGCGGAACGCCTCGGAGAAGCGGATCGCGGTGCGGCGTTCCCGGGGGCCGTCTCCGGTCCACATGTCGCCGCCTTCGGCGAATTCGGAAAACAGCACCTCTTCGCCCTGATCGATGCCGATGGGATGGGTCTGAAATTTCTTCATTAGTGTCATCATTATCATTGAATTCCCGGAAGTTACCGCGATCCCCCGGCAAAAGCACGACAAAAAAACGGCCCCGCAATTGCGAGGCCGTCTGAATTTTCAAATGCTATGAAACCCTTACAGGCTCATATGCGTTCCAAGCGCTTCCATGTCGGCCAGCAGTTTGGCTGCATCGTCGACGATGGTCTGATCGTCACCGGCCTTGGCGGCCTCGTGCGAGGCACGGGCTTCGGCGATCAGGTCGTTCAGATGCGACCGGGTCACCTCGGCCACCGGAATGGCCTTTTCGGCCAGAACCGACAGGCCGTCGCCGTTGATCTGGGCAAACCCGCCGGTGACCAGGTATTCGCTGGACCCTTCGGGTGCCTCGACCTTGAGCAGACCGGGGCGCAGCGTGGTGATGGTGGGGGCATGATCGGGCATCGCCGTCATGTCCCCATCCGCGCCGGGAATCTGGACCGCGGTGGCCTCAAGCGAAGCAAGGCTCCGCTCGGGGCTGACGAGGTCGAATTGCATCGTGTTTGCCATCAGAGATACTCCTTAGGCGGCTTCTGCGGCCATCTTTTCCGCTTTGGCGATCACTTCTTCGATGCCGCCGACCATCAGGAAGGCCGCTTCGGGCAGGTGATCGTATTCGCCAGCCACAACGGCCTTGAACGACGAGATGGTGACATCCAGCGGAACCTGAACGCCGGGCGAGCCGGTGAAAACCTCGGCCACGTCGAACGGCTGTGACAGGAAGCGTTCGATCTTACGGGCACGGGCCACGGTCAGCTTGTCCTCTTCCGACAGTTCGTCCATGCCGAGGATGGCGATGATGTCCTGCAGCGACTTGTAGCGCTGAAGGATCTGCTGAACGTCGGTCGCAACCTTGTAGTGCTCCTCGCCGACGATGGCCGGGTCGAGCAGACGCGAGGTCGAGTCGAGCGGGTCAACGGCGGGGTAGATACCCTTTTCCGAGATCGCACGGTTCAGAACGGTGGTCGCATCAAGGTGCGCAAACGAGGTCGCAGGCGCAGGGTCGGTCAGGTCGTCCGCAGGAACATAAATGGCCTGCACCGAGGTGATCGAGCCCGACTTGGTCGAGGTGATGCGTTCCTGCAGCGCGCCCATGTCGGTGGCCAGCGTCGGCTGGTAGCCCACCGCCGAAGGAATACGACCCAGCAGAGCCGAAACCTCGGAACCCGCCTGAGTGAAGCGGAAGATGTTGTCGACGAAGAACAGAACGTCGGTCCCGGACTGGTCGCGGAACTGCTCGGCCAGGGTCAGACCGGTCAGAGCAACACGTGCACGCGCACCCGGAGGTTCGTTCATCTGACCGTAAACCAGGGCAACCTGCGATTCCGACAGATTGTCCGGCTTGATCACGTTCGATTCGATCATCTCGTGATACAGGTCATTCCCTTCACGGGTCCGTTCACCAACACCCGCGAACACCGAGAAGCCCGAGTGCACTTTTGCGATGTTGTTGATCAGTTCCATGATCAGAACGGTTTTGCCCACGCCGGCGCCGCCGAAGAGGCCAATTTTACCGCCTTTGGCGTAGGGGGCGAGCAGGTCAACAACCTTGATGCCGGTGACCAGAACTTCCGACTCGGTCGACTGTTCGTCGAAGGTCGGTGCAGGCTGGTGGATCGCGCGCGCTTCGGTTGCTTCAACCGGGCCTTTTTCGTCGATCGGTTCGCCCACAACGTTCAGGATGCGGCCCAGGGTGGCGTTGCCAACCGGAACCGAGATCGGTGCGCCGGTGTCGGTGACCGCTTCGCCACGGACCAGACCTTCGGTCGCGTCCATCGCGATGGTGCGGACAGTGTTTTCACCCAGGTGCTGAGCAACTTCCAACACCAGGCGCTTGCCGTTGTTGGTGGTTTCCAGCGCGTTCAGAATTTCAGGCAGCTGATCTTCGAAGTGCACGTCTACGACGGCCCCGATGATCTGTGTGACTTTGCCTTTTGCATTCGCCATGTTTCGTCTCCGGTATGTCTCTACAGCGCTTCGGCGCCGGAAATAATTTCAATCAGCTCGTTGGTGATCACGGCCTGACGCGAGCGGTTGAACTGGATCGTCAGCTTGTCGATCATCTCACCCGCGTTGCGTGTCGCGTTGTCCATCGCGGACATCCGTGCACCCTGTTCAGACGCTCCGTTTTCGAGCAGAGCCGAGAAGATCGCGGTCGCAACCCCCTTGGGCAGCAGGTCGGCCAGAATGGCCTCTTCGCTGGGCTCATAGTCGAACACGGCACCGCTGTCGTCACCTGCCGCTTCGTCCTCGAACGAGGCGGGGATGACCTGCTGTGCCGTCGGGATCTGGGTCACAACGTTGACGAACTTCGAGTAGAAGATCGTGGCAACGTCGAACTCACCCCCGTCGAAGCGGGACAGGACGTCCTTGGCGATGTCCTGCGCGTTGGTGTAGCCAATGCGCTTGACCTCGCTCAGGTCGATATGGCCAACGAACAGATCGCCAAAATCACGCTTGAGCGCGTCGCGGCCTTTCTTGCCGACGGTCAGAACCTTGACCGTCTTGCCCTTGCCGCGCAGCTCGTCCGCCTTGGCGCGGGCCAGCTTGGCGATATTCGCGTTGAAGCCGCCACACAGGCCGCGTTCAGCTGTCATCACAACCAGCAGATGGACATCATCGCTGCCCGTACCCCGGAGCAGCTTGGGGGCGCTGTCGCTGCCCCCGACCGACGCTGCCAGCCCCGCCATGACGGCATTGAACCGTTCGGCATAGGGGCGCGAGGCTTCGGCAGATTCCTGGGCGCGGCGAAGTTTTGCAGCCGCGACCATCTGCATGGCCTTGGTGATCTTGCGGGTCGATTTGACCGACTCGATCCTGTTTTTAAGGTCCTTCAGACTAGGCATCGGAACCCCCTATCAAGCGAAGGTCGCGGCGTATTCGTCGATCGCAGCCTTGATCTTGTCGGACGCTTCACCTTTGATCTTGGGATCTTCGTCGGTGATCCAGGTCAGCAGGTCAGCATGCTTGCCGCGCAGGTGCGCCAGCAGACCGGCCTCGTAACGGCCAACATCCGACACGTCGATCTTGTCGAGGTAACCGTTGGTGCCCGCGAAGATGACGCAGACGATTTCCGCGTTGGTCAGCGGCGAATACTGCGGCTGTTTCATCAGCTCGGTCAGGCGCGCACCACGGTTCAGCAGCTGCTGGGTCGCGGCGTCGAGGTCGGAACCGAACTGCGCAAAGGCCGCCATTTCGCGGTACTGCGCCAGTTCCAGTTTCACCGGACCGGCGACCGACTTCATCGCGTTGGTCTGAGCCGACGAGCCCACACGCGATACCGACAGACCGGTGTTCACAGCGGGACGGATGCCCTGATAGAACAGTTCGGTTTCCAGGAAGATCTGACCGTCGGTGATCGAGATCACGTTGGTCGGAATAAACGCCGAAACGTCACCACCCTGAGTTTCGATGACCGGCAGAGCAGTCAGCGAGCCTGCACCGAAATCTTCGTTCAGCTTCGCCGAACGTTCCAGCAGACGCGAGTGGAGGTAGAAAACGTCACCCGGATAGGCTTCACGGCCCGGCGGACGGCGCAGCAGCAGGGACATCTGACGATACGAAACAGCCTGCTTCGACAAGTCATCATAGATGATCAGCGCGTGGCGGCCGTTATCGCGGAAGAATTCCGCCATCGCGGTCGCGGCGTAAGGCGCCAGGAACTGCATCGGTGCCGGGTCGGACGCGGTTGCAGCGACAACGATCGAGTAATCAATCGCACCGGATTCTTCCAGCTTCTTCACCAGCTGCGCAACGGTCGAACGCTTCTGACCAACGGCCACGTAGACGCAGTACAGTTTCTTCGACTCGTCGTCGCCTGCGGCGTCGTTATAGACTTTCTGGTTCAGGATGGTGTCCAGCGCCACGGCGGTTTTACCGGTCTGGCGGTCACCAATGATCAGTTCCCGCTGGCCACGGCCGATCGGGATCATCGCGTCAACCGATTTCAGGCCGGTTGCCATCGGCTCGTGCACCGATTTACGCGGGATGATGCCCGGGGCCTTTACGTCTGCAACGCCACGCTTCGAGGCATTGATCGGGCCCTTGCCGTCCAGCGGGTTGCCCAGACCGTCAACAACGCGGCCCAGCAGTTCGTCACCGATCGGAACGTCCACGATCGAGTTGGTGCGCTTGACAGTGTCACCTTCTTTGATGTCACGGTCGGAGCCGAAGATAACGACACCCACGTTGTCGCTTTCCAGGTTCAGCGCCATACCCATGATGCCGCCGGGGAATTCGACCATCTCACCCGCCTGCACGTTGTCCAGGCCGTATACACGGGCAATCCCGTCACCGACGCTCAGCACGCGGCCGATCTCGGCCACTTCGGCTTCCTGACCAAAATTCTTGATCTGGTCCTTCAGGATTGCAGAAATCTCTGCAGCTTGGATTCCCATTTATCCGACCTCTTTCATTGCATTCTGTAGGGAGTTCAGCTTCGAACGGATCGAGCTATCGATCATCTTCGAGCCCACTTTAACGACAAGACCGCCGATGAGGCTTTCATCAACGGTCGCATTGATTGTCACGGTCTTGCCCACACGCTCGGACAGCGTTTTGGACAGTTTTTCCAGTTGTGTCTTTGTAAGCGCCTTGGCCGAGGCGACATCGGCGGTCACTTCTCCGCGCTCGTCGGCCAGCATGTCGCGCAGAACCTGCACCAGTTGCGGCACCACAAACAGGCGGCGTTTCTGCGCCATCAGACCCAGCGTGTTGCCGAGGATGGTGTTCAGACCCATTTTCGAAGCAATCGCGGTAATCGCGCTTTCCTGTTCGGCACGCGAAACCAGCGGGGATGCGATCAGGTCGCGCAGTTCGGCGCTTTCGCCCAGTGCTGCTGCCAGATCATTGATGCCGGATTCCAGACCTGCAAGGTCATTATTCTCTTTCGCGATCTCAAAGATCGCCGTGGCATAGCGTTCCGCAATGCCTGTGGAAATCGAAGCTGGTTCGGACACGTCCACCCTTCCGATATTTGAGGCCCCGATTTTGGGTAGCGGCCGCTACCTTGGGGCGTGAGGAAACCCCGTCCATGAAGGGCGGGGATCAAAATCACCGGGGATGTAGCAGAGCCGAACTCAGCTAGCAATATATTATCACGGGGGGGACGTTATCCACAAAGTGTATGAATACAATGACTTAGCGTGGGTGCGACCCTTTTATCCGGCTGGCGGTCGCGAAAAATGTTACCAAAGTGTAGGTTTTTGCGATTCCTGTGACCATTTTCTCGCATTTTTTCCGCCGAAGGTGGGGTAAATGCGCTCCTGGCCTCACGCTGGTTTCAGCAGGCCATCCAGCGCCTTGATCGGGCGGCGCTCGGCATCTTTTGTGACGCTTCCGCTCGGTGGCCGGATATGTTTGCTGACCTCGACCATCAGCACGCCACCGGCCATGATCGTCGGCAGCCGCTGCCCGGTTTTCTCGATCAGGCCGCCGGATTTCAGCCAGAAGCGGCGGAAGGACGGCGGCAGGTACAGAGCAGAACAATGGGTTTCCGGCAGGAAATGATGTGCCCGAAGCTGGTTTTCCAACTGAGACGCGGAATATGGGCGTCCGTACCCGAACGGCGTCCGGTCTGTCCGTGACCACAGGCCCGCACGGTTCGGCACCACAAACAGCGCCCTGCCCCCCGGCCCCAGCACCCGCCAGCATTCGTCCAGCAACTGGCTGGGCCGTTCCGAGGTTTCCAGACCGTGCATGACCACCAGCTTGTCCACGTGGCCGGTTTCAATGGGCCAAAGCGTCTCTTCCGTCAGGACGGACACGTTCGGCATCCCTGCGGGCCAAGGCATCACGCCCTGCGGCCCGGGCATCAGCCCGATCACCCTCCGCGCATCGGCCAGATAGGGCCGCAGCAACGGCACCGCAAAACCGAACCCCGCAACGGTCTGGCCCTTGGCCTCGGGCCACAGCTTGGTCAGCCGCACCCGGATCGCCGCCTGCGCCGCACGGCCCAGTGTGCTGCGGTAGTAAAAATTCCTCAGATCCTGCACATCAAGATGCATTGCGGACACCCGGTCAATCGGCTTAGCTGGGCGCAGTCTAGCAACGAAAGGGCAAAAGGCCATGCCTCTTGAGATCGTCACTATCCCCTGTCTCAGCGATAATTATGCCTTTCTGGCGCATGATGCCGGCAGCGGCGACACCGCTCTGATCGACGCGCCCGAGGCCGGGCCGATTCTGTCAGAGCTGGACAAGCGCGGCTGGAAGTTAAGCCACATTCTGCTGACCCACCACCATTTCGACCATATCGACGGCGTGCCCGCGATTCTGGACCGGCACCCGGCCACCGTGATCGGTGCCGCAGCCGACGCGCACCGCCTGCCGCCGCTGGATCAGCAGGTGAAAGACGGCGAAACATTCGAAATCGGGGGCGAGCCGGTTCAGGTGCTGGACGTGTCGGGCCATACAATCGGTCACGTGGCCTATTACATGCCGCAAAGCGCAGCGGTTTTCACCGCCGACAGCCTGATGGCCTTGGGCTGCGGTCGCCTGTTCGAAGGCACCGCGCCACAAATGTGGGCCTCTCTCAGCAAACTTGCCGCCCTGCCGGACGAAACAATCGTGTATTCTGGCCACGAATACACACAATCCAACGCCAAATTCGCCATCACCGTCGATCCCGACAACGCTGCGCTGCAGAAACGCAGTGACGATATCGACCGCGCCCGGGCCGCCGGACAGCCCACGGTTCCGTCCTCTCTGGCGCTGGAAAAGGCCACGAACCCGTTTTTGCGCGCCAAAGACACGGCGATTCAGGCGCATTTGGGGATGGAAAATGCTGACCCAGCGTCAGTTTTTGCAGAAATTCGCGCTCGAAAAGACCGGTTTTAATGCTTAAATGCCCCTCTTCACGGTCACGGTCACAGGAAATTAGACTGTCAAGAGGAAGAAAACCCTTGAAGCCGCGCCACGATCAACCAAACTCTAATAGTATGAGGACATGGTTGGGATGGGGTTCCGGCCAAAAACCCACCCCCTTCTGACCCAAGACAGAGGAGCACCAGCGTGCCTTCATTCTCGAGCACATTGGAACAAGCCATCCACGCGGCCCTGGCGGCTGCGAATGAACGGCGACATGAGTTTGCTACGCTAGAGCATCTGCTGCTGGCGCTGCTGGAGGAACCCGACGCGATCCGGGTCATGAAAGCCTGCAGTGTCGATCTGGACGAATTGCGCAGCACTTTGGTCGAATTCATCGACGAAGACCTGTCAAATCTGGTCACCGATATCGACGGGTCCGAAGCGGTGCCGACAGCCGCCTTCCAGCGGGTCATTCAGCGCGCCGCGATCCACGTGCAAAGCTCGGGCCGGACCGAAGTGACCGGGGCCAACGTACTGGTCGCCATTTTTGCCGAACGCGAAAGCAACGCCGCCTATTTCCTGCAGGAACAGGACATGACCCGCTACGACGCGGTGAACTTTATCGCCCATGGCGTGGCCAAGGACCCGGCTTATGGCGAAAACCGCTCAGTCTCGGGTGCTGATCAGGTTGAAGAAGAGGTTCAGGCAAGTGCGGGCGAAGGCGAGCAAAAGGAAAGCGCGCTTGGGAAATACTGCATTGATCTGAACGCAAAATCCCGTGCGGGCGAAGTTGACCCGCTGATCGGCCGCGCCGATGAGGTTGAGCGTTGCATTCAGGTTCTCTGCCGCCGCCGCAAGAACAACCCGCTGCTGGTGGGCGATCCGGGCGTGGGCAAAACCGCCATCGCCGAAGGTCTGGCGCATAAGATCGTGGCTGGTGAGGCCCCGGATGTGCTGGCCAATACCACGATTTACTCGCTGGATATGGGCGCGCTGCTGGCCGGAACCCGCTATCGCGGCGATTTCGAGGAACGTCTGAAAGCCGTCGTGACCGAGTTGGAGGATCACCCCGACGCAGTGCTGTTCATCGACGAGATTCACACCGTGATCGGCGCGGGCGCAACCTCGGGCGGGGCGATGGATGCGTCGAACCTGCTGAAACCCGCCTTGCAGGGCGGCAAGCTGCGCACAATGGGATCGACCACGTACAAGGAATTCCGCCAGCATTTCGAAAAAGACCGCGCGCTGAGCCGCCGGTTCCAGAAGATCGACGTGAACGAGCCCTCGGTCGAGGACAGCGTGAAAATCCTGCGCGGCCTCAAGCCATATTTCGAAGAGCATCATGAGATCAAATATACCGCCGACGCGATCAAAACGGCGGTGGAACTGTCGGCCCGCTATATCAACGACCGCAAGCTGCCTGACAAGGCCATAGACGTGATCGATGAGGCCGGCGCGGCCCAGCATCTGGTCGCGGAAAGCAAACGCCGCAAGACCATCGGCGTGAAAGAGATTGAGGCCGTCGTCGCCAAGATCGCCCGCATTCCGCCCAAGAACGTCACCAAGGACGATGCTGAGGTTCTGAAAGACCTTGAAGCCTCGCTGAAACGGGTGGTGTTCGGTCAGGACCTGGCGATCGAGGCCTTGTCCAGCGCAATCAAACTGGCGCGGGCCGGTCTGCGTGAGCCTGAAAAGCCCATCGGCAACTACCTGTTCGCCGGTCCGACCGGTGTGGGCAAGACCGAGGTGGCGAAGCAACTGGCGGATACGCTGGGTGTGGAGCTGCTGCGCTTCGACATGTCGGAATACATGGAGAAACACGCTGTGTCCCGTCTGATCGGCGCACCTCCGGGCTATGTCGGGTTCGATCAGGGCGGCCTGCTGACCGATGGCGTCGACCAGCATCCGCATTGCGTGCTGCTGCTGGACGAGATCGAAAAAGCGCATCCGGACGTGTTCAACATCCTGCTGCAGGTGATGGACCACGGCGAGTTGACCGATCACAATGGTCGCACGGTGAACTTCCGAAACGTGGTGCTGATCATGACCTCGAACGCAGGCGCGCAGGAACAGGCCAAGGCCGCCATCGGCTTCGGCCGTGACCGTCGCGAGGGCGAGGATACCGCTGCGATTGAACGCATGTTCACGCCGGAATTCCGCAACCGTCTGGACGCCGTGATCTCCTTCGCGCCGCTGCCGAAAGAGGTCATCCTGCAAGTGGTCGAAAAGTTCGTTCTGCAGCTTGAGGCGCAACTGCTGGATCGCGGTGTGACCATCGATCTGACCCCGAAAGCCGCCGAATGGCTGGCAGACAAGGGCTATGACGACAAGATGGGTGCCCGTCCGCTGGGCCGCGTCATACAAGAGCACATCAAGAAGCCGCTGGCCGAGGAGTTGCTGTTCGGCAAGCTGGCCAAAGGCGGTGTGGTGAGCGTTTCGGTCAAGAAGGGCGAGTTGAACCTGGAAATTCTTGGGCCGGATCAACGGCGCATTCCGGGTGACAAGCCTCCGCTTCTGACTGCGGACTAGGTGTATCACCGAACTGATATCGAAAGCCCGCTGTAACCTCAGCGGGCTTTTTTCATGTGTTGACGTTTAGCGCCCGACCATGTCCTCCATTGGCCGCCAACCATGTTTCGGCTGCCTGTCCCGCACATTGAACTGAAACCAGTTGCCGCCGCCACCGGGACCCTGATCATGTTTCCGATCAATCGGCAAACCGGCCAAAGCGCAGTACAGCAACGTCCCCACGCCACCATGCCCCACAAACAAAACATCCCCCTGCCCCGGTTCAGACAGGCACTCTGACACCGCCTTCAAAATACGCGCCTGCGCATCGACGGCCCTTTCCCATCCGCGCACGCTGTCATCGGGATTGGCGAAAAACTGATCGACCACAGTTTCAAATTCCTCCGGCGGCAAAAACCCCGTCGCGCTGCGGTCGTTTTCGTGCATGTCCGGGCGGATTTCCAATTCCACGCCCAAAGCATCAGCCAGCGGAGCAGCCGTTTCGAGGGCCTTCGTCTCGGCGCTGCTGACGATCCGCATTGTCCGCTCCAGCTCGCCCGGACGACACGCGAGATGATCAACCCGGGACCGTCCGGTTTCGTTCAGCGACCAGTTCGGTATGTCCACGGTCGGGTCAATCACCACCTGCGGATGGCTAAGGTATCGGGCGAAGCGCTGCTCAGCCGCCACAGCCCTATCTTTCAGTCAGTTTCAGTTCGATCCGCCGGTTCTGCGCCCGCGCCTCGGGCGTGTCTGCGGGATTGACCGGCTGGAACTCTCCGAACCCGTTGGCCGCGAGGCGACTGGGCGGAATCCCCAAAGCATCGACCATGTAGCGCACCACCGACAAGGCGCGGCCCTGGCTGAGTTCCCAATTGTCCCGGTACCGCCCCGATCCGGCCAGCGGCACGTTATCGGTATGCCCGTCGACCCGGATCACCCAGTTCAGACCGGGCGGAATTTCCGCCGCCACGGTGCGCAGGATGTCGGCAACCTTGGCGACCTCCTGACGACCCTCGGATGACAGGATCGCCGAGCCCGTTGCAAACAGCACCTCGGACGAGAACACGAACCGGTCGCCTTCGATCCGCACGCCCTCCTGATCGCCCAGCACGTCGCGCAGCCTGCCGAAGAATTCCGAGCGGTAGCGCTGCAAATCCTCGGCCTGCGCCGCCAGTTCCTGATTTTGCCCGGCCAGCGCTTCGGCCTCGGCCTCAAGACGCTTGCGCTCGGCCTCTTCCAGCAGGCGCCGGCGGCGCTCTTCCGAGGCGGCGCGGGCCAGAGCGGCGTTCAGGTCCTGACCCAAGGTCTGGATCTGCACCTCGGCGGCGGCATTGCGTTCTTCGAAATCATCCAGCAGGGCTTGCAGCGATCCCAATTGCCCGCGCAGGGCCGCGACCTGCTGGTTCAGCAAGGCGGCCTCACGCTGCGCCTCTTCCGAGATCGCCTTTTCGTCCGACAGCGTGTCGCGGGCGACGGCCAGCAACGCCTCGCGTTGGGCGGCCAGCGCCTGTTGTTCATCCGCATCTGCCTGAGCCTGCGACTGAGCCTCTAGCGCGGCCTGCAACTGCGCTTTCAATTCCTCGGCGTTCAACTCTCCGAACTGACGTTCCAGCTCGGCCTTGGCGGCCTGAGCGGCGGCCAGCAGGGTCAGGGTCTCTTCCGCCTCCTGCCGCTGCGCTTCCAAGGCCAGCGTCATTGCGGTCAGTTCCGCATCCGCATCCTGCAGACGGTTGCGCAGGTTTTCGGCAGCGGCGGCTTCTGCCAGCCGGGCGGCCTCTTCATCCGTCAACTGTTGTTCCAGATCGGCGATCTGAGCGGCGCGATCCTCGCCACTTTGCTCCAGATCAGCCACCAAGGCTTCCAGCGCTTCGCGACGGGCGGCGGCCAGACGAGCCGCCTCGGCCTGTGCATCAATTTCATCGCGGCTTTGCGCGAGCGCCAGGTTCAGCGCTTCCTGCTCGGTCAGCAGCTTTTCCCGTTGGGTTTCCAAAGCGGCGATGTCACCGAAAGCCCGTTCCTGATCGGCCAGCAAAGCGGCCACCTGCGCCTCGAAATCAGTGATGCGGGTCTGCGCCTGATCCAACGCGGCGGCCTGACGGTCCCGTTCGGTGGTCAAAGAAGAAATCAGCGCCTGCGCCTGCGCCAGATCGTCCTCGGCCTGCGACAGCGTGGTGTTCAGCGCCCCAAGCCGCGCCTGCAACCGGCTGTTTTCCCGCTCTTCCAGCCCAAGCGCCCCGGCAAGGGCCGCGATCTCATCGGCGAGGGTAGTCAGTTCATCCTCCTGCCCCGAGATGGTTTCGCGCAGCACGAACTGGATCACCATGAAGATAGTCAGCACGAAGGTCAGCACCATCAGCAGCCCCGTCATCGCATCCACGAAACCGGGCCAGACCGAGCCCTGGAAGCGTTGACCGGTGCGGCGGGACAGGGCCATGGGTTACTCTCCGTCCGGCGAGCTGCGCACCGCGCCGCGCGGCAGGGTCATGGCCTTGACCAGCAGTTCGATATCCTTGCGGAACTCGTTCATGCTCTCCTGCCGGCCGGCAGAGATTTCTTCGAGGATGCGCAGCAGTTGTACGTCCATTGACCGCAGGCGCATGCGGCTTTCAGCATCGATCCCTTCGCCTGCCCCATGATCGCGCATGTGATCCAGCAGAGCGTCCTGCCCCAAGGCCACCCGTTCCAGCGCGGCGGTGACGCCTTCGGTCTCGGACTGCCTTGTGTTCATCTGGCCGATCGCATCAACCAACTGGCCCAGCTTGGCCGAAACCTCGGCCCGGTCCAGTTCCTGCGCCGAAAACAGGTCCTGCAAGGCATCCATCTGTTCCGACATCGCGTCCAGAACCGGGGTCAGAACCTCAATCTCGGGCCCTGCGCCATCCTCGACACCGGCAAAGCCAACGCGGGTGATGGACGAAAGCCATTCTTCGAGCTCGCGGTAGAACCGATTCTGACCGTGCCCGGCGAACAGTTCCAACAGACCCACGATCAACGAGCCCGCCAGACCCAGCAGTGACGAGCCAAATGCCACGCCCATACCCTGCAACTGCGCCTCAAGACCCGTCATCAGACGGTTGAAGACGGCCAGACCTTCCTCACCCTCCTGCGGGTTCAGGCTGCGGATCGTGTCGACGATGGCGGGAACCGTGGTGGCCAGCCCGAAGAACGTGCCCAAAAGGCCCAGATAAATCAGGACATTGGTGATGTAGCGCGTGATCTCACGCTCTTCTTCGACCCGTTCGGCCACGGAATCGAGAATAGACCGGGTCGAACTGCTGCTGATTTGCGACCGCGCGCCCCGCTCTCGCAGCAGCGAGGCCAAAGGGGCCAGAAGCTGCGGCGTTCTCGCGTCTTCGCGCACGACGCCGCCGACAAAGGCCTCGATCCAGCGCACAGACCCCATTAACTGCGCGACCTGATAGAAACAGGCAAACACACCAATGACGAAGACCAGCAGGATGAACCCGTTCAGGTAAGGATTGGCGTAGAAAACCGGCAGCACGTAGGGCAGCGCCATAAAGACCCCAAGCCCTGCAAGGCCAATTGCGATCAACATCATCACAATCTGACGAATGGGATGCGAGAAATGGGGTCTTACGCCCTGTCGTGCCTGCGCCATGCGCGTGGTTCCCGGTACTTGCCTGCTCTGGCCCGAATCTAGCGAAGTTCCGCCGGTGACGCCAAGGGTTTATGCGGTAAGGGCGCGCACCCGTTGCGACAACCACTCAAGATCGGGATCGCGCAGCCCGATCTCGGCCAGATGTTCGGCTGTATTGTACAGGTACTCGGTGTTCGGCCCGCGCCCGCCAACCGCGTGCGCAATGATCTGTGCCTGCTCTTCCAACGGCATGCCACCGCAATACTGTACGTGGTGGGCATCGATGACATAGGTAACGGCATTCACCACCTCACTGCCCTGCAGTTCCACATCCAGCATCCGTTCCAGATAGGCCGACGAGATCAACTCGCGCTCGCGCAGTTCGTGCAGCGTGCGGTCCTCGTGCCCGGCTTCGACCGCCAGGGCCAAACCCTTGCAATGCGCGCCTTCCTGTTCATCCAGCGCCAGCACAAGGCCCGGTTTTTCCTCGGTTCCGCGATGGTGGATGGAGCTCATGCAAAATGATCTTGCATAGCCGTGCAGCGTCGCTTGTTCGCTGCGCGCCACCGGGAAACCCGGATTCCACAGCAGCGATCCATATCCGAAAACCCACATCGTCATTGCACTGGTCCTTGCCCGTTTAGGCCTATAAACATCAATTTCAGGGCAGGAAAAAGGGCCATTCCTCATGCGCCGTCTGATACGCGTGTTCATTTTTGCAGGTGTCGCATGGAGCGCCTATTGGTTCATCGCCGGATATGGCCTGCGCAATGCGATCACCGGGTGGTTCGATCAGCAGCAGCAACTGGGCTGGCAGGCAGATTTTTCGGACGTCGCCACCGCAGGCTATCCCACGCATCACACGACCCGGCTGAGCAACCCGGCCCTTGCGGACCCGGTCAACGGCACCGCCTGGAGCGCCGACTGGATCGAGTTTCAAAGCCCCGCCATCTGGCCCGGGCGGCAGGTGCTGCGCTTTGCCGACACGCCGCAGCGGCTGTCTTATTTCGACCAGACCGCGACCATTATGGCCGAAGATCTGACCGCCGAGTTGCAACTGCAGCCCGGCGTCGCGCTTGTCGTGGAAAAGCTGGCCCTGACCGCTGGCCCCTGGTCCGTCACCGAAGACACCGGCGCCGTCGCGGCTGGTGAGACCTTTGGCCTTGTGATGGCGCAGACCGACCGGCCCGAGGCCTATGCCATCACCGCCGAAATGGACGGCTTCACGCCCGGGGAAGATTTGCGCAAACTGATGCGCTCGGCCACGACCCTGCCGCAGGCTTTCGAGGCGCTGGAACTGGATATGGTCGCAACCTTCGACAAGCCCTGGGACCGCAGCGCGCTGGAACGGGGCCGTCCGCAGCCGGTCGCCATCGATCTTGATCTGGCCGAGGTCAAATGGGGCGAGTTGCGCCTGTTTGCAACTGGACATCTGGACGTGGATGCGCAGGGCATCCCAACCGGCGAGATTGCGGTAAAGGCTGAAAACTGGCGTGACATGATCGCGATGGCCAACGCCGCCGGTGCATTGCCCGATCAGGCGGTGAACCCGGTGACAACGGCACTGAACTTTCTGGCAGGTCTTGGCGGCAACCCGAACGCGCTGGACGTGCAATTGAATTTCCGCGACGGATTTGTCGCCCTGGGTCCGATCCCGCTGGGCCCCGCCCCGCGCCTGATCCTGCGCTAGCGGCAGTAGGGTCCGGTGCGATAGCGCGCCGTATCCAGATGGAAATGGTCGCGGTGGTAACGATCCGAATTGGGGCCCAACACAGTGCCGAACGGCCCGCAGGCCCCGCGCCAGATCTTCTTGAGCTGCTTTTGTGACGGGTTCTTGCGCCAGCCGTCATAGACGGTGACAACCTCTCCGTCCGCCATCACGAAGCCCGAGATATCAATGGCGCGGCCCTTGCCATGTTCAGACACCCGGGCGCCCTTGCGGTTGTTGCGGGTCCGGCAGGCGTAATGCGCCGCCACCTGTAGCTGCACCACCGGCCCGCGCCGCTTGAAAGTCGGTTTCACCGATTTGTCGACCCATTTGTTCAGCGCAATCGCCGTTCCGCAGTCCATCGTCGACGGTCGGCTCAGCTGCACCCCCGAGACCGAGGTGATCTGCACCGCATCCTTGACCCCGCACGCCTTGATCCGGCCCGGCACTTTGCCGACCGCTTTGCCCTGAATGTCGATATCTCCGCAAACCGACCCCTTGCGCAATTTGCGCTTCTTGAACAACACCTGCTGTTCCAGTGATTTGGGCCGCATGTATGGCGTCAGAGAGGTATCGGGGCCGAGCAGCGGCAAATCCGCCGGGCGCGCGGCAACAGCCTGAATTTGCGGCGAGATCGGGCGGGTTTCCGGCCTGATCTTTGCAATGGCGACTGCTGGCTCTGCCGTGGGCAGCGCTGCCGAAGCCAGCGCCATATCCGAATATGCCGCCGGACGCGCGGCGGGGATCAGAGACTGTTCCAGAGGCGCGGCCTGACCTGTTGCGGCGCAGACCACCGCCAAACCGATCAGAATTCGCCCCCAAAGCCCTGTCATCAGTTTGATTTCCCCCGTCCGAAATCGGGGGCATCCGTATCCTGCCCCGCGTCGATGATGCCGCGCCGGATCGCGCGGGTACGGGTGAAATAGTCGAAAAGATGCTCGCCGTCACCTGTTCGGATGGCGCGCTGCAGGGCAAAAAGTTCCTCGGTGAAGCGCCCGAGGATTTCCAGCGTCGCGTCCTTGTTGGTCAGAAACACGTCGCGCCACATGGTCGGGTCAGACGCGGCGATGCGGGTGAAATCGCGGAAACCGGCGGCCGAGTACTTGATCACCTCGGTATCCGTCACCCGGCGCAGGTCATCGGCCACACCAACCATCGTGTAAGCGATCAGGTGCGGCGCATGAGAGGTCACGGCCAGAACCAGATCGTGGTGATCCGCGTCCATCTCATCGACATAAGACCCCATGCCCTCCCACAGCGCGCGCAGGCGGGAAATGGCGTCGGGGTCCGAGCCTTCGACCGGGACCAGCAGGCACCAGCGGTTGTCGAACAGTTCGGCAAAACCGGATTCCGGCCCCGAATGCTCGGTCCCCGCTAGCGGGTGCGCGGGGATGAAATGCACACCTTCAGGGATGTGCGGAGAGACGTCCTGAATGACATGCCGCTTGACCGAGCCAACATCCGTAACCGTCGCGCCGGGCTTCAGCGCCGCCGAAATCTGGCTGGCGACCGCGCCCATCGCGCCAACTGGCACACACAGTACCACCAGATCGGCCCCTTCGACCGCCTCTTGCGCCGTGTCGCAGACCCGGTCGCACAGCCCGATGCGGCGGGCGGTGTCGCGGGTGGCCTGAGACCGGGCATAGCCGGAGACCTCGCCCGCCAGACCGGCGCGTTTGATGGCCCAGAACATGGAAGAGGCGATCAGGCCCAGCCCGATCAGCGCCACACGGTCGTAAATCTGGCTCATGCGGCGCCCCCTTTGAACGCGGTAATGGCTGCAACCACGCGGCGGCAGGCCTCTTCATCGCCCACGGTGATCCGAAGGGCATTCGGCAGGTTGTAGCCCGCGACCCGGCGCACAATCAAACCCTGGGTTTTCAAGTAATCGTCGCAGGCCTCGGCCTCGGCCTGATCGGCAAACCGCGCGAGGATGAAATTTGTGCAGGACGCATCCGAAGGCACGCCGATCTTGGCCAGCTCCTCTGCCAGCCAGACCCGCAGGCGAGCATTCTCGGACTGGCAGAAGGACAGGAATTCCACATCGTTCACCGCCGCCTCAGCCGCCGCCAAAGCGGTAAGCGACAGGTTGAACGGCTGGCGCACACGGTTCAGCACGTCGATAATCGGTCGTTGCGCATAACCCCAGCCCACCCGCATGCCGCCCAGACCGTAAACCTTTGAGAACGTCCGGGTCATGATGACGTTGTCGTGCCGGTCGACCAGAGCCGCGCCGCCATCGAACCCATCGACAAATTCCGCATAAGCGCCGTCCAGCACCATCAGAGAGGTTTCCGGCAACGCCTGCGCCAGTCGCTCCAGTTCCTCATCCGAGATCATCGTCGAGGTCGGATTGCCCGGGTTGGTGACAAACACAATCCGCGTCTTGCCCGTCACCGCGTTCAGGATGGCGTCCACATCGACCTTGCGGTCGCGCTCGGCCACCATGATCGGCGTTGCTCCGGCCATCCGCGCGATGATCGGGTACATGGAAAACCCGTGCTCGGTATGGATGACCTCATCCCCCGGCCCGGCATAGGCCTGGGCGACGAATTGCAGCACCTCGTCACTGCCGACGCCACAGACGAGCCGCGCCGGATCAAGCCCGTGCCGCGCCCCGATTGCCGCACGCAGGCTGGCATGATCGGTGCCGGGATAGCGATGCAGGTTGGCCACGCTGTCGCGCGCTGCCTCAATCGCCTTGGGGCTTGGACCAAACGGGTTTTCGTTCGAGCTGAGCTTGATCACGTGCTTCACACCCGCCACATGCGACTGGCCGCCCTGATACAGCGCGATGTCCATAATGCCGGGTTGCGGGGTGATCTTTGTCATGAAAGGCTCCGTTGATTGCGCCCCTCATACCTGCCTCAACGCCTTGAGAAAAGCGGCAATTCCGTCAGGCGGGATTGAAGCGGGACGTTGCCGTGTTCGGTGAGGATTTCCGGGCCATATGTGCAGCCTGACCAGCACCAAAAAAAGAAAAGGCCGCACCCAAACGGCGCGGCCTTTCCAAATTCGAAACGTCGGCGAAGATCAGTTCTTCGCGTAGAATTCGACAACCAGGTTCGGCTCCATCATGACCGGGTAAGGCACATCGCTCAGGCCCGGGGCGCGCACGAAAGTGGCGGTCATTTTCGAGTGATCGGCGTCGATGTAATCAGGCACATCACGCTCGGCCAGAGCAACGGCTTCCAGAACAACAGCCAGTTGCTTGGACTTGTCGCGCACTTCAATCACGTCGCCTTCTTTGACGCGGTAGCTGGGGATGTTGACCCGCTTGCCGTTCACTTTGACGTGGCCGTGGTTCACGAACTGACGCGCGGCAAAGACGGTTGCTACAAATTTGGCGCGGTAGACGACGGCGTCCAGACGGCGTTCCAGCAGACCGATCAGGTTTTCACCGGTGTCGCCGTTCACACGCACGGCTTCGGCGTAGATGCGGCGGAACTGCTTCTCGGTCAGGTCGCCATAGTAGCCTTTCAGCTTCTGCTTGGCGCGCAGCTGCAGACCGAAGTCCGACAGTTTGCCCTTGCGGCGCTGGCCGTGCTGGCCGGGGCCGTATTCACGACGGTTGATCGGGGATTTCGGACGACCCCAGATGTTTTCGCCCATCCGGCGGTCGATTTTGTACTTGGCAGACGTGCGTTTGGTCACGGCTGTTCTCCTTCGTTATGTAGAGCACTCCCTTGGTAAGGGAGAGGTCGAGTGAAGGGCGTTGTCCTCTTGAGGTTCCCCCCATGACAGGCATCCCCTTGCGGGGGCCACCAACACCAATGAAGCCGCGCTTATATCCGCCGAAATTGCAGAGTCAACAGGCTACGCCCACGACCGTTGAATTTTGTAAAAACATGCCGGGCAACCGGATGCCGCTTATTTGCCATCCCGACAAACGCGGGACTTACCGTGACGGAAAGGCAACAACCGTCGAGGGACGCTCGATGCTTGCCATTTGCGGCAGCTCGATTTCGGTGATCTCGCTGATCCAGAAATCCTGATGTCGCGGCGGGCAGGTCCCTTCAAAAACCAAAGTCGGGGCGCTGTCTTCCGCATCGACGACCATGTCCGCACTGAACCGCTGCGCGCCGTTCGACAGAACAACGGTTCCAACAACCTGACCGGACAGATCGCAGCCCCCCGAGGCCTGACCGCTTGTGCAGGCCACGACTCCACCTGCAATCCCGGCCTGCTCAAGGCTCTGGCCGGCAACGGCACCAAGCGCCACCGCCTGCCCCCGCCAGGACCACGCCGCCCCAACGACCAAAAAGGCCAGAGGCGCAGCCTCGAGCCCGTCAAGTTCCGTTTGTTTCCAAGATATGGCTACACGACCGTTTGATCCGGTTCTCATTTGCCTGCTCGCACCCTTAAGACTACCCACCACTTAATCACATTGTAGTATCAGCCCTGATTCCGGCGGAAAAGAGACCGAAATGCAGCAATCAGATGAATGTTGCAGAACGGAATCAGGGGGCTGAGCCGGTTCGGTGCTAACGTATTGAAAACCGGCCCTTTGCCTGTTTTTCGACCTACAGCACTAACCGCATTTCGAATGCCCGCAACTGCGGCAGGTCATGCATCCTTCGATCATGACCATGTCAAACTGGCCACAGGACGGGCAGGCTTTGCCACGTGGCGCATCCATGTTGACCACCTGCGCCTGCGGGTCGGATTTCAGGCCCATGCCCTCGCCTTCCAGAAAGCCGATGCTGATCATGTGCTGCTCGATCACGCCGCCGATCGCGGCCAGAATCGACGGGATGTATTTACCCTTCACCCAGGCCCCGCCGCGCGGGTCGAACACAGCTTTCAGTTCCTCGACCACAAAGGACACATCCCCGCCCCGCCGAAACACGGCCGAGATCATCCGGGTCAGCGCCAGCGTCCAGGCGTAATGCTCCATGTTCTTCGAGTTGATGAACACCTCGAACGGGCGGCGGCGGCCTCCGTGGACGATGTCGTTGATCGTCAGATAGATCGCGTGTTCACTGTCGGGCCATTTCAGCTTGTAGGTCGATCCCTCCAGCGCCTGCGGGCGGTCCAGTGGTTCGGACATATACACGACCTCACCACCATCGACCTGATGCGGCGCATCGGCGCTTTCGCCCGGTGCCTTGTCGTCGCTTTCCGAGACTGTCAGGACGGAACCGGTCACGTCATTCGGGCGATAGGTGGTGCAGCCTTTGCAGCCCTGATCCCAGGCCTGCATGTAGACATCCTTGAAGGCGTCAAAGCTGATATCCTCTGGGCAGTTGATCGTCTTGGAAATCGAACTGTCGATCCATTTCTGCGCCGCCGCCTGCATCTTGACGTGATCGGACGGAGACAGCGTCTGCGCGTTGACGAAATAGTCGGGCAATTCGGTGTCACCGAACTTGTCGCGCCACATCTGCACCGCGTAGTCCACCACCTCTTCCTCGGTGCGCGAGCCGTCCTTTTGCAGCACCTTGCGGGTATAGGCATAGGCAAAGACCGGCTCGATCCCCGAAGACACGTTGCCTGCGTACAGGGAGATCGTCCCGGTCGGCGCGATCGAGGTCAGCAGCGCGTTGCGGATACCGTGTTCGCGGATCGCGTCGCGCACATCGTCATCCATCTGCTGCATGGTGCCGCTGGCCAGATATTTCTCGGCATCGAACAAGGGGAACGCGCCTTTTTCCTTCGCCAAGTCGACCGACGCCAGATACGCGGCGCGGGCGATCGCGTGCAACCAGCGCTCGGTCTGACGCGCCGCCTCGTCCGAGCCATAGCGCAGGCCCAGCATCAGCAGCGCGTCGGCCAGACCGGTGACACCCAACCCGATGCGGCGCTTGTCCTGCGCTTCGGCCTCTTGCTCGACCAGCGGGAATTTCGAGGCATCCACCACGTTGTCCATCATGCGAACCGAGGTCGCGACCAGCTCTTGCAGCGCGGCCTCATCCAGATGGGCCGCGTCCTCGAACGGTTCGGCGACAAGACGCGCCAGATTGATCGAGCCCAGCAGGCAGGCACCATAAGGCGGCAAGGGCTGCTCGCCGCAGGGATTGGTTGCCGCGATGGTCTCGACATAGCTCAGGTTGTTGGCCTGATTGATCCGGTCGATGAAAATCACGCCCGGTTCGGCATAATCGTAAGTGGCCTGCATGATCTTGTTCCACAGATCGCGGGCCTGCACGGTGTGATAGACCTTGTCGCCGAACACCAGTTCCCACGGGCCGTCGGTCTTGACGGCCTCCATAAACGGGTCGGTGACCAGCACCGACATGTTGAACATGCGCAGGCGGGCGGGGTCGGACTTGGCGGTGATGAACTGTTCGATATCCGGGTGATCGCAGCGCATCGTCGCCATCATCGCCCCCCGACGCGAGCCTGCGGACATGATCGTCCGGCACATGGCGTCCCACACATCCATGAAAGACAACGGTCCCGAAGCATCCGCCGCAACCCCTTTCACATCCGCGCCACGGGGCCGAATGGTCGAGAAATCATAGCCGATGCCGCCCCCCTGCTGCATGGTCAGCGCGGCCTCTTTCAGCATGTCGAAGATGCCGCCCATGCTGTCGGGCACGGTGCCCATGACGAAGCAGTTGAACAACGTCACCTGCCGCGCGGTCCCTGCACCTGCGGTGATGCGACCGGCGGGCAGGTATTTGAAATCCTCCAGCGCCGCGTAGAACTTTTCTTCCCAATGGGCCGGATCATCCTCGATCCGCGCCAGATCGCGGGCGATGCGCCGCCAGCTGTCCTCGACCGTCTGGTCGATAGGCGTGCCATCCGCCTGTTTGAAACGGTATTTCATATCCCAGATCTGCTCGGCGATGGGGGCGGCAAAGCGGCTCATTGGTGATTCCCTGTGCTAAATGAGGTTGCAAGCCTATCACCCACTACACCTTGATGAAAGTGAATACCGAGCTACAATATCAAGCAGTGCTTTGGGACGACTCTGTGGGAAAGCTGTGGATAAGTACGTAAACCTCATCAAACTGTCTGTCGGATCGGAAAGCGTCGACACGCTGATCGCGTGGCAGGACAGCTATCGCCAACGGTTCGAGGATGGGCTGCCGCGTCACGTCACCCGCATGTGGCCCAAGCGCGAGGCCGAGATTCTGAACGGCGGTTCGATCTATTGGGTGGTCAAAGGCGTGATCCAATGCCGTCAGCGCATTCTGCGGCTCGATGAGGTGCGCGGCGATGACGGCATCCGCCGCTGCGCCATCGTGCTCGACCCCGAAGTGCACCGCACCCAGAACGCCCTGAAACGCCCGTTCCAGGGCTGGCGCTATCTGAAACCCGAGGACACCCCCGCCGATCTGCCCAAATCCCGCGAACAGGACGATGCCCTGCCCGACGATCTGAACCGCGCGCTGGCGGATATCGGCGTGCTTTAACCCAGCCGATCCAGCAGCGCGTTCAGAACCGCCTTGGTCTCGGGGTCACATTTGGCGACCCGGCTGCGCCACAGCGTGGCCTGAGATTGCAGGATCAGCCCGTCCGACAGGATTTTCAGGTGGTTCGCCCTCAGGGTCTCTCCCGTAGACGTGATATCGGCAATCGCCTCGGCGGTTTCGTTCATCACCGTGCCTTCGGTCGCGCCCTGGCTGTCGACCAGCGTGTAATCCGCCACGCCCGCATCGGTCAGGAACTCGCGCACCAGGCGGTGATACTTGGTAGCGATCCGCAGCCGGTGGCCGTGGGTCTTGCGGAACGCCGCCGCCGCCGCATCCAGATCGTCCAGCGTATCCACATCGACCCAGCAGGTCGGCGTGGCAATGATCAGGTCGGCCTTGCCGAATCCAAGCTGCGAGATCTCTTCGACCTGCTGTTCCCAGCGCGGCAGTTTCTCGTGCACCAGATCGATGCCGGTGACGCCCAGATGAATGCGCCCGGCAGCCAGTTCGCGCGGGATTTCTCCGGCCGACAGCAGGATCAGCGAAACGCCGTCGATCCCTTCGACCTTGCCCGCATATTCCCGGTCCGACCCGCTGCGCGACAGGGTGATGCCGCGTTTGGCGAACCACGCGAATGTCTTGTCCATCAACCGGCCCTTGGAGGGCACGCCAAGTTTCAGGCTCATCGCAGGTCCCCTTCCACGTCCAGCATCAGGTCGGGGCGGATCACGCCGCCAATGGCGGGAATTTCCGCCCCATTGCCCAACTGCCGCGTCAGCGCGTCATAGCGCCCGCCGGTGGCGATGGGGGGCAGATCGGGGCGGCCTTCGGCATAAAAGCCAAAGACGAAGCCGTCATAATATTCCATTGAGGTCCGGCCATAGGCGGCCTCGAAATCCAGCGTATCCACATCGACGCCGCGCGCCTGCAGGGCCGCGATCCGCGCTTCGAGCCGGTCCAGCGCCGGGGTGATCTGCGGCAGATCGACGGCCACGTCCCGCAGTTGTTCCAGGGCAAAAGGCATGGTTTCGCGCACGTTCAGCAGCGTTTCCAGCCCGGCCAGTTCGTTGTCCGAAATCGGAGGCGTCTCGCGATCTTCGCGCAACGCCTCGATCCGCGCCTCAATCTCCGCAGCACGCCGTTTACCGGTCATGGGCGCGTCGAACTGCATGGGGTCGAGGGCATCCAGCAGTTTTGTCCGGTGCTCGGGCTCGGGCTTTCGCCCGGCGAAGCGATCCAGCAGGATACGGAACCGGCGCGGACGCCACAGATGACGCATCAGCGCCGCCTTGCGCCGATCTGTCGTCCGCAGGCCCTGTACTGCGGCGGTCAGGATGCCGATATCGCCGGTTGCCGCCCGCAGGGGCAGCCCGCGCAGTTGCAGCGCGAACAGAGAAAACACCTCGGCATCCGCTCCGGCGGGATCGTTGCGGTCAAAGACCTCATACCCGACCTGAATGTACTCGTTGGCGCGGTCGGGGTCGTGTTCCTGCCGCCGGAACACCTCGCCGGAATAGGTGTAACGCGCGGGCTCGGCGCCTTCGCGCATGTGCATCTGCACCACGGGCAGGGTGAAGTCGGGGCGCAGCATCTGCTCGCCGCGCAACGCGTCCGAGGTCACATAGGCGCGGGCACGGATATCCTCGCCATAGAGGTCCAGCAGCATGTCCGCCGGTTGCAACAGCGGCGGGTCCACGACCTGCGCGCCTGCGGCCTCGAACCGGACACGCATCATCGCGGCGCGGGCCTGTATCTGGGAACGGTTGGCCATGGCTCAGTCCTGACTGTCCAGAATCTCTTGCACCTTGGCGACCAGATCACCGCGCGGCACCTGGAACTGACTGGGGCGTTCTTTCCATTCCTCCAGCGTGGCGCTTTCGGCGATCTTCGCGCCCAGGATCAGGTCCTTGATCTGCACGATGCCACCCGCCTTTTCGTCACCGCCTTCAATGACCGCAATCGGCGCGTTCCGCTTGTCCGCGTATTTCAGCTGATTGCCGAAATTCTTGGGGTTGCCCAGATAGACCTCGGCCCGGATACCCGCATTGCGCAGCTCGGCCACCATCGCCTGATAGTCGGCCATCCGGTCGCGGTCCATGACCGTCACCACCACGGGACCTGTCGCCTGCGCAGCGATCCGGCCCTTTTCGCGCAGGGCGGCCAGCAGGCGATCGACGCCGATCGAGATACCTGTCGCGGGCACTTCCTGCCCGGTGAAGCGCTTGACCAGATCGTCATAGCGACCGCCGCCCGAGACCGATCCGAACTGACGTTTGCGGCCTTTCTCGTCGAAAATCTCGAATGTCAGTTCTGCCTCATAGACCGGCCCGGTGTAATAGCCGAGGCCCCGCACGACCGAGGGGTCGATCTCGATCCGGTCCGCCCCGTAGCCGCCCGCATCCAGCAGCGCGCCGATCTGTTCCAGCTCGGCAATCCCATCCGCGCCGATCTTGCTGTCGCCCACAGCGGCGCGCAGGTTGGCCAGCGTTCCGGCGGTATCTGCGGCTTTCGAGGTCAGGAAGGCGATCACCGGTTCGGCCTGATCGTCGCTCAGACCCACACCATCGATAAACGCGCCCGAGGCATCCAGACGGCCCTTGGTCAACAACTCGCGCACGCCAGCCTCACCCACCTTATCGAACTTGTCGATGGTGCGCAGAACGTTGTCGCGGGCGGCGGCGTCTTCGCCTAGGCCCATCGCCTCGAGCACGCCATTCAGAACCTTGCGGTTGTTGACCCGCACCAGATAGTCGCCGCGCGGGATGCCGACGGTCTCAAGCGTATCCGACAGCATCGCGCAGATCTCGGCATCCGCCGCCATGCTGGCCGTGCCCACCGTATCCGCATCACACTGATAAAACTGGCGATACCGCCCCGGCCCCGGCTTTTCGTTGCGCCAGACCGGCCCCATCGCATAGCGGCGATAGGGCGTCGGCAGATCGTTGCGGTGCTGCGCATAGACCCGGGCCAGAGGCGCGGTCAGGTCATAGCGCAGGGCCATCCAATCACCGTTGCCGCCTTCGTCGAACTCCTGCCACGCGAACACGCCTTCGTTGGGGCGATCCACATCGGGAAGGAACTTGCCCAGCGCCTCGACGGTCTCGAGCGCGCTGCTCTCCAGGGCGTCAAAGCCATACCGATGATAGACGCCCGCAATCGTCCGCAGCATCTCGGTGCGCTGCGTGACTTCCTCGCCGAAATAGTCGCGGAATCCCTTTGGCGTTACGGCCTTGGGGCGGGGCTGTTTCTTGGGCTTGGCCATCTGGGCGTCCTTCGCGGTCATCTTCCGCGCGCGGTCTATCCCATGGCCCGCATCGGGGCAAGGCGCGCTTTCGCTGGCCTTGCCGTCACAGGGTCGCTATGACCGGCATATCAAGGAGTCCCACATGCAGCATCTGGAAGAACAGATCGCCCACCTGACCCGCACGGTCGAGGATCTGAACGCAGTCGTCACCCGGCAACAGGACGAGATCGACCGCCTGACCCGCCGCGTCGAAATGCTGTTCCAGCGCGAGGCTGAACGGGCGCAGGATGGATCGGGCGGGATTGTCTATGGCGACGAACGCCCGCCACATTACTGAGCGTTTACAACCCCAGCGTCACCTTCACCGCGTTGTCGACCACGCCGCCCAACAGGGCGTTTTTGTCGGCAGCGCAGCCTTCGGACAGAGCGGCGATAAAGGTTTCGCGCAACTGGGCTTTTTCCTCGTCCGTGGTCGCGTGATCGTCGATATTGATCTGACGGTTATAAAGCGACAGGGCGGTCATCTTTTCAACAACGGTCACGACAAAGGCTTCGTCCCCATCCGCCTCTTCCGCGATCGAGGCGCATGTGTAGTGCATCAACGGCAAAGCGTCCTGAACCATTTGTTCAGCGGCCTCGTCAGCCGCGACCGCAACCGGCAAGGATAGGCACAGGGATGCGAATACAGTCTTTAATGGCTTCATCATCGCGCTCACTTCCAGTTATGTCCGATAATCGCCCCGGCCACGCCGCCGATTGCCGCGCCCTTTCCATCGCCGATCAGGGCTCC
Organism: Ruegeria sp. F5; assembly: GCF_056533845.1. NCBI lineage: Bacteria > Pseudomonadati > Pseudomonadota > Alphaproteobacteria > Rhodobacterales > Roseobacteraceae > Ruegeria > Ruegeria sp. F5. The sequence goes on along the minus strand of NZ_JBQFOU010000019.1, from coordinate 36,696 downwards.
GACACCAGCGCCGATCAGCGCACCTTCAATGGTCTTCTTCTTTTTGTCATCCGCCAATCCGGCCGATGCCAAAGCAAGCGATGCCGCTGCCGCCATCGCAACCGTCCTGAACCCGAGACCTGAAATCGTCATGTGAACGCCCTCCCGTGGCCAATGCCCAAACAATCCTTCTGCGCCCAGCCTAGCGGGGCGCTAACTGTCTGGCAACAAAGCCCGGCGTCAGATTTCTTCGACCGAGATCACACCTTCCAGAGATTTGATCGCCCCCTTGATCTGCGGGTTGATCGGGAAGTCATGGCCCAGATCCATCTCGACCTCGCCGGGCAGCCCCGGTGCGATCAGCAACAGCTGGATCGGACCGCGTGCGGCGTTCTTGGCCGCATCCGCCGCGTCGGCAAGCACCTTGGCGACGGTGGGCAGGGCCTGCGCCTCGTCCAGAAAGATGCGCAGACCGGTTGCCCCCGCATCGGCCACAACCGAATCCACCGGTCCGACCGACCGGCCCAGCAGTTTAAGCTGATCGGCCTCCATCGTCGCCTCGGCGGTCAGCACCACCTGCGCGCCGGTTTCCAGAAACTCGCGGCTTTTCTCCAGCGTTTCCGAGAACAGCGTGACCTCATACGCACCTGTCGGGTCCGAGAGTTGGGCAAAGGCAAACCGGTTGCCGCGCGCCGATTTCCGCTCCTGCCGCCCGGCAACAACGCCCGCCATTTTCGCAATCAGCGGACCCGAGCGGGCCTTTTCCGTCACTTCATCCAGCGTCAGCACTTGTTTGCGTTTCAGCGCGGGCATGTAGTCGTCCAACGGGTGGCCGGAGAGGTAGAAGCCGATGGCCTTGAACTCTTCGCTCAGCCGTTCTGCAGGCAGCCAGTCGGGACTGGGCGACAGGCGCGGTTCGGGCAGATCATCGCCCGCCTCGCCAAACAGCGACACCTGGTTCGAGTTCTTCTGGTCATGAATGGCCGCCGAATACTGCACTAACGGGTCAAGGCTTTCGAACACACGGCGGCGGTTCTTGTCGAGCTCGTCAAAGGCCCCAGCCCTCGCCAGCATCTCAAGCGGGCGTTTGCCGACCTTCTTCAGATCGACCCGGCGGGCGAAGTCGAACAGGTTGACAAAGGGCTTGTCGCTTTTTTCATCCTGCGCGCCCCCGGCGCGACGCCCCTCGACCACCAGATTCATCGCCTCGACACCGACGTTTTTCAACGCGCCCAGCGCGTAGACCAGTTCGCCATTCACCACGTCAAACGTCGCCTGAGACCGGTTCACGCAAGGCGGCACATAGGGCAATTCCAGCCCCTTGCGGACCTCTTCAAAGTAGACGGCCAGCTTGTCGGTCAGGTGGATATCGCAATTCATTACACCCGCCATGAACTCGACCGGGTGGTTCGCCTTCAGCCAGCCGGTCTGATAGCTGACCACCGCATAGGCGGCGGCGTGGGATTTGTTGAAGCCGTAATTGGCGAACTTGTCCAGCAGGTTCCAGACCTCGGTCGCCTTGGCCTCGTCCACATTGTTCTCAGCCGAACCTTTGAGGAATTTGGGCCGCTCGGCGTCCATCGCCTCCTGAATTTTCTTACCCATCGCGCGGCGCAGCAGGTCGGCACCGCCCAAGGAGTACCCCGCCATTTCCTGCGCGATCTGCATCACCTGTTCCTGATAGACGATGATACCCTGGGTTTCGTCCAGAATATGGTCGATGGACGGGTGCAGCGTGTCCCGCTTGCTCAGCCCGTTCTTGACCTCGCAGAACTTGGGGATGTTTTCCATCGGGCCGGGACGGTAGAGCGCGACGAGGGCGATGATATCCTCGATACAGTCCGGCTTCATCCGCTTGAGCGCATCCATCATGCCCGAGGATTCCACCTGGAACACCGCCACCGTCTTGGCCGCTGAATAGAGCTTATACGTTGCCTCGTCATCCAGCGGGATGGCGTTGATCTGGTTCTCGGCCCCGTCGGCAGGTTCATAAAGTTCGGTGCCATCGGCGGCGACGTGCAAAGGCCGCCCGGACTTGAAGATCAGGTCCATCGCATTCTGAATCACGGTCAGTGTCTTCAGACCCAGAAAGTCGAACTTCACCAGCCCGGCCTGTTCCACCCATTTCATGTTGAACTGGGTCGCGGGCATGTCGGACCGGGGATCTTGATAGATCGGCACCAGCGCATCCAGAGGCCGGTCCCCGATCACCACCCCCGCCGCGTGGGTCGAGGCGTTCCGCAACAGCCCTTCGACCTGTTGGCCATAGGTCAGCAGCCGGTCCACTACCTCTTCGTTCCGGGCCTCTTCGCGCAGGCGGGGTTCGTCTTTCAGCGCTTTCTCGATAGAGACGGGTTTGACCCCTTCCACCGGGATCATCTTGGACAGGCGATCCACCTGTCCATAGGGCATCTGCAACACCCGCCCGATATCGCGCACGGCAGCTTTCGACAGCAACGCACCAAAGGTGATGATCTGCCCCACCTTGTCGCGCCCGTATTTTTGCTGGACGTAGCGGATCACTTCCTCACGCCGGTCCATGCAGAAGTCGATATCGAAGTCGGGCATCGAGACCCGTTCAGGATTCAAAAACCGTTCGAACAGCAGCGAATAGCGCAGCGGGTCAAGGTCGGTGATCGTCAGCGCATAGGCCACCAAGGAGCCCGCGCCCGAACCCCGCCCCGGCCCCACCGGGATGTCATGATCCTTGGCCCATTGGATAAAGTCGGCAACGATCAGGAAATAGCCCGGAAAGCCCATGCCTTCGATGATGCCCAACTCAAACTCCAGCCGTTCCTTATACTCCTCAATCGGTACGGCATGAGGGATTACCATCAAACGCCTCTGTAAACCTTGAGTGGCCATCCGGCGCAGTTCAGCGACCTCATCATCGGCAAACTTCGGCAGGATCGGGTCGCGGCGATAGGCCATAAAGGCGCAGCGTTTGGCGATTTCCACCGTGTTCTCGATGGCCTCGGGCAGATCGGCGAACAGGGTCACCATTTCCTGCTGCGACTTGAAATAATGCTGCGCGGTCAGGCGGCGGCGGTCGTCCTGCTGATCGACATAAGCGCCTTCTGCGATACAGATCAGAGCGTCATGCGCCTCGTACATGTCCGAGGTCGGGAAATAGACGTCATTGGTGGCGACCAAAGGCAGGTTCTTGGCATAGGCCATCTCGACATGGCCACGCTCGGTCAGGCGTTCGGCCTCGGGCTGGCCATCCTCGCCCGGATGGCGCTGCAGTTCGATGTAAAGACGATCGGGGAACATCCCGGCCAGCCGGTCCACCAGAACCTCAGCCGCCGGGCGCTGGCCCTGCTGCAACAGCATCCCCACCGGTCCATCCGGCCCGCCGGTCAGGCAGATCAGCCCGTCCGAGCGCGCGGCCAACTCGTCCAGCGTGACCTGCGGCAACTGCCCGCTCTTGTCTACATAAAGGCAGGAGCTGAGCTTCATCAGGTTCTCATACCCAGCCTCGGACTGCGCCAGCAGCACCAAGGGCGCGGGCGCTTTCGGCTTTTCCCCCGGCTGTGCCTGCACATAGGTCAGATCGACCTGACAGCCCATTATCGGCTGAATACCGGCCCCGCTGGCGGTCACGGAAAATTCCAGCGCCGAGAACATCGAATTTGTGTCCGTCACGGCAACGGCGGGCATCTCGGCCTTCTCGCACAGCCCCGGCAGCTTTTTCAGCCGCACAGCGCCTTCCAGCAATGAATATTCGGTGTGAACGCGGAGGTGAATGAATCGAGGAGTACTGCTCATGACCGCTACGCTATCCCAGCCAGCGGCGCTGCAAAAGCGGGAACCGCTGTCCTGAGAAGCTAAATAATTCACCTCTGATTATTCGGCTTTTCCAGAAGGTGCTTCGGGGGGCACCGAGCGCACAGGGCAGAAAACGGTTTTATTTCAACGGGCTGAAGACTCAACACATACGCAACTTGACCGCCAGCAGGGCCTAATGATGTATCGCCCAGGCAGTTTTTCTTGCCAGATCAGCCGCGCTGTTTCTAACATCGAACGGCAAGCTACTCGCCCGCCACTCTTTCTACGTCGCATCGAAGGAGGGCCAGAGGGGCGCAACCGGGTAAGGCGACGGGTTTCTCGAATGAATATCACGTTTCTTCTGAACGGAGAGACAGTGGAACTGGCGGATGTCGATCCGACAGCGACCCTGCTGGACTGGCTGCGCGAGGATCGCGGCCTGACCGGTACCAAGGAAGGCTGCAACGAAGGCGATTGCGGGGCCTGTACCGTCATGGTGACGGATGAGGATGGCCACAAAGCGCTGAATTCCTGCATCCTCTTCCTGCCCCAGCTGCATGGCAAGGCGATCCGCACCGTCGAAGGGGCCAGCGGCCCGAATGGCGAGGCGCATCCGGTCCAGCAGGCGATGGTGGACCTGCACGGGTCGCAATGCGGCTTCTGCACCCCCGGTTTCGTCATGTCGATGGTGGCAAGCCACGCAAATGGCGCAACCGATCACGACACCCAGCTTGCCGGCAACCTGTGCCGCTGTACGGGTTACGCGCCGATCATTCGGGCGGCGCAGGTTGTCGAGGATCAGCCCGTGCCGGTCTGGGTCAAGGACGCGCCTGTTGCTGCACAAAACACCTCGCCCATGCTGCCCGGATCATCCGACGCTTTGGCCGCGGCTTATGCCCAGAACCCGGACGCCACCCTGATCGCCGGTGCGACGGATGTGGGCCTCTGGGTCACCAAACAGCTGCGCGATCTGGACCCGGTGATCTTCCTGAACCGCTGCGATGACCTGAAACAAATCACGATCACCGACAGCGAAATCCGTTTCGGCGCGATGGTCGACATGAACCGGATGGGCGAGGCGCTGGCCGATCTGCATCCCTCCTACGCTGAAATGATCCACCGCTATGCCAGCGTTCAGGTGCGCCACGCGGCCACCGTGGGCGGCAATATCGCCAACGGCTCGCCGATCGGGGACAACCCGCCCGCGCTGATTGCTCTGGATGCGACCCTGCATCTGCGCAGAGGCGATGAGCGCCGGTCCATCCCGTTGGAAGAATTCTTTATCGACTACGGTAAACAGGACCGCGCGCCCGGTGAGTTTGTCGAGGCCGTCAGCTTCCCCCGTCAACCGGACAGGCTAAAGACCTACAAGCTCAGCAAGCGGTTCGATCAGGATATCTCGGCCGTCTGCGGCTGTTTCAATATCACCGTTTCAGAGGGCACCGTCACGCAGGCGCGTATCGCGTTTGGCGGCATGGCCGGCATTCCGAAACGGGCAACCCATGTCGAGGCCGCGCTGATCGGCAAACCCTGGACGCGCGAGACGATTGACGCCGCGCTGCCTGCCTTTGCCGACGATTATTCACCACTCACGGACATGCGCGCCTCGGCAACCTATCGTCTGGAAACCGCCAAAGCGATTCTGGAACGGTATTTCCTGGAAGATCAGGGTGAAGTGACCAATGTGCTGGAGGTGTCGGCATGAGCGTGACCAAATCCCTCCCCCATGACACTGCCCCTCTGCATGTGGCAGGCGCGGCGCGCTATGTGGATGATATTCCGACGCCCAAAGGCACGCTGCATCTGGCCTTTGGCCTCAGCCCGATTGCCAAGGGTACGATCACCGCGATGGACCTGTCGGCGGTGAAAGAGGCCCAAGGCGTTGTCATGGTGATGACCGCCGGGGACCTGCCCTTTGCCAACGACGTTTCGCCCTCAATCCACGATGAACCACTCCTGTCGGACGGCGCGGTGCATTATATCGGCCAGCCGGTGTTTCTGGTCATCGCCACCAGTCATCTGGCCGCGCGCAAGGCCGCGCGTCTGGGCAAGATCGACTATGCCGAAGACACCCCGATCCTGACGGTCGAAGAGGCGCTGGCCGCCGACAGCCGGTTCGAGGACGGCCCGCGTATCTACGCCAAGGGCGATGCCGATGCGGCCATCGCCAATGCCGCCCATGTGATCGAAGGGTCTTTCGAACTCGGCGGGCAGGAGCATTTCTATCTCGAAGGTCAGGCCGCTTTGGCCGTGCCGAATGAAGGCGCGGATATGCTGGTGCATAGCTCGACCCAGCACCCGACCGAGATCCAGCACAAGGTGGCCGACGCTCTGGGCGTTCCCATGCACGCTATCCGGGTCGAGACCCGCCGCATGGGCGGAGGGTTCGGTGGCAAGGAGAGTCAGGGCAACGCGCTGGCCGTCGGTTGTGCTGTCGCCGCGCGCGCCACCGGCAAGGCCTGCAAGATGCGCTATGACCGCGACGATGACATGATCATCACCGGCAAGCGCCATGCCTTCCGCATCGCGTACAAGGCCGGGTTCGGTGAGAACGGCCATATCCAAGGCGTCTCGTTCCACCACTACGCCATCTGCGGCTGGGCACAGGACCTGTCCCTGCCTGTCGCGGACCGCGCCATGCTGCATTCGGACAACGCCTATCTGCTGCCCAATGCCCGGATCGAGAGTCACCGGCTAAAGACCAACACCCAATCCGCCACCGCCTATCGCGGCTTTGGCGGCCCGCAGGGAATGGTCGGGATCGAACGGGTGATGGACCACGCCGCCTATGAAATGGGGCTGGACCCGGTCGAGCTGCGCCGCCGGAACTACTATGAACCGGCGCATGCGGTAGCCGAGACCGAACCGGCGGAGAAACCGCTCGGCCACCCCGATCCGCATGAGGACCTGACCAGCCGCGGCGCGGTTGAGATGGGTGACGCCCCGGTGCGCCCTCTGCCCGCCGGTGGCAACACCACGCCCTATGGCATGGAGGTCAGCGATTTCGAACTGCACGGCATGACCGAGGCGTTGCTGAAATCCAGCGACTACGCCGCGCGCAAGGCCGCGATTCAGAAGTGGAACGCCGAGAACGGCGTGATCAAGAAGGGCATCGCCTTTTCTCCGGTCAAATTCGGCATCTCCTTCACGCTGACTCACCTCAATCAGGCAGGCGCACTGGTGCATGTGTATCAGGACGGCTCGGTCCACCTGAACCATGGCGGGACCGAGATGGGTCAGGGTCTGTTCCAGAAGGTAGCGCAGGTTGCAGCCGCGCGCTTTGGTATCCCGCTGGAGATGGTTAAGATCACCGCTACCGATACCGCCAAGGTCCCTAACACCTCGGCCACGGCGGCATCTTCGGGCAGTGACCTGAATGGCATGGCTGTGAAAGCGGCCTGCGATACGATCCGCGACCGGATGGCCGATTATCTGGCGGAACGGCATCAGGCCGATCCCTCCACCGTGACATTCTCGGACGGGCAGGTTTCGGTTGGCGCAGAACGCTACAGCTTCGCTGAGGCAGCGGCGATGGTCTATCAGGGCCGTGTCAGCCTGTCGGCCACGGGTTTCTACAAAACCCCCAAAGTCAAATGGGACCGGATCAAGGGCCGGGGCCGTCCATTTTTCTACTTCGCTTATGGCGCCGCGGTCACCGAGGTCGCCGTGGACACCCTGACCGGCGAGAACCGCATCCTGCGCACGGATATTCTGCATGACGCCGGAACCTCGCTGAACCCGGTGCTGGATATCGGGCAGGTCGAAGGCGGCTATGTACAGGGCGCGGGCTGGCTGACGACCGAGGAACTGGTCTGGGACGGAAAGGGCAACCTGCGCACGCATGCGCCCTCGACCTACAAGATCCCGGCCTGCTCGGACCGGCCCGACATTTTCAACGTGGCGCTTTGGGACGGTGCGAACCGCGAGGACACGATCTATCGCTCGAAAGCGGTGGGTGAGCCGCCCTTCATGCTGGGCATATCCGCCTGGCTGGCCCTGTCGGATGCGGTGGCCGCCTGCGGCGACAGCTATCCGGCGCTGGATGCGCCCGCCACAGCCGAAGAGGTCTGGCGCGGCGTCCAAAGGATGAAGGGAGGCATCTGATGGGATTTGACCTGGAGGCTTTGAGGGAGGCGGTCAAAACCCACGGGCGTGTGGTCCGGGTGGTCATCGCCGGGATCAAGGGATCGTCCCCGCGCGAAGTGGGCGCTGCGATGCTGGTCTGGCCAGAAGAAAACGGCTTCGGGCAAAGCGGTACCATCGGCGGTGGCACGCTGGAATTTCAGGCGGCACAGGCCGCGCGGGCGCAAACCGCCCCTGCCCGCCTGTCCCACCACGCGCTTGGCCCGGAGATGGGGCAATGCTGCGGCGGTGCGGTGTCTCTGCTGAGCGAAGTCTATGACCTCGACGCCGTGAACGCGCTGGACGACCGGGTGATCGCGCGTTCCGCAACAGACCGGGATATGCCCCTGTCGGTCAAGCGCCTGCTGGCCGCCGCGCGCGGTCAGGGCATCGCGCCGGAAACACAGTTGGTCGATGGCTGGATGATCGAGCCGGTGCACAAGCCTGCACGAGACCTCTGGATTTGGGGCGCGGGGCATGTGGGCCGCGCGTTGGTTGAAGTTCTGTCACCCCTGCCCGATCTGGCCATCACATGGGTGGATACCGGGCCCGAGCGGTTTCCGCAGGATGTTCCGGCGGGCGTCACCGTTGTTCCCGCGACCAAACCGGCAGAGCTGGTCCGCCACGCGCCGCGTGATGCGGAGCATCTGGTGCTGACTTATTCACACAATCTGGACCTGGAACTGTGCAACAGCCTGCTTTTGCATGATTTCCGCTTTGCGGGGCTGATCGGCTCGGCTACGAAATGGGCGCGATTCCGGTCCCGGCTGGCTGCGTTGGGGCATGCGCCCGAACGGATCAGCCGGATCACCTGCCCGATCGGGGACCCGTCCCTGGGCAAACACCCGCAAATGATCGCAGTTGGTGTCGCGGCGCAGCTTTTGCGCCCTGCCCGGCAGAACGAAGGAAAGAAGGACCTGAGCGCGTGACCACTCCACTTTTAAGCTTGCAAGGGCTGACCAAGGCCTATCCCGGCGTCGTGGCCAATGATCAGGTGTCTTTCGACATCGGCGAAGGCGAGGTTCACGCCCTGCTGGGCGAGAACGGCGCGGGAAAATCCACGCTGGTCAAGATGATCTATGGGCTGGTGAAGCCCGACAGCGGCACCATGCTGCTGCGCGGCCAGCCGTTTGCTCCGCCAGAACCTCGTGCGGCGCGGGCCGATGGGATCGCGATGGTGTTCCAGCATTTCTCGCTGTTCGACGCGCTGAACGTGGCTGAGAATATTGCGCTGGGGATGGAAAACCCGCCGCCGATGGGCGATCTTGCCTCGCGCATCCGCGAAGTGTCCGAGACCTATGGCCTGCCGCTGGACCCCTATCGCACCGTTGGCGACCTGTCCGCGGGTGAACGTCAGCGGGTCGAGATCATCCGCTGCCTGCTGCAGGACCCTAAACTGCTGATCATGGACGAGCCGACCAGCGTGCTGACCCCGCAGGAGGTTGATATCCTGTTCGAGACGCTGAACAAATTGCGGTCCGAGGGCACCTCGATCCTCTATATCTCGCACAAGCTGGAAGAGATTCGCACGCTCTGCGATCACGCCACAATCCTGCGGCTGGGCAAGAATGTCGGCGAATGTGTTCCCGCTGAAACCTCAGCGCGCGACATGGCCGAGATGATGGTGGGCTCGACCCTGCAGACACCGGAACGCTCGGGCCGTGACTTCGGCGAGGTGGCGCTGGATGTCAGCGGTTTGTCGGTGCCTTCGCCCTCGGAATTTGGCACTGCGCTGAAGAACGTCCACATGACGGTTCGCAAAGGCGAGGTTCTGGGCATCGGCGGCGTTGCCGGGAACGGGCAGGATGAACTGCTGGGCGTTCTGTCGGGCGAAATTCCGACTGCTGCGGATGCGATTAAGTTCAACGGCCAAGCCATTGGCAGGCTGGGGCCGACAGCCCGGCGCAAAATGGGGGTGCTGACCGCGCCCGAGGAACGGCTGGGCCATGCTGCCGCCCCGGATATGAGCCTTACAGAGAATGCCCTGCTCACCGGTTCGGTGCGGGAAGGGCTGGAGAATAACGGGTTCCTGAAGTGGGCCGAGACCAAGAGTTTTGCCGAGAAGATCATCGAAGCCTTTGATGTACGCACGCCGGGGCCAGAGAACGCGGCGCGGTCGCTTTCGGGCGGCAACCTGCAGAAATTCGTCATTGGACGCGAGGTATTGCAGAACCCGGATGTGCTGGTGGTCAACCAGCCGACCTGGGGCGTGGATGCGGCCGCCGCAGCCTCAATCCGGCAGGCCATTCTGGACCTGGCGGCCAAGGGGACGGCAGTGATCTGTATTTCACAGGACCTCGATGAGTTGATGGAAATCTCGGACAGCTTCGCCGCACTGAACGAAGGGCGGCTGAGCGCGCCGCGCACAACCACGGGCCTGACGGTTGATGAGATCGGTCTGATGATGGGTGGTGCCCATGGAATGGAGGTGGCGCATGTGTGATCCGTGGCGTCGCCTTCGGCGAGAGTATTTAAAAAAAGATGAAGACAGGCGGGGGATGAGCAGATGATTGTGTTGGAGAAACGGCCGCAGCCGTCCAAGGCGTGGTCTTACGCCACACCTCTGGTCGCGGTGATCGCGACGATGGTGTTTGGCGGCATTCTGTTCGCCATTCTGGGCAAGAACCCGGTCGAGGCCATCGGAACCATTTTCTGGGAGCCCCTGTTCGGCGAATTTTCCTTTTATTACCGCCCGCAATTGCTGGTGAAGGGCGCGCCTCTGGTGCTGATCGCCATCGGCCTGTCGCTGGGGTTCCGCGCCGGTATCTGGAATATCGGGGCCGAGGGGCAATACATCATGGGCGCGATCTTTGGCGCTGGTGCCGGCTTGGCCTTTTACCCGCTGGATGCGTTTTACATCTTTCCGATCATGGTGATCGCGGGCGCGTTTGGCGGCTGGCTTTGGGCGATGATCCCGGCCTTTCTGAAGGTGCGGTTCGGGACGAATGAGATTCTGGTGTCTTTGATGCTGGTCTATGTCGCCGAACAGATGCTGGCCTCGGTCTCGTTGGGTCTGCTAAAGAACCCCGAGGGCTTCGGGTTCCCCGGGTCGCGCAACCTGCAATCCTATGAAAGCGCGCATAATGCCGAACTGATCGCCGGGTCGGGGATGCACTGGGGTGTGGTGACAGCGCTGATCGCGGTGATCTTTGCCTATGTGCTGCTGAACCGGCATATGCTGGGCTTTCACATCCGCCTGACAGGCGAAGCGCCGCGTGCGGCGAAATTCGCTGGTGTGAATCCGGCGCGTCTGATCCTGTTCTGTCTGGGTCTGTCCGGCGCGCTGGCTGGTCTGGCGGGGATGTTCGAGGTGTCCGGGCCCGCGGGCGTGGTCAGCATCGACTTTAACGTGGGCTATGGCTTTACCGCAATCATTGTGGCCTTTCTGGGCCGCCTGCATCCGGTGGGCATCCTGTTGGCCGGTGGCCTGATGGCGCTGACCTATATTGGCGGTGAAATCGCGCAGTCCCAGCTGGGCCTGCCCGCCGCTGCCATTCAGGTGTTTCAGGGCATGCTCCTGTTCTTCCTGCTGGCTTTCGATCTTCTGACAAACTACCGCATCCGTGCGGCTCGTAGCGAGGTAGCGTGATATGGACCTTGGTGAAATCAATCCCGTCCTTCTGGTCGCCTCGCTGATGGTGGCTGCAACCCCCCTGCTGCTGGCCGCGATCGGCGAGCTGGTCGTCGAAAAGGCGGGCGTTCTGAACCTCGGCGTCGAGGGGATGATGATTGTCGGCGCGATCAGCGGCTTTGCGATCTCGGTCGAGACCGGATCCCCCTGGCTGGGCTTTATCGCGGCCGCCATTGGCGGCGCGGTGCTGTCGCTGCTGTTCGTGCTGCTGACGCAGGTGGCGCTGGCCAATCAGGTGGCAAGCGGTCTGGCCCTGACGCTGTTTGGTCTGGGATTCAGTGCGCTGATGGGCCAGAGCTATGTGGGCATCAAACCTCCGGACATGGGAGAGATCCACATCCCGGTGATCAGCGACATCCCGGTCATTGGCCCGATCCTGTTCCAGCATGACCCGATCCTCTATGTCGGTATCGCGCTGACCGCCGCTGTCTGGGCTGTGCTGAAATACACCCGCGTCGGTCTGATCCTCCGGGCGGTGGGCGAAAACCACGATGCAGCGCATGCACTGGGGTACAAGGTGATCAAAATCCGCTTCATGGCGATCCTGTTCGGCGGTGCCTGTGCAGGCCTGGGTGGCGGCTATATCAGCCTGATCCGCGTGCCTCAATGGACCGATGGCATGACCGCCGGAATTGGCTGGATCGCCCTTGCGCTGGTGGTCTTTGCCAGCTGGAAGCCATGGCGTGTCCTGCTGGGTGCCTATTTGTTCGGCGGCATCACCGTATTGCAGCTTAATTTGCAGGCAGCGGGCGTTGCCATTCCTGTCGAGTATCTGGCAATGTCGCCCTACATCATCACGATCCTTGTGCTTGTGATCCTTTCGGCCGACAAGAGCAGCGCACCTGCCGCATTGGGCCGAACCTTTCATGCCTCGCACTAGAGGCCAACTGTACCAACTTGGGGAGTAACTACATGAAATTCAGATCACTTCTGACGACAGCCGCGATTGCGCTTGGTCTTGCGACCGGCGCCCTCGCCCAGGACAAGACCAAGGTCGGTTTTATTTATGTCGGCTCGATCAATGACGGCGGATGGAACCAGCACCACCATCACTCGGCCAAAGAAATGCAGGAACATTTCGGCGACCAGGTCGAACTGGTGTTTCAGGAAAACGTGGCCGAAGGGCCCGATGCCGAACGCGCCATGACGCAAATGGCGCTGGAAGGGGCCGACCTGATTTTCTCGACCTCGTTCGGCTTCATGGATCCGACGATCAACGTGGCCAAAAAATTCCCGAACGTGAAGTTCGAACACGCCACCGGTTACAAACGGGCAGACAATGTGTCCACCTATTCCGCCCGCTTCTATGAAGGCCGCGCGGTCCAGGGCCACATTGCGGGCAAAATGACCGAGTCCAACATCGTGGGCTATATCGGCTCCTACCCGATCCCCGAAGTGATCCGGGGCATCAACTCGGCCTACCTGCACGCCAAAAAGGTAAACCCTGAAGTCGATTTCAAGGTTATCTGGATTTACACCTGGCTCGATCCGTCAAAAGAAGCCGATGCCGCCACCGTTCTGATCGAGCAGGGCGCTGACGTGATCCTGCAGCACACGGACTCGACCGCACCTTTGGCGGCGATGCAGGAAGCTGGCAACGTCATCGGCTTCGGTCAGGCTGCGGACATGGCGGAATATGCGCCACATCCCCGTGTCAGCTCGATCATCGACAACTGGACTCCGTATTACATCGCTCGCACCGAAGCCGTCATGAATGGCAATTGGGAGAGCATTGACACCTGGGACGGCATCCAGAAAGGCATGGTCGGGATCGGCGAGATTTCCAGTGCCGTACCCGAAGATGTCAAGGCCGAGGCCCTGGCAATGAAAGAAGCCATTGCGTCCGGCGAATACCATCCCTTCACCGGTCCTATCAAAAAGCAGGACGGCAGCGACTGGCTGGGAGACGGCGAAGTGGCGGATGACGGCACTCTGGCCGGTCTGAACTTCTTTGTCGAAGGGCTGGAAGGCGAGATTCCGCAGTAATCGGGCTGACAACTTGAAACAAAAAAGTGGCTCGCGCATCGCGCGGGCCCCTTTTTTGCAGAATAGTCCGGTCTGAAATTCTGATATTTCAAGTATTCCAAAATATTCCAGTTGGCTCCGTTATGCCGATCCGGCAGAAAAGCTACCAACAAGTCGTGTCACACATCAAAGGAGCACGACATGAAAAAGCCGAACCACAATGCAGACATCAAAAACCCCAACAAGGGCTCGCCGGGACAGAACAAGACCCATGCGAAAGCCCAAGGTCATCGCGGTGGACAACTGAACCCGAACCGCAAAACGATCAGTACCAAAAAGTCATGACTTTCGGCCGGGCGCTTTCAGGTGCCCGGCCCACTTAAGGATAAGAAATGAGCGCCAAAAGAAGCAACGAGTTTTACGCTGACACTGAAAAACTGATCCGAATCGCATCGGAACACGGGATGCGGCAGACGACAATTGCCTCTCTGTGTAACGTGAGCCAGTCCACTGTCAGTAAGTGGAAGAGCGGGGAACTTCTTGCTAAACGCAAGGATATTGCGCCCTTGCTGAAGAAATTCGGTGAACACCTGCGGCGCACACCGTTCAAACTCTATCAGACTGCAGCCACCCAAGAAGAGCCTAGAAAGTTTGTCCGCGTCGAAGGCAAGTTGATTTTGCGCGAGAAGTTTCGGGGCGTTCCGCAGAATGATGTAACGCAGACGCTGCGCGCCTCGATCCATCGTCAGGGCGCTGATCAGTTTGCTCTGGTTATAGAGACCACACTAGCTCCTTACCCGGAACGCAATAAAATTACGGGCCCGATGCCTCTGATCACGGATCGGCTGGCTGCATGGTTTCTGAACGACACCATTGATGAGGCTGTGTACATTGCGAACCTGAACAAGCTACGAGACCTGGCACTGCGACTCGCAAGTGGCGACAACACCAAACTCTTCCCGTCACTCAAACAACTACCATATCTCGTGACCGAGGCACTGCTCTCCCATGGGTACAAACTGGATGACCTTGTGGAGTTTAGACTCGCAGAGTAATCTGCAACTCCACAACCAAACCGCCCGAAAGGGCAAATTCCGGCAGCGCCTGAAACACAGTCCCTGCGTCAGGTTTGTGAGCTAAACAGCACGCCGCGCGATCCGGCCTTTTGCCGCCGCGCCGCGCACGAACCGTCAAGGTCCGAACGAGACGACCCGAGCCCGAGCCTAACACGCGACGGCAGGCTCTTCACTAAGGGGTATGGGGTGGGTAGCCATCAAGCCGTGGGTCCGACCCACCGCTTGATGGCGAATTTCGGCTTCAATGCCCGCTCAGCACCAGCGTATTCACCGGCATCAGGATCAGGCGCAGGCGCAGGCCTGCGGCGTGGACCACGCCAATCGTATCGACCACATGCAGGAATGCGCTTTCCCAGAAGCCCAGGTCTTCGTGTTCGAGCCGTTCGTGGTTGTCGGTGTAGACATTCGCCAGACAATTGCTGCCCGGCGGGACCTTGTCGGCCATGCCCTTATAGAGCGGCTCCATATAGACGAGGATCGAGCCGGGAACCGTGTTGTTCTGCACATCCCGCAACTCGTCCGAAGGCCGGAACTGGCCCGAGGGGATCACGTCCTGCACCTCGACCACGACCATCGGGATCACGGTGAAGGGCTTGGTCATGCACCCAAGCTCTCCGATCATGCCGGGCTTGATGACCTGTGCGGAAAGCTGGTTGAACGCCGCCTGAAACCGGTCGCGGCCAAGGTTCGAGGGCACCAGAATACCGGCGGGGCGCAGCAGCGGGCTGACATAGTCGCCCACCTGCAGGCCGAACTGTTCGATCCGGCCGGTCACTCCGGCATTGATCACCGTCTTGTCCAACTCGGTCAGGGCCGCATCCAGTTGCGCGTTGGCACTGGCCAGTTGCGCGGGGATCAGTTCTTCGATCTGCTGCACGACCGCAGCGCGTTGCGACTGGGCCGCAACCACCTGCGCCTCACGCTCTTCGACAAGGTTCTCAAGCCGCTCGATCTCGGCCAGACGCACCGCGCTTGAGCCTTCGTCGCGCAGGGTGGTGTTGCGCTCCAGATCCTCAAGCGACTGATCCAGCGCCGCACGGGCACCGGCTATACCGGCTTCCGCCTCGGCCAGATCCGTCTCGGCCACTTTCAGCGAGGCCTGAACCTGCGCAATCTGGGCATGCGCAGCCTCGACCTGAGCGGTCTGGGTGAAATCCTCGATCCGGAAAATCGGCTGGCCCGCTGTGACCTGTTCGTTGTTGCGGACATACACCTCGGACACCCGCCCACCAAGCTGGGGCAGGATCGTCACGGTCCGGAAATAGGATGCGGCGGTGCTGCTGGACGGGTGGAAATAGAACAATGTGGTGATCACGGTCAGCGCCAGAATGGCACAGGTCGTCAGACCCCACCGCAGCTCGTACCACATGGTGAACAGGGTGATCTCGTGCCCGATCCGCTTGCCCTGAACGAAGCGGCGGAACAGGTAATCGGGCAGCACGGTAATAAGCGCGCACATCAGTGTTTCAAGCATGACTTACTGCTCCTGCGGCGCGGTGGGTTCGGGGTCGGGCAGGTCCGCAGGCGGTTCCGGTGCGCGTTGCGGTGCCAGAGATCGGATCGCATCGGCTATCCCGCGCAGCGGGGCGGCAAAGTCGGGGAACTGGAACCCTGCTACCAGAATGGCCGCAACCCAGAACAGCCCGTTATGAGTAAACAGGGCCAAAAGCGCCAGTATCCCAACCAGTTGGAACTGGGGATGGTTGGATTCATGCGCGATCTTTTCCGGGATCGAATGCAGGGTGAAATACCCCACCCCGATCAGCACGATCACGATGACCGTGAATATGAGCATGAATGTAAAAAGAAAATCGCTTCCGTCCGCCTGGGTCACATAGGACGGAATATGTCCTGTGGCCATCGGGTGTAAATCTGCGGTGCTCACCCTGCCCTCCTGCTTATGATGCATCAATGTTTGGATGGGTTGATAGGCAAATTCAAGCCTGCTTATAGTCTGGCACACGCTTATCAGAAGCTTCAGGATTGTTGCGCGGTGCCGATGTTTTTCCATTTCCCATCCGATTTTGCCGGGGCAAAGCCCGCTGCCGGGGCGGAATGACATGATTGATTTTCTTGTCATTGGCGGCGGCATCGCGGGCCTGAGCGCCGGTGCGCGCCTGTCGGAGCATGGCCGCGTGGCCGTGCTCGAGGCGGAAGACGCGCTTGGCTACCACGCCTCGGGCCGGTCTGCGGCGTTGTTTGAGAAAAACTATGGTCCGGAATCGGTGGTGGAACTGAACAAGGCCGGTGCCGAATTCCTGAGGTCGGAAAACGGCGGCTATCTCAGCCCGCGCGGGCTGATGCTGGTTGGCACCAAAGAGCAGGCCGAGGTTTTTGCAAAAGATGCCACAGATCTGAACCTGCAAAACATCACGCCGGATCAGGCGATTGCCCGGATTCCGATCCTGAACCCGGAACGTCTTGGCTTTGCCGCCGTTAGCGAGGCGGCCTTTGACATCGACACAGACCGGCTGCTGCAGGATTTCGCCCGGACGATCCGCCGGAATGGCGGTCAGGTTCTGACCAGGCGCAAGGTCAGCGCAATCCGTAAGGCCGCGCATTGGGTGGTCGATGCCGATGAGAGTTATGAGGCCCGTTACCTGATCAACGCCGCCGGGGCGTGGGTCGACGAAATCGCTGCCATGGCGGGTATCCAGCCGATTGGGATCACACCGCGCCGCCGGTCCATGGCCCGCATCCCTGCCCCGGGCGGGCATGACACGGCCAAATGGCCAATGATGCTGGGCGCGGACGAGACCTGGTACGCCAAGCCGGATGCCGGAAAACTGCTGGTGTCCCCGTCCGAGGCGGACCCGGTGCCGCCTCAGGACGCTTATGCCGACGACATGGTTCTGGCCGAAGGTCTGGCCCGGTACGAGGACGTCGTTACCGAACCGGTAACACGGGTCGAGGTCACCTGGGCCGGTCTGCGCAGCTTTGCCCCGGATGGAACTCTGGTACTGGGGCCGGACCCGGCTGAGCCCACATTCGTCTGGTCGGCGGGACAAGGCGGCTACGGGTTCCAGACCTCGCCGGCGGCCTCTGCACTGGTGGCGGCGCTGGTCACCGGAGATACGACAGAGCTCGCCCCCGACGTGGTTGCCGCGTTGCGTCCGGACAGGTTACGGGCATGAACAAGCGGCCTTTGCCTAATCGCGCGGGCAGCGCTGTTCGGGCCGAGGGCGCGCGTCTGGTCGCACCAGCTGCCACGCGAAACTGCGACGCGCTGTGCGATTTGCTGGACAGGACTGCCCCCGCCATTGGCAAGGCGCTGGAAATCGCCAGCGGAACCGGCCAGCACGTGGCCGCCTTTGCCCGGCGGTTGCCGGACCTCTCGTGGCAACCGACCGAGATTGATACGGAACGCCGGGCCAGTATCGACGCCTATTCGGCGGGATTGCCCAATGTCGCCAAAGCGGTTGAGCTGAATGCCCTGGTTCCGGGCTGGCACACTGATCTGGGTGGGCAGGATCTGATTGTCCTGATCAACCTGATCCATCTGATTTCCTGGCCGGAAACCGAACTCCTGATTGACGAGGCCGCCAAAGCGCTGCGCCCGAAGGGGCGTTTCATACTCTATGGGCCTTTCATGCGAAACGGCGCGCTGACGAGCGAGGGTGACATCCGGTTTCACGCAGCCTTGATCCAACAGGACGCCAGCATCGGATACAAGAATGACGGCCAAATTTCCGAGCATTTGGGGCAGTCAGGTTTGCGGGTTCTGGATGTGATCGAGATGCCCGCGAACAACCTTGCCTTCATCGCGGAAAAGCCTGCCGGATGATCCAAACAACAAAGCCCGCCGAAGCGGGCTTTGACTTTGGTCCTGCTGGCAAGGTTGGCCGAATGATCAGCCGTCCTTGCGGATGGTCTCGTTCTTCGGGTCATAGGGGCTGTCGCAGGTCACGACCGCATCCCACAGCTTGTCCTGCATCTTGACCTTCAGCCTGGTGCCCTCGACCGCCAGATCAGGCTTCACATAGCCCATGCCGATGGATTTCCCGAAGGCCACCGAATACCCGCCCGAGGTCAGACGGCCCACGCGCTCGCCTTCGGGCGTATACAGCGCCTCGCGGCCCCAGGGGTCGGCATCGTCCGGTCCGTCGATCAGCAGGGTGCAGCATTTGACGCGCACGCCGGTCTCTTCCAGCTTGGCTTTGCCGTAGAAATCCTTGGACAGATCGACAAAGCGCGGCAGGTCGGCTTCCAGCGGGGTCGCGTCGCGGCCCAGTTCGTTGCCGAAGGCGCGATAGGATTTCTCTTGCCGCAGCCAGTTCTGGGCGCGGGCGCCGACCAGCTTCATCCCGTGTTTCTCACCGGCTTTTTCCAGCAGATCGAACAGATAGTTCTGCATCTCTACGGGATGGTGCAGTTCCCAGCCCAACTCACCGGTATAAGCCACGCGGATCGCATTGACCGGGCACATGCCCAGTTCGATCTGGCGGGCCGACAGCCACGGGAAGCGCTTGTTGGACAATGCGGTGTCCGGATCGGCATCCTTGATGACCTCTTTCAGCACGTCCCGCGATTTGGGTCCGGCGATGGCAAAAACGCCCCACTGGGTAGTCACATCCTGGATCTCGATGTAACCGAACTCCTCCATCTTGTCCTCGGCCGCCTTGCGCAGATAGTCGGCGTCATACTCGGTCCAGGCACCGGCAGAGACGAGGTAATAGTTGTTCTCGCCATTGCGGACGATGGTGTATTCGGTGCGGGTGGTGCCGTGCGCGGTCAGCGCGTAGGTCAGGTTGATGCGACCAACTTTGGGCAGCTTGTTGCAGGTGAACCAGTCAAGGAATGCAGTCGCACCGGGGCCTTTGACCACATGCTTGGTGAAGGCCGATGCGTCGATCAGACCGACGCCCTCGCGGATCGCTTTGGCTTCTTCGACGGCGTATTGCCACCAGCCGCCACGGCGGAAGCTGCGCGCCTCTTTGTCGAAATTGTCAGGTGCATCCAGCGGGCCGAAATAGTTCGGACGTTCCCAACCATTGACCCAACCGAACTGCGCGCCGCGCGCCTTTTGGCGGTCATAAGCCGGAACGGTGCGCAGCGGACGGCAGGCTTCACGCTCTTCGTCGGGGTGGTGCAGGATATAGACGTGCTCGTAGCATTCTTCGTTCTTGCGGGCCGCAAATTCGGTGGTCATCCAGTTGGACGAATACCGTTTGGGGTCCAGCGAGGCCATGTCAATTTCAGCTTCGCCATCGACCATCATCTGCGCCAGATAATAGCCGGTGCCACCCGCAGCGGTGATGCCGAACGAGAAGCCCTCGGCCAGCCACATGTTGCGCAGACCCGGAGCGGGACCAACCAGCGGGTTGCCATCAGGCGTGTAGCAGATCGGGCCGTTGAAATCGTCCTTCAGGCCAGATTCGGCGCAGGAGGGCACGCGTTCGGCCATCGCCATATATTGCTCGGCGATCCGGTCCAGATCCAGCGGAAACAGGTCGGCGCGGAAGCTGTCGGGTACGCCGTATTCGAACCGCGCAGGGGCACCGTGTTCGTAGATGCCCAAAATCCAGCCGCCACGTTCCTCGCGCGCATAGGATTCGTTGTCGGCGTCGCGCACAACGGGGTGTTCGGGGTTGCCAGCCTCACGCCATTTGACCAGCTCGGGGTCCTTGTCCATGACGATGAAAGTGTGCTCGACCGGGATCGCCGGCATCTTGATGCCCAGCATCTTGGCGGTGCGCTGCGCGTGGTTGCCGCTGGCGGTCACCACATGCTCGGCACTGATGACGACCTGCTCGTCCGAAGGCACAAGGTTGCCGCCCTGCTCGACCATCTTGGTGCAGGTGACTTCCCAGTGGGTGCCGGTCCAATGGAAGGCATCGGCCTGCATCTTGCGGACGATATCGACGCCGCGCTGACGGGCGCCCTTGGCCATCGCCTGCGTCACATCGGCCGGGTTAATGTAACCGTCCTCGGTGTGGTAGATCGCGCCTTTCAGATCGCCGGTTTCGATCAGCGGCCAGCGTTCCTTGATCTGGTCGGGCGTCAGCCATTCGTATTTGACGTCACAGGTCTCGGCCGTCGAGGCATAGAGCATGTATTCGTCCATGCGGTCTTGCGTCTGCGCCATGCGCAGGTTGCCAACCACGGCGAAACCCGCGTTCAGGCCGGTTTCCTCTTCCAGCGTCTTGTAGAAATCGACCGAGTATTTGTGGATATGGGTCGTCGCATAGGACATGTTGAACAGCGGCAGCAGACCCGCCGCGTGCCAGGTCGAGCCAGAGGTCAACTCATCCCGTTCGATCAGCATCACATCGTCCCAGCCCGCCTTGGCCAGGTGATAGGCAATCGAGGTCCCGATGGCGCCGCCGCCAACAACCAGTGCTTTGACTTGGGTTTTCATAGCCGGGTGTCTCCCCTTGAATTAAGTTGACACCATATGGCGCACTTCGGACAGCAAACGCGACATTCATCCGACCAGTGAGATGAAAAAAACGACCCGCATGTGAAATGCAGGTCGCAAATCCGCCCGTTTCCGTGGCTGATTCAGCCGCCCGAGCGGCAGCGTGTGCTGATCCCGGTCTTGGCGCAGGTCAGTCTGGACGGACCCGATGCGCCTGCATCGGTGACCGTTTCCGCGCCCGGCTGCGCCATGATCAGAGCCAGCGCGTTTCGATACGTCGTCTGCAGGACAGTGTCGTAGTCCGGCACCTCGCCCCCTGTTGCGTCAAGCGTGGCGCCGGGCGCGATACCTTTGACGAAACCGTTGATCAACGCGATATGGTCGTCCGAATTCAGCGTGCGTTCGATCGCCAGGTCGGCGCGGGCCTGAATCATCGCCCGGCGCAAGGCGATCATCTGCCCGGCGATCTCGGGTTGTTGCGCGGGTGGGATTTGCACCGCCTGCCCGATGGTCGGAACGGGGTGTTTCAGCGCGTTGTTCAGCCCGTCGAAATCGAGGTCCCCGAGCAGGGCAAGAACAGCCTCGTCCGATGCGGCGGCGCGGGCACGTATCCGGATTTCGTCGTCGAATCCGACCCAGCCGTCGAATGTGCGAAAGGCCGTCTGGGCTGGCACCTGCAACTGGCCGAAACCGATGCCGCCGACGACCGCGTAGCCAAGGTAGTCAGGCTGAGGTGCAACCTCGCCGTCTGAAATCTCGGCCATTCCGGCCATGACACCTTTGGTTTTCTGCAACTCGGGGCGGGCGGCCTCCAGCCAGATGACATCCGTGCCGTTGTCATAGACCCATCCAACCGCGTCATGCTGACGGTCGAGGTTGCCCCAGACCGATGCGCCACCCCCGGCTGATGGCGCGCTGCGCGACCAGCCTTGGGGGGCTGTAGGCAGAAATGCCAGGGTCTCAGCCGCTGCGACCTGACCGGAAAACCCCATGCGGGACGAGACTGACGCGGCATAGTCCTGCACGCTCAACCCGCCCTCGGTCGTTTTCGCCTGCTGCATGTAATCCAGACCGGCAACCACAAGGCCGCAGACAACGGCGAAGCCAGCAAGGTATTTGGCGCTCATGACATCATCCCTTCCAGTTCCGGTTGGATTCACCAGAAAATCTGGACGATTTCGGGGCGGAATACTGACCTGAGTTGGAAGGGTCTCTAAAGGATCTTGCCCGGGTTCATGATGTTGTCGGGGTCCAGCGCCGCTTTGATCGCGGCCATGTACTGCGTGGCGGCCCCGAGTTCCTTGATCAGATAGGGGCGTTTGCCCTGCCCGATGCCGTGTTCCCCGGTGCAGGTGCCCTCCATCGAGATGGCAAGATCGTTGAGCCACCCGATAAATTCATCCGCCCGCGCGATCTCATCGGCATTGTCCATGTCGATCAGCGGCAGGGTGTGAAAGTTACCATCGCCCACATGCCCAACAATCGGGGCAATCAGGCCCAGCGCCGCGGCCTTGTCCTGTGCGGCACCCACCGCCTCGGCCAGACGCGAAATCGGCACGCACACATCGGTCGAAACGCCTTGCGCGCCGGGGCGCAATTGCAAACTGGCCCAATACATGTCGTGGCGCGCCTGCCAGAGCTTGTTGCGTTCCTCTGTGGTCGAGGTCGCGGCGAAATCGGTGCCGCCGAACTCTCCGGCGATCTGTCCGAAGGTTTCAGCCTGTTCCGCCGTACCGGCTTCCGAGCCGTGGAATTCAAGCAGCAACAGGGGCGTTTCGGGCAAGGTCAGGCCGGAATAGGCGTTGGCGGCCTTGACCGACAACTGGTCCAGCAATTCGATCCGTGCCACCGGAATACCGTATTGGATGGTCATCATCACAGCCCGGCAGGCGGCATCGACGGTCGGGAAGGAACAGCGGGCGGAACTGATCGCCTCGGGGATGCCATGCAGGCGTAGGGTCAGTTCGGTGATGATCCCCAGCGTGCCCTCTGCCCCGATCAGCAGCCGTGCCAGATCATACCCGGCGGAAGATTTGCGCGCACGGTTGCCGGTGCGGATGATCTGCCCGTCGGGCATTACCGCCTCAAGGCTCAGCACATTGTCCTTCATCGTGCCATACCGCACCGCGTTGGTCCCCGAGGCGCGCGTGGCCGCCATACCGCCCAGCGACGCATTGGCCCCCGGATCGATTGGAAAGAACAGGCCCTGATCGCGCAGATGGGTGTTCAGGTCCTGGCGTGTCACACCCGGCTGCACGACGCAATCCAGATCCTCGGCATGCACCGCCAGCACCCGGTTCATCTGCGTCAGGTCCACCGAGACCCCGCCCGCTGGCGCATTCACATGCCCTTCCAGCGAGGTGCCGGTCCCGAAGGGGATCACCGGCACTTTATGCGCGGCGCAGGTTTTGACAATCTCGGCGACATCGTCCGTCGTATGCGGAAACACCACCGCGTCCGGGTTCTGGTTGGTGATCCAGGTGGTGGTATGGCCATGCTGTTCCCGGATCGCAGCGCCAGTTTGCAGCCGGTCGCCGAACCGTTGTTTCAGAATGCCGATCGCGGTTTCAATCCCGGCGTCGTTTCGCGGCAAGTCGGTTGCCTGAACCATTGTCTCCTCCCCGGGCAGAGCCGTCAGTGGGCCGTTTCGTACATGGCTATAAGGCGCGCCGGATCAGGGCAATATCAAACCCGGCTCCCCGCCCTTGATGTCGGGTCTAGTCGCGGTCAGTTTGATAGAGCACCATTCCGGGAAATGCAGGCAACCACGCCTCGCGCCGGATCACCCAGCTTTCGTAACTCGGTTGCAGCTGGTTTGGCTCGTCCAGCGTGCCAAGATGCACCTCGACCTCATCCCCGGACCGGGCAAATACGGGCGACCCGCACGTGGGGCAAAAGAACCGTCCGGCATAGCTGTGGGGTTCACCGGTGACGGTCACCCTGTCCTTCGGAAAAACGGCAGCGGCGTAGAACAAGGCACCATGATGCTTGCGGCAGTCCAGGCAATGGCACATGCCAACCCGCAGGGGCTGTCCGGTTGCCGACAGCCGCACGGCCCCACACCGGCATCCGCCCTCATACCTCTGCATAACGCCCCCCTGCGCCCTCGACGAAGGCGCGATCAGCCTACAACATCGCGGGAACGACCTGATCGGGCGGCCTGTGGCCATCCTCGAAAGTCTTGATGTTGATGATCACCTTCTCGCCCATCTCAATCCGCCCTTCCAGGGTTGCCGAGCCCATATGGGGCAGCAGCACCACATTTGGCAGGTTCCGCAGGCGCGGATTGACGTTGATGCCGTTCTCGTAGACATCCAGCCCCGCCCCGGCGATGTCACCGGACCGGATCAGCCTGGTCAGCGCGTTTTCATCCACCACTTCCCCCCGCGAAGTGTTCACGATCACCGCCGAGGGCTTCATCAGCTTCAGACGGCGGGCGTTCATCAGGTGGAACGTCGACGGCGTCGACGGGCAGTTGACCGAAATCACATCCATCCGCGCCACCATCTGGTCCAGGCTTTCCCAATAGGTCGCCTCGAGCTCCTGCTCGGTCTCGGGGCGCAGCCTGCGGCGGTTGTGGTAATGCACCTGCATCCCGAACGCCGCGGCCCGGCGCGCAACGGCCTGCCCGATGCGGCCCATTCCAAGGATGCCCAACCGGCGTCCGCCGATCCTGCCGCCCAAAAAGGCGGTGGGGGCCCAGCCGGTCCAGTCCCCTTTTTGCATCACGCCCAACCCTTCGGGGATGCGCCGGGTAACGGCCAGGATCAGAGCCATGGTCATATCGGCGGTGTCGTCGGTCAGAACACCCGGCGTGTTGGACACCAGCACGCCGCGCTGCCGTGCCGTCGCCACGTCGATATTGTCGACACCGGCCCCATAATTGGCGATCAGCCGCAGGTTTTCGCCGGCCTGCCCCAGCAGACCGCCATCAATCGTATCCGTGACCGTGGGCACCAGCACATCGGCCTCTTTGACCGCTGCGACCAGTTCATCGCGGGTCATCGGGGTATCATCCGTGCGCAAACGGACATCGAACAGTTCGCTCAACCGGGTTTCCACCGCCTCGGGCAACCGTCGCGTAACGACAACACTCAGACGTTCTCTTGGCACCTCTGCCCTCCCACTGCTTTGCAAACCTTCGCGCGCCATGGCATCGTGGCGCAGGATACGGCGGGGCACAAGAACCCCATGGGCATTGAGACGACCTTTTTTCGCAAGCAGATCAACAGGCACAAGAGCAGACAGTCAGTGAGTGGTCTTTTACCGGTAAAGCGCCTTTGTTTGGCGATCCTGACCGCGTTCCTGTTTGCGCAGGGGCCGGGCGCGGTCGCGGCACAGGACAAGCGCGGCCCGGTGACCAACCTGCCGCTGCCCCGCTATGTCTCGATGAAAGCCGCCGAGGGCAACGTGCGCCGCGGGCCATCCCTGACCCATCGAATCGACTGGGTGTTCAAGCGGCGC
Source organism: Ruegeria sp. F5 (assembly GCF_056533845.1). Taxonomy (NCBI): domain Bacteria; kingdom Pseudomonadati; phylum Pseudomonadota; class Alphaproteobacteria; order Rhodobacterales; family Roseobacteraceae; genus Ruegeria; species Ruegeria sp. F5. The sequence goes on along the minus strand of NZ_JBQFOU010000019.1, from coordinate 11,333 downwards.
GGCATGCCGCTGCAGATCACGGCGGAATACGGCAACTGGCGCAAGGTTCAGGACCGCGACGGTGCCGGAGGGTGGGTCCATTACGCCCTGCTTTCAGGCGTGCGCACGGTTCTGATCGAATCCGAGATGCTGCCGGTCTACGCGCGGCCCGACCCGGACTCGCCGGTCAATGCGCATTTCGAAACCGGAGTGGTGGCGCGTCTGGGCACATGCTCGCTGGATTGGTGCAAAATCTCGGCGGGCGGCTATCGCGGCTGGACCCTGAAAGCCAACCTGTGGGGCGTCGATCCGTCGGAAATCCGCGAATAGCTGCTGGCTACGCCTCGGACGGGGCTTCGCCGCCCCGCGCGCCCAGTTCCTGATCCAGCAGCAACAGGTTCCACCGATCGCCGTTGGCCGCCCTGGTTTTGTCGAGGATCTGCCCGAACAGATCCTCTTCTTCGGTCTGCTCGTCCAGAAACCAGTTGAGCATGTTCTGCGTGCTGAATTCCCTGACGTTGTGGGCCAGCTCGAACAGCGCATTGATCTGGGAGGTCACGGCTTCCTCGTTACGCAGCGCGGTTTCCAGCGCCTCGGCCGGTGACCCGTAGTCCGATTTCGGCTGATCGATGCCCGATACCTCGATTCGCCCCCCGCGCTTTGCCATGAAGTCGAACAGGCGCATCGCATGGGTCACCTCTTCTGCCGACTGTTCGCGAAACCATTGGGCGAAGCCCGGCAATTCCTGAGCTTCAAAGTAAGCGGCCATCGCCAGATAGGTGTGAGAGGCAGCAAGCTCGCTGTTGATCTGACGGTTCAGGGCCTCAGCCACGTCCGGGTTCAGTTTCATCGGCAGCTCCCAAAGCACAAGGTTCTCTGACCTGAACGCTAGATAATTTGGCGGCGCCACACAATGAGGTTTATCACTTCCCGATGTTTTACAGGACGTTGGCTGCCGCGTGCCGCGCAATAATGGCATTCATACCGGGACAGAGCGAATTTGCCTTAGCCGCGTCCTTACCACCGGGTCGTTCCAAACTTGCCAATGCAGTGCAGGGAGTTATGGCTTGCAAGACGGCATTATCCCTTTCAGCCACCAAGCCCATTTTGCGCTGAACATCCTGCGAGCGCTCGGCGAAAAGCCACAACAGATTGCTTTGCCATCCTCCGAGCAAGGTCGTCTCAACCTCGACGGGTCGCAGCCCAAAAATAATTTCGAGACCGCCTCAGATTTTTCCCCAAAAGCCCTTGAACCCTGCCAACAACAATCGTAGATAGCCGCTCACCGTTGGGGTGTAGCCAAGTGGTAAGGCAGCGGTTTTTGGTACCGTGTATCGTAGGTTCGAATCCTACCACCCCAGCCACCCACTCCCCCATATCCAGACCGTGCAAGATGTACCCTGAATAGTCGCGGGTTATCTGCGGGTTAGCGTCGTGGCGCAATCGCGCAGACCGTGGACCGTTCCGGCACACAGCCGCAAATCTCCGAAAGTCTGCGCTCGGCATTTTCGCGGTAGCAGGTGTAGGTTTGGTGGATCAGAGAGTCGCGAGAAGCGCGCGCTGGTCCTGCCAGTCTGATGGCAGGGTTCGCGATTTGCACCAGTCAGACGTAAAGCCGAGGGGCTGTTTGCCCGTCAGAACGTCGTGAATGATATCTGGCGCGAGGAAGGCAAGATCAATCATGTGCTGGACGCGTCGTTTGGAGATGCCGTCGTTTCTAGCGATATCGCCACAGGTATCGCCCGCCTTGATCCGCTCCAGCCAGTGATGTGCGAGCGCAATGTTCCGTATCAAAGCCTCGTCTTTCCCAACTGGAGTTTCGGCCAGAATAATCTTCGTCTCAACGCCACGCTTCCGTAGCTGGAAAGGCGCTTCGAGCTGGAGCGCAATTGCGTCCATTGCATCGATGTCGATATCCAGAGCAACCGCGACGGCTTTGGGATCGAGCTTGAGCATGACTTTGCCCGGCGCAATGTCGATTCGTCCCACGAGCGGCAGGATCTTTTTGCGATCCGGCTCCGAGGTCAGGTCCGTCAGCTTGTTGAGAACCCGGGCGATCTTACCGGCGTCGGACTGTGGGCAGAGGCGCCCTGCAAATGTCGGGCTGGTGAGATGGTGGCGCGCAAGATTGCCGACTTGGGCCTCGAGATGATCCGCCGGCAGGCGCCAGCCATCAAGGTTCTCCTCCCCGCTGCGTGCGATCAACCGGTGCGAGACATAGTAGCGCAAACGGGTACGCTTTTTTGTTCGTGAATGCGACGGCGTCAGACGATCTCCGGTTTCATCGAAGATCTTCCCGCAGAGCAGCGACACGCGGCGCGGCGTCTTTCTCAAGCGTATTCGGGAAGCCATCCCTTGCAGCCTGAGCTGAACCGCGTCCCATCGGTCGGGGGCAATGATCGCGTCATGCTGACCCTCATGCACTTGATCTTTGTGTCGGATGCGCCCTGCATAGACCGGGTTCGTCAGGATGTGATGGATATGCCCGCGGTCGAAGGCGCCGCCACCACGGATCTCACCAGAAGACAGTGTTCTGCGCCGGGTGCGAAGTAACAAAGCGTCGGACTTCACCTTTACCTGCCGGATCGTCCCGTGTTGTTCGTAAAGCGCGTAGAGCGTTCGGATCGTCTCGGCTTCGCACTCGTTGACCTTCAGCGTCCGGCCATCCGGATCATACCCCATCGGCACCTGCCCACCCATCCAGAGACCGCGGCGCTTGGAGGCGGCAATCTTGTCCCGGATCCGTTCCGCGGTCACTTCGCGCTCGAACTGCGCGAAGCTGAGTAGCATGTTCAACGTCAGACGTCCCATGCTTGTCGCCGTATTGAAGGACTGCGTGACCGAGACGAAAGAGGCGCCGGCGGTATCAAGGATATCGACGATCTTGGCGAAGTCGGCCAGCGACCGGGTCAGGCGGTCAATCTTGTAGACGACGATCTGGTCGATCTTCCCATCCCGGATATCCGCCAATAGCTGCTGCAAGGCCAGGCGTTCCAGCGATCCGCCGGAGAGACCGCCGTCATCATACTGTTCTCGCACCAAAACCCAGCCTTCATGTTTCTGGCTGGCGATATAAGCAGCACAGGCCTCCCGCTGGGCATGCAGCGAGTTGAACTCCTGTTCCAGTCCATCTTCCGAGCTTTTGCGGGTGTATATAGCGCAACGGATCTTCTTCATGTGCCGCCCCGTACCTTGCGGGTCAAACCGAAAAAGCGCGGACCCGACCATGTCGTGCCGGTGATATGCATTGCGATGGCCGAGAGCGACGGCCAGTCTTTACCATCCATGTGATATCCGCGCTCGGTCACCTCGACTTGGTAGGTCCGTCCGTTCCATTCCCGCACAAGGTACGCGCCGGATCGAAGGTCGCCGCTGCTGACATGTGCAATCCCTTTGCCTTCTGCGATCTTTCGCAGCTTGCGTCGTGTCACCGCCGGTAGACCGCCCGAAGAGCGGCACTGCTCTTCATAAGCCAACGCCTTGCGCATGAACGCTACGGAAAGGTATGGCGGCGGAGGAGTCCCGAAAGCTTCCTGCCAATCGGCAATCGCCAGCGGTCGATCCGGATCCGGCTTACCGGGCATCGGTCTTTTCGGCGCCTGCAGTCTTGCCAGTTTGGGCGGGCATGGCCGAGATCCGGTAGCGCTTGGGCTTGCCATCATATGGCTTCTCGCCCAGAACCTCGTAGCCGGCCTTGCGCAGCCCGGTCAGCGCCGCCCGCGTTGTGTGCGTCTGCCAGCCGAGCTTGTCGCTGATCATAGCCGCATCCGCCCCGGCTTTCCGGGTCAGCATCTGAATAAGTCTTCTTTCTTGGTTTTTGGCTTAGATGATTTTGCCATTTGCACTTCTCCTTTTGGTTCACGCAGGCTGAAAGGAACCCTGCTACCGAGGAGAGCCCGGGGACCCGGGCGCAAAAGGCGCGGCGTAGTGTTGGGTGCGTCGCGACATGGACAGTACCTCTCTATTCGGACCGCAAGTCCAGTGGAAGAATGGCCGCTTAACGCAGAAAGCCGTTATCGGATAAAAATAGTCAGATCACCGCATCGAGCCCAAAATGCTCCAGATCCACGAACATAGGAATACAAAAAACTGCAAGTAATCGGCATTCTATACAGCTAAGTGAGCTAAGAGACGGTATGTGCATAAGTCCGAAGTGTTAAATGCGGTGCGTCAGGCATGTCAGGGCAAAACGGAACCACTATAATGCCGTTAAACAGATACCGCGGACCTTAGTTGTTCTTTGCCAATTTGGCATTTGGAGCCGCGTAGATGAGGGGTGCCTCGCTCGAGAACCAAGAATTCATCGCCTAGCGAATAAGCAAACTCAAAAAACTGCTCGACCAAGATTATGGCCATTTCGCCTTGATCGCGTAGCAGCCCAACGACTTCCCCGATCTGTTTGATAATGTTTGGTTGAATACCTTCGGTCGGCTCGTCCAAAAGCAATATCTTTGGCTTCGTGATCAACGCGCGCGCAATTGCAAGCTGTTGCTGTTGACCACCAGACAAGTCGCCCCCGCGCCGAGAAAGGAACTCATTTAAGATCGGAAAAAGCTCGAAGATATAGCCGGGTATCGTGTGATCGCTGCGGGGCAGGCAGGCGAAGCCGGTTTCGAGGTTTTCGCGAACCGTTAAAAACGGAAAGATCTCGCGCCCTTGCGGTACGTAAGCCACTCCTTTTCTGGCAAGCTCAAAGGAAGTGACATTGCCGATTTTTTCGCCGTTCAGCACATAGTCGCCACCGCTGCGGGGATGCGAGCCGGACATCGCTTTCAACAGGCTTGTTTTTCCAACGCCATTGGTGCCCATGACACAGGTCACCTGACCCTGACGCGCGGTGATGTCGACACCGTTCAAGATCTGGCTGCCTCCATAGTGAAGGGTCAGATCGGAGATGTTTAGAAGTTCAGCGGCCAAGATAAACCTCAATTACTTTTTCGTTCCGGGTGACATGGTCCAACGATCCTTCGGCCAGAACTGACCCCTCATGCAGAACAGTTACTTTGCAGTGGAGGCGGCTGACGAACTCCATATCGTGTTCCACGACGACCACGGCTCGGGTTTTGGCCGCTGCAACAAGGATGTCGGTCGTATGTTTGCGCTCTGCCGGGGTCATCCCGGCCGCAGGCTCATCCACCAGCAGCAATTGCGGATCCTGGGCCAGCAGCATCCCGATCTCGAGCCATTGCTTTTGCCCGTGGCTGAGTTCACCGGCCTTGCGGTCCAAGGCGCTCTGCAGTCCGATTTCCTCGGCAAGGGCGGCGACTTTGTCATGATCTTTCCGACGCGCCCGAAACCGCAATACAGCCAGCGGCGCGCGTTTGTTTTTTTGGGCGAGCATCAGGTTTTCGCGGACGCTTTGATCTTCGAATACGGTCGGGCGTTGGAACTTTCGTCCCACTCCGGCCTGGGCGATCTGGCTTTCGCTCATCGAAAGCAATGAGACCGACATTTCGCCCCAGAGAACATGACCGTCGTCCGGCTTGGTTTTGCCTGTGATGATGTCCATGAACGTGGTCTTTCCAGCCCCGTTCGGGCCGATGACCGCCCGCATTTCGGCTGGGCCGATCTGGAACGTCAGATTGTTGATGGCCTTGAAACCGTCGAAGGAGACGGAAACGCCAGAGACTTCCAGAAGCGTGCTCATTCGTTCGCCTCCTTTTCGCGCAGCGATCCAAGGTCTGGCCCCAGGTTGGCACCATGGCGATCAGGCGCGCGTTGTTTAGTAAACTTGTCGATCAGCCCCCCTATGCCACGGGGCGCAAACAGCGTGACCGCGACAAACGAAAACCCAAGCAGGATAGTCCACCAATCGACCCATTGGATCGTATAGAAACCAAGCGAGATGTCTGGAGCCTGGCCTCCCGTGAACCAGGTTGATAGCAACGAGACAAAGGCCGCGCCGATCACTGCTCCGTACAGCCGTCCACGCCCGCCGATCGCCACCCAAACGGCTAAGTAGATTGACGCAATGGGCGCTATCTCGGCCGGGTTTATGATGCCCGCTTGTGGGTAGTACAAGGCGCCCGCGATACCGCAGATCACGGCGGTGAAGGTGAAGATGAAAAGCTTGTAGGCTTCGACCGAATATCCAAGGAACCGAACCCGGCTTTCATCGTCGCGAATGGCGCGAATGACCGATCCGAATTTACCGGATACCACCCATGCGCAGACGAGGTAGCCGAGCCCAAGCGCCAGCGCCGATGCCCAAAAAAATAGTATTGAAACCGTTGATTGCGGCACCGAGTCCAACCCTGGCAGGTTCTGTAGCCCCGACAAGCCGTTGTTCCCGCGCAACCCGCTGTCGTTCTGGAACAGGTACAGGGACAGCGCCAGCGTCATCGCCTGCGTCAGGATCGACAGGTAAACCCCAGTCACCCGACTGCGGAACGCCAGCCACCCAAAAACAAGCGCCAGCAGACCGGGCACCAGTACGACACCGGCCAGTTGCAGCGGCAGGGAATGTGCGAAAGCCCAGATCGGGGGGAACTCTGATGCGCCGACAACGCCGAAAATCTGGGTGGCGATACCATCCGAAATTTCTTGTGCTGTCGGCGGCAAGGCAGAGGTCGCGAGGCTGTCGACAACGATAATCTCGGTGCGGGCGTACATCAGCCACATGCCGATGGCGTAGCCGCCAATTCCAAAGAACGCCATGTGCCCCAGCGACAGGATACCTGTGTATCCCCACACCAGATCCATCGCGAGCGCTGCAAGACACAGGCACAGCGTTTTGCCCAGCGTCTTGATAAAACTGGTGGAAATCAGCCCGATGCCAAACCCTTCGCCCAAAACGGTGATGACCGCCGTAAACAGGGTCAGGATGATCAGAAAGATCGCGACAGAGGGATAGCGCAGCACCAGCGGCTTGCGTATCGGCTCGGCCGTAGAGGTCATGTCAACCATATCACGCTTCCGCCGCCCGACCTTTAAGCGCAATAATGCCGCGAGGTCGGAATTGAATGAACAGGATGATGAAAAGGATCATGTAGGTCTGCGCCGCCAGGGTATTGGACGGATTGAACCACTCGATCCCCTTTTGCAGCGTTCCGACCATCGTCGCGCCCAGCAGCGTGCCCCAGATGTTGCCAACGCCACCAACGACCACCGTCATAAAGCTCTGCACAATGAAGTCAGATCCCATCTCGGACGTGACTTTGGCGTAAAGCCCGATGGCCACGCCGGCGATGCCCGCGATGCCCGAACCCAAGCCGAACGTCAGCATGTTGATCCGATCCGGGTTAATTCCCATTGAGGACGCCATGCGGGGGTTCTGGGTTACGGCACGCACCTCTAAGCCCAGCCTTGTTCGGTTCATGACGATAAGGAACAGCGCCAGAAACAGCAGTGCCAGAAAGAAGATCGCAATGCGGATGTAGCTGATCGATACGATGTCGTTCAGCACCATCGAGCCGTCCAACCATGCCGGAGCCGTCAGAGGACGCGCCTGCGTGCCAAAGATGTTCTTGGCCAGTTGCTGCAATGCAACAGAAACGCCGAAGGTTGCCAGCAACGTCTCTAGCGGCCGGTGATACAGCCACCGAATGACCAGTCGCTCCAGCAGAACTCCGGCCCCGAATGTCACGAGAAATGCGCAGGGAATTGCCACAAGGATCGAAAGCGTCAGGTCAGGAATTAACAACTGCACCACATAGCCGGTGTAGGCTCCCATCATGATGAACTCACCATGGGCCATGTTGATCACGCCCATGACCCCGAAGGTGATTGCAAGACCAATTGCTGCAAGGAAGTAGATCGAGGCCAAAGACAGCGCATCCAACACCAGATCGGCTGTCTGGTTCAAAGCAACTTGTGTTTCGATGTTGTCCAAAGCAGCCTGCGCAGCAAGGGCGATGGGTAGGGGCGCCGAGACGTAAACCTTGAAAAACTTATGGTTTTGAACGGCTTCAGCAACGTCAGCTTGTGCCACCAGTGGGGCCGCAAGGCCTTGCTGAGCCAACACCTGATACGCGGCTTCTCGTGCGGCGTCCTCGTCAAGGCTCGCGACCTGAACACCAGCAACGGTATCGCCGTTTATGTTGGCGATCAGAGTCTGCTTAATTGTTACCGCATCTACCGGTTCCGGTGCCAACCCATTCGCGACAAGTAAGCCATAGGCTTGGTCCTGCGTTAGCTCGTCTGATCCAACCTCAATGCGAACCGCGCCATCCGGGATTTCGTCTGCGACCTTGATTTTAGAGGAAACCAGCGGATTGAGCGTTGCCCGGACATCGACCCCCAGATCGCCGGCAAACCTGTCAATTGCAGCAAGCCTTGCGGCTTCATCCTCATCAAAGCGAATGGTCAGCAAGCGCTCCAACCGGTCTTTGCGCGCCTTGAGGTTGGCATCTTGTTCCGTTTCGATGGAAGCACGCAGTGCGGACAGATGCGACGCTTCGGCATCTCGCTCAATTGCTGTCAATGCGGCGTCGCGGTTCTTGGGATTGGGATCGTTCAGCTGAAACTGCACCAGCGCAGACGCGATCAACCCGCGAATTCCAGAATTGGGCTTGAGTTGTTTGTATTCCTTCCTGTCGACAACCCCGATCTCGGCCCCGCCAGATACATCGAAAATCTGCAACCCACCGTCGGCCTTTGAGGCAAAGACAAAAAGACCGGTTTCTTTGTTGAACCACATGTCCTTGGCTTGCCAACGTTCCAGAACGGTCTGCGCTTCCGGCAGTCCACTTTGCGCTAACGCACCAATCGCTGGGCCAATCGTTTTGCGAGAGGATTTCTGAATTACGTCCGCATGGGACTGCAAAACCTGTTGCACAGGGGCGTCTGCGGATTGCGCTTGCAAAAACGTAGGCACCGAAAGAACCAGCAGGGCAAGTACTGCCCGCCTGAACGGAAGCGTCATTGAGGAAGACCTTTGTATTGAGTCTCGGGGCGCAACTCGCGCGCCCCGAGGAGTTCGGGTTAAGACCTTAGTAGTTGGACTTGATCTGCACGCAGCTTTCGGTTTCGGTGTTGTACATACCGCAACCAAGCTCTTTCCAATCCGACACGAGAACGGCGGATTCAGGCAGATAGTCGGTCCAGGCGTCGCCCGGAACTTCTTCGGTCTGGCTGATGATGTCGAATTGACCGTCTTCCTGGATTTCGCCGATCAGGACCGGTTTGGCCAAGTGATGGTTCGGTAGCATTACGGCCGTACCACCTGTTAGGTTCGGGAACTCCTGCCCGTACATGGCGGTCCGAACGGCGTCGACACCCGTGGTTTCAACTTCCGTTGCCGCGTTTACCCACATGTTGAAGCCGATGTAATGGGCCTCCATCGGGTCGTTGGTCACACGCTCGTCACCCATTCGTGCTTTCCAAGCTTCGACCCACGCTTCGTTTGCATCGCTTTCGGCCGATTGGAAATAGTTCCAGGCCGCCAGATGACCGACAAGGTTGCTGGTATCAAGACCAGCCAGTTCTTCTTCACCAACCGAGAAGGCCACAACCGGAATGTCGTCAGCCGAGATACCTGCGGCTGCAAGTTCCTTATAAAAACCGACGTTCGCGTCGCCATTGATCGTCGATATCACGCCAACTTTCTTGCCGTCCGCGCCAAGCGCAACCACGTCGGCCACGATTTTGGACCAGTCCGAATGACCAAAGGGTGTGTAGTTGACGAAGATATCCTCTTCCGCGATACCCTTCTGCTTCAGATAGCTTTCGAGGATGTTGTTCGTGGTCCGCGGATAGACGTAATCGGTTCCCAGCAGCGCGAATTTCTCAACTTCCAGCTCGTCCAGGAAATAATCAGTGGCCGGGATTGCCTGCTGGTTTGGCGCTGCTCCGGTGTAGAATACGTTTTTCGAGCTTTCTTCGCCTTCGTACTGAACCGGATAGAACAGTAGGCCATTCAGTTCTTCGATTACGGGCAGGACGGATTTACGGGAAACAGAAGTCCAGTTGCCAAAGATCACGTCAACTTCGTGCACTGTCAGCAATTCGCGCGCCTTTTCGGCAAACAGCGGCCAATCCGAGGCTGGGTCTACAACGACAGCTTCAAGCTCGCACCCCAGAAGACCACCGGCTTCGTTTTGCTGTTCGACCAGCATTTCCATCGTGTCTTTCAGCGTGGTTTCCGAAATGGCCATCGTACCGGACAACGAATGAAGGACGCCAACCTTGATCGGGCAATCGGCCAGTGCAGGCAGAGAGCTGGCCAACAGGACTGCAGCGGTTGTGGTGAGAAGTTTGGTGTGCATCAGCATTTCCTCTTGTGCGATGCGCAGCAGGGTTGTTCGGGGCGCCGAAACGTCCCATATACCCCCCACGCATAATTGCGGTGTGCGAGGGCGTCTTCAGGTTCCTAGGCCGGGCACCTTCGCACATGTTCCGAGCCGTCTTGCGGCACAACACAGTGCTAAGGCAGTTTTCTGCAGCTCTCAGAGACTCAAAGCCCGAGTTCTTGGATTGATTGATGGTACTGCCTAATTTTGCGGCAGCGCAGCGTGTCACGCTCAATAATGCGGCGATGCAGCGAAGCAGTCTTCAAGCGCCGCCTAGGATCAACAGGTTGCATTGATCCAAATACTGATTGGCAGCTCGGCGCGCCGCACTTGCTTTCACCTCATCCGAAGCAAAGGTCGCGGTTTGCAGCAAGCGTGCGTGCGCGTGTTTGGAATTCACCCTGTGGCCCAGGACAAATTCTGCGTTGTCCGCTGTCGTAGTCGCTTCCAGCAACGAGACAAATCCGCCGCGCCGCAGTTCATAGTCCTGAGCTTTTGGATCGTTCAAAAGCCACGCGTGTTCCATTTCAGCCGAGAAGCGCCCTGCGCAACCTGCAAAGGACTTTACGATCCCACTTTCTGCATAGAGCAATCCGGAAGACACCAGGATGCACAGATTTGAAAGCAAAAATGTTCTCAAAGTGCTCATAAAATAACCATCATCAATGGAAGTACGCCCGTCAAGGCAGCACTCTGAAATCAACTGTGTTCAGTTTAGGGCTTACTTGAAATAAGGTACCCCGCCTTTTTCGAGCTCAGGTTTGATTTATCACACCGGTTCCGCAATGTACGGCCAAGCTCGCACCAACCTTCTGAAGAGGCCGAGCTGACGCTCACTATCGGCTTCAAATAGCTAAAGCGTCGCATCAGTTGGAAGTTTCAATGTCTGAACTGAGACCCGCTTGAAACTCTCGATCCGCTAACCAAGACCAAGATTGAGTCCGCTCATGCAGTCGTTCACTCAATCTAAACGTGCTGCAATGTAGCTAACGACGGCTTTGTCCCGCAGAGCAGTCGCTCTCAGCGAGCAAGTTGAATGGCCGCTTCGATGATCTGTTCTCAGTCCACGCGGATGAATTCGTGTTCGATATAATCCACACCCGGCGGATAGATCCGAAGCCGCAG
>NZ_JBQFOU010000018.1:0-75070 GCF_056533845.1 Ruegeria sp. F5 | reverse complement strand
GACCCCGAAAGGCGCTTGGCCGAGTGGCCAGGCTGCCGAAAGGGGGCCGCAGCAAAAGATTGACGGGGTCGCCTTCGGGCGGCCCCGTTTCTTTTGAATGCCCGTTGCGCGGGCATGCCTCCGGCGGGAGTATTTGGGAAAAGATGAAGGTGGGGCAGTTGCGGGAAAGTGAGTGTGCAAAGCGTGCCGAACCCGCTATGCGGTTGATATGAAGCTGTTCCTTCTTACCGCCCTGACCATGTGCGCCTTTGCGGCGAATTCGATTCTGAACCGATTGGCCATCGACAGCGGCGCGAGCGACCCTGCCGGGTTTGCGGTTGTGCGGGTGCTGTCCGGCGCTGTTGTGCTGGCCGTTCTGGTTTCGCTCCGGGCCGGGCATCTGCCCCTGCGCAACCGGCGCAGGATTGCAGGGGCGGGGGCGTTGTCGCTTTATATGATCGGGTTTTCAATCGCTTACCTGACATTGGACGCAGGTCTGGGCGCGCTGATCCTGTTCGGGGTTGTTCAGATCACGATGTTTGCGGTCACCTCTGCCACAGGCAGCGCGCCGACCGGCCGACAGGTTGCCGGGGCGGCGATTGCGCTGGCCGGTCTGGCCTATGTGCTGTGGCCCTCTGGTGCGGTTCAGGTCAGCCCCGTCGGCGCGGCGCTGATGACTGCGGCGGGGATCGGTTGGGCGATCTATTCGCTAGTCGGAAGAACCGAACCGGATGCGCTGGCCGGAACGGCGGCCAATTTCATCGTGGCGCTGCCAGTTACCGCACTGGCTTTGTTGGCGAGCGGCGGCGGCTGGCACATGACCGGTGCCGGGTATTTGCTGGCCGCCCTGTCTGGGGGCGTGACGTCGGGGATGGGCTATGCGCTCTGGTACCGGGTTCTGCCGCTGCTTGCGCCCACAACGGCGGCGGTTGTCCAACTGAGTGTCCCGATCATCGCCATTGTCGCGGGCGTTGTGCTTTTGGGCGAGGTCGCCAGCCTGCGCCTGATCCTTGGGGCGGCGCTGGTTTTGGGCGGCATTGCGCTGGCGGTGCTGCAACGGAAGCTGCGCTAGGGGTTTAACCCGCCCCCGTTAGGCTTTATCTGGCGGCTTATGAGATACCTGCTCGCCCTGTTTCTGTTCCTTGTTCCGCCTGCAGCTCAGGCCAAATGCGTCGTGCTGCTGCACGGCCTTGCCCGGACCGAGGCGTCCTTTACGGTCATGGAGCAGCTATTCAAAGCCCATGGCTACACCGTTGTGCGCCCGGGCTATCCTTCGACCGACCTGCCCATTCCCGAACTCGCCAGTCAGACATTGCCCGATGCTTTTGCCGCGTGCGGGGACGCCCCCGTCAATGTTGTGGCCCATTCCATGGGCGGTATCCTGTTGCGCTATTGGCTGCAGGACAATCACCCGGATAATCTGGGCCGCGTCGTCATGCTTGGGCCGCCCAATCAGGGCAGCCAGCTTGTGGATGAGCTTGGCGCGTGGGAGGTCTTTGGCATGCTGAACGGCCCCGCCGGGTTGGCGCTTGGGACCGGCCCCGAGGGGATCCCGCGAAAACTGCCGCCGGTCGAGTTCGAACTGGGCGTGATTGCGGGCGAAAACTCTCTGAACCCGCTGTTTTCCTCGATGATTAACGGCAAGGATGACGGCAAGGTCTCGATCAGGACCACCAAGGTCGAGGGGATGGCCGATCACATCGTTCTGCCCGTGACCCATACCTTCATGATGAACAATCCGCGTGTGATGGCACAGGCGCTGCATTTCATCGAGTTCGGCCAGTTTGATCCGCAGATCACCTGGCTGGACGGCGTGCTGGATGCGATTGACGAGATTTGCATCGGGCAGGATTGCTCGGAACCGGACTCGGAGCCGACTGAATGACCGCATTAAACCTGACGATGACCGGTGCGCAGGTTCTGCTGCCGGAACACGGGCTGACGCATGCCGCTCTGGCGATTGCGGAAGGTCTGGTCTGCGACGATCCGTTGGGTCCGCGGATCGATCTGTCCGGATATCTGATTCTGCCGGGGATTGTGGACCTGCATGGCGACGGGTTCGAACGCCACATCGCGCCGCGCCGGGGCGCGATGAAACAGATGGATCAGGGCATCCTGTCGGTCGAGGCGGAACTGGCGGCAAACGGCATAACAACCGCCGTTCTGGCCCAGTTTTACAGTTGGGAGGGTGGGGTGCGCGGCCCTGAATTCGCCGCTCAGGTCTTCGGGGCCATCGCCTCGGTGAAAGACAGCACTGTCACCGATCTGATCCCGCAATTGCGGTTCGAGACGCATATGCTGGACGACTATCAGGGATTGCCCGACCGGGTGGCCGAGTGGCAGGTGCCCTATGTGGTATTCAATGACCATCTGCCGCATGACCGTCTGGCGCAGGGCCGCACGCCGCCCCGTCTGACCGGGCAAGCCCTGAAAGCCGGACGCAGCCCCGAGGCGCATCTTGAGATGCTGCAAACCATGCATGCCCGCAAGGCCGAAGTCCCGCCCGCGCTCGACGCGCTTTGTGCCGACCTGACCGGGCGGGGCGTTCGGATGGGCAGCCATGACGACGCAACCGCCGAAACCCGTGCGTGGTGGCGTCAGCGTGGCGTGACGATCTCGGAATTCCCCGAAACGCTCGAGGCCGCCGAGGCTGCACGCGTCGCCGGGGACCACATCATCCTCGGCTCTCCCAACGTGGTGCGCGGCGGGTCGCACAAGGGCAATGCCAGTGCGCTGGACCTGATTGCGATGGGTCTGTGCGATGCGCTGGCCTCGGATTACCACTATCCCAGCCCGCGCCGTGCGGCGCTGATGCTGGCCAAATCCGGCCTGCTGGATCTGGCCGGGGCATGGGCGCTGGTCTCTTCCGGCCCCGCCCGCGTGCTGGGCTTGGCCGACCGCGGCACTCTGGCCGCAGGAAAGCGCGCGGACCTGATCATTCTGGACGCGCAGACCTACCGCGTGGCCGCCACCTTTGCGGCAGGGCGGGTCAGCTACATGGCCGGGGATATCGCGGCCCGGTTCTTCACCTGATCCGCCCTTCATCTGTCCAAAAATATCCCCGCCGGAGGCATCGCGCGTCAGCGCGATTTCTCAGCGAACGATCCGGTTGAAATGTCCCATCTTCCGACCCGGCTTGACCTCGGCCTTGCCATAGAGATGCAGCGCCACATCCCGTTCGCGCGCCAATTCCGGCACGCGGTCCATGTCGTGACCGATCAGATTCTCCATCACCACATCCGAATGCCGCTGACCGTCGCCTAAGGGCCAACCGGCCACCGCGCGGATATGCTGTTCGAACTGGTCTACGGCGCAGCCATTCTGCGTCCAATGGCCCGAGTTATGGACACGCGGCGCAATCTCGTTCACGATCAGACCCTGCGGTGTCACAAACAGCTCGACCCCCATGACCCCAACGTAATCCAGCGCATTCAGGATATTGGCCGCCAGCAGCACCGCGTCGGTGCGCCGGGCGGGGGGCAGGCGGGCGGGAACGGTAGTGGTGTGGAGGATGCCATCCCGATGCACATTCTCGCCCGGATCGAAACAGGCAACCTGACCGTCCAGACCCCGCGCTGCGATGATCGAGACCTCATGGCTGAAGTCGACAAACCCTTCGAGGATCGAGGGGGCACCGGCCATTTCCGCCAAAGCAGCTTCCACCTCCTCGGGCGCGCGCAGCCGCGCCTGACCTTTGCCGTCATAGCCGAACCGGCGGGTTTTCAGGATCGCCGGGGTTCCGATCTCGTCAATCGCCGTGTTCAGGCTGTCCAGATCGGTAATGTCGGCAAAGGGGGCAGTGTTCAGGCCCAGCCCCTGAAGAAAGGTCTTTTCGGTCAGCCGATCCTGACTGACCCGCAGCGCCTCGCGCCCGGGGCGGATCGGACGATGCGCTTCCAGCAGGTCCAGCGCCTGCGTCGGGATGTTCTCGAATTCATAGGTGATGACATCGACCGCGTCGGCAAATGCCTTTAACGCCCCGGCATCGTCATAGGCCGCGGTTGTCACCCGGTCCGCCACCTGCCCGGCGGGCGGGTTTGCGCCCGGCTCGTAGATGTGGGTCAGGAAACCAAGCCGCGCCGCCGCAACCGACAGCATCCGGCCCAGTTGACCGCCGCCCAGAATTCCAATCGTTGCGCCGGGGGCAAGCATGTCAGTCATCCTCAGGTCTCCAACCGTTTCCCAATGGCGGTCAACGCCGTGTGTAATGCGTCATGCGCTTTGCCTGCGCGCAGGGTTTCCGTCATCTGCAGGCTCAGCGTGCCATCCGTCGCCAGCGCATCACGTTCTTGCGCCAACCGCCCCGATTTGCCCTTTTCCATCACGGAAAGGAAGCCCGCGACCAATTGAGTTGTGTAAAACTCGGCGCTGTCCGCGTCGCCGGTTTCCCCGGCCAGCCAGTCAGCGCCCGTGGCCAGCAGGTCCAGCAGGCCGGGCACCATGGCGCAGACAGCGAAATGGGCGTTCAGCGCAGCCTCATCCGCCACTTTGACCACGGGGTTTTCCGGCGCGAACAGATCGGCCAGCAGGCGGTCATTGCCAAAGGCTGCCAAAGGGCATCCACCCGCTTCCAAAAAGCCCAGCGGAATGGTCTGCACAAAATCCGAGACAGGGGCGCAGAGTACCGCCAATTGCGCCGCAGGCACTGCGGCCATGACCGATACGATCCGTTGATCCGCGCGGAAGGTGAGTGGCGTCAGGACCTCTTGCGCCAGATGCGGGCGCAGGCAGAGGAACACGATCTCTGACGCGTCGATCACGGCCTGAGGCGCACCGATGGTGACACCCAGTTTGGCTTTCAATTGTGCCGAGACCTGCGCGTTGCGTTCCGTCACCGCAATCTCATGGCCCTTGGCCGCCAGAAACCGCACCATCGGGGCCGCAATATGCCCGGTGCCGATAAAGCCGATACGGCTCATCCCTCGGGTTCTTCGGCGATCGAGGCGGACAGGGCGGCGCGCCACGCATCCAGCCTTGCGGCCAGTTCGGAGTCTTGCAGCGCCAGAATACCAGCGGCCATCAGGCCCGCATTGGCCCCGCCAGCCGCGCCGATTGCCATGGTGGCAACGGGAAACCCTTTGGGCATCTGCACAATAGAATACAGCGAATCGACCCCCGACAGCGCCCGCGTCTGAATCGGCACCCCAACCACCGGCACCCGCGTTTTTGACGCCATCATCCCCGGCAAATGCGCAGCCCCGCCAGCGCCTGCGATAATCACCTGCAGCCCGCGATCCACAGCGGTTTTGCCATAGTCCCACAAACGGTCCGGAGTGCGATGTGCCGAGACGATGCGTTTTTCGTATGTCACGTCCAACTCGTCCAGAATACCAGCGGCTTCCTTCATCGTGGGCCAGTCCGACTGGCTGCCCATAATGATGCCCACTTTCACGTCACTCATCCGCTTGTGCCCCTGCCACCTGAAAGAGCGCGCACTATAGCCAAATCCGCATTCGTGGCAATGCGTCAGGCAATGATGTCGGGGGTCAGGCGATCTTCGATCAGGCGGATGATGTCTTTCAGCCGCAATTTCTGCTTTTTCAGCCGTTTGATCGTCAGTTGATCCGAGGTCCCTTTGGCCTGAAGCGCCTCGATCGCCTCATCCAGATCGCGGTGCTGGCGGCGAAAAACCTCAAGCTCAACGCGCAGAACTTCATCTGTTTTCATCGAAAGGTCGGTAGGCGCGTTCATGGGCGACTCGGGGTTGGTGGTGGTGCTTGCCACACAAGATAGTGTGTCCGGGTTTATCCCGCCAGACCTTGTGGACATCCCCGTATCTTCCCATATTCTATTGTACGCGGTTGCCAAAACGGGGCCGCACCATACGTCGCTTTGACATAAAAGGACGAGACAACGTGTCAAAACTTACCTTGGGCTCATACCCGCATCTTTTGGGGTTCGAGCAATTGGAACGCCTTCTGGAGCGGTCTGCAAAGGCCGGCAATGAAGGATACCCGCCCTATAACATCGAACAGACCTCGGATTTTTCGTACCGCATCACTCTGGCGGTGGCCGGGTTCGCGGAAGAGGATCTGTCGATCACCATCGAGGATCGCCAACTGGTGATCCGGGGCCGTCAACGCGACGACAGCGAGGGGCGCATATTCCTGCACCGTGGCATCGCCGCGCGTCAGTTCCAGCGCATGTTCGTGCTGGCCGACGGTGTCGAGGTCGGTGAGGCGATCATGGAAAACGGTCTGCTGCATGTGGACCTGACCCGCGCCGTGCCGGAAACCGTGGTGCAGACAATCAACATAAGAAAGGGGTAAGAGCAATGAATACACCGATTGAGATGAATGCCGAAGGCGACCGGATCGTTTACGTGAAAACCGTCGAAGTGGCAGACCTGCCGCGCGATCTGCGCGATCAGGCGGGCGATCTGGATCAGCTTTACGCCGTGCATGATTCCGACGGGCAGCAGCTGGCGCTTGTGGCCGACCGCAAGCTGGCCTTTGTGCTGGCCCGCGAACACGACCTGTCCCCGGTGGCCGTTCACTGAACGGCCCCCTCCACGCCGATTGGGGCGTGACATTTCCCGCAACACGCGCGACACATACGAACCGGCAGCACCTGCCGCTTGCACTGCATCGGGGAATTTTCTGCATGAGCTGGTTCGATTTTGATTGGGTAGACGCATTCAGTGATCGCGCGTTCGGCGGCAACGGATGCGCCGTTGTCCATGGCGGGGCCGATCTGCCCGAGGACGTTTGCACCGCCTATGTTCGCGAAACGTCTCTGGTCGAATGTACGTTTACCGGCCCGTCCGATGTGGCGGACGTGAAGGTGCGTTATTTCCTTGCCAGCCGTGAGATCCCCTTTGCCGGGCATCCCACCATTGCCACCGTGGCCGCCCTGCGGTCGCGGGGGCTGTTTTCGGGTGATACACTGACGCTGGAAACCGGGGCTGGGATCGTGTCCATTTCGCTGACCGGCGAAGAGATCGAGATGACTCAGGTCGCGCCCAAGTTTGGCGCACGTGTTCCTGCCGATCTTGTGGCCGCAGCGGTCAGCCTGCCTGAGGATGCTATCGTATCCCCGCCCCAGATGGTCTCGACCGGGCTGCCCTTTTGCATCACGGTTCTGAAGGATCATGACACGCTGCGCGCCGCCAAGCTGGCCGAGGGGCCGCTGCGCGAGGTGGCTGCGAAGGCGGGATATTCCGGCTCGGACATGGCCGAGCCGTTTCTGGTCACTTTGAAGGGGGCGACGGAGGCGGGCGACACATTCTCGCGCCTGCTGATGGCGCCGCCCAGCCCGCCCGAGGATCCCTTCACCGGGTCGGCGACCGGCGCGATGGCGGCCTATTTGTGGAAATACGGCCTGATGGACAAAGACACCTTCACCGCCGAGCAAGGCCACGACATGGGCCGTCCGGGGCAGGCGACCGTGACACGGGTTGGTTCGGTTGAGGCGATGACCGGGATAAAAGTTGCGGGGCACGGCCATGTTCTGATGCGGGGGCAGGTGGATTTGCCGGACAGGCTGCAATGACCGAGCCAGCGATTGCGATATTGCCCTATGGCCACCGGCTTGGCCCCGATCTGGCCAAGGTTCCGCTGGACGAATTGATCTGGCCCGAAGGCTTCCCCGACCGCCTGACGGGCAAGACAATCGGAGATCTTGAACCGACCGATCACCTGATCATGTATCCGAATTCAACCGTGCATCTGCGGTGGCGCAGGGGCACCCGCGCGCAGATTTCGCTGATGATGGGCGAGCCTTCGGCGATCCATGCCAAGCACGACCGGATGTTGCGGTTCACCTGGCGGCGCTTTTTCCGGGTGCTGACCTTTCACGATGTTCTGCTGCAGGGCATCCCAAATGCGGTGTTCCTGCCCTACGGCCCGACGATGGTGCCCAACTGGCGCGATCTGGACGTGACGAAGACCAAATCCTGCTCGCTGATCGCCTCGGCAAAGCGGGACCTTGTGGGGCATCAACTGCGCCATTCGCTGATCGACTGGGTGCGTGAAACCGGGGTTGATGTGGATATCATGGGCCGCGGCTACACCCCGTTCGACGACAAATCGGACGGGCTTGCGCCCTATCAATATTCCGTCGTGATCGAGAACGTGCGTGAGAAGAATTATTTCTCCGAAAAGCTGACCGATGCGATCCTGTGTTCAACTGTGCCAATCTATTGGGGCTGCCCCAATATCGGCGATTTCATGGATACATCCGGCATGATCCTGTGCGAAGCGCAGGCCGACATCCAGCGCGCGGTAGAGGCCATGTCGCCCGAGGATTACGCAGAACGCCTGCCGCATCTGAAAGCGATCCAGCCCAAGGCCGCAGAGTTCGGCGATTTCGAGGGCCGCGCCGTCGCGGCGATCCGGGCCGCGTTGCAGTAAACCAGCGTCTCAACGAAAAAGCCCCCGGCGGGACCGGGGGCTTTTTGGGTTTTTTTGCGATTTACGTCGCGGCGATCAGGCCCATGCTTTCCAGTTTCAGCAGCACCTGATGGGCGCAGTTGTCGACCTCGACATTCTCGGTCTCGACGCTCAGTTCGGGGTTCGCGGGAACGTCGTAAGGGTCTGAAATCCCGGTGAATTCCTTGATCTTGCCTTCACGCGCCAGCTTGTACAGGCCCTTGCGGTCGCGGCGTTCGCATTCCTCGATGCTGGTGGCCACATGGACTTCGCAGAAGGCACCGAACTGTTCGATCTCTTCCCGCACCGCGCGGCGGGTGGTGGCATAAGGCGCGATGGGCGCGCAGATGGCAATGCCCCCGTTCTTGGTGATCTCGGACGCTACATACCCGATGCGGCGGATGTTCAGGTCGCGATGCTCTTTTGAGAAACCCAGTTCCGACGACAGGTTCTTACGAACGATGTCCCCATCCAGCAGAGTGACCGGACGGCCCCCCATCTCCATCAGCTTGACCATAAGCGCGTTGGCGATGGTGGATTTGCCGCTCCCTGAGAAGCCGGTGAAGAACACGGTAAAGCCCTGCTGGCTGCGCGGCGGTTTGGTCTTGCGCAGCTCGGCGACCACTTCGGGGAAGCTGAACCATTCGGGGATTTCCAGACCCTCGGCCAGACGGCGGCGCAGTTCGGTGCCGCTGATGTTCAGGATCGTTACGTCATCCTTGTCGAGGATCTCGTCATTCGGCTCGTACTGGGCGCGTTCCTGCACATAGACCATGTGTTTGAAATCAACCATCTCGACGCCGATTTCATCCTGGTACTGGCGGAACAGGTCCTGCGCGTCATAAGGCCCATAGAAATCCTCACCGGTCGAGTTCTTGCCCGGACCCGCATGGTCGCGACCGACGATGAAATGGGTGCAGCCATGGTTGGCCCGGATCAGACCATGCCAGACCGCCTCGCGCGGGCCGGCCATGCGCATGGCGAGGTTCAGCAGGCTCATCGAGGTCGTCGAGGCCGGATACTTGTCCAGAACCGCCTCATAGCAGCGCACGCGGGTGAAGTGGTCCACATCACCGGGCTTGGTCATGCCGACAACCGGGTGGATCAGCAGGTTGGCCTGCGCTTCCTTGGCGGCGCGGAAGGTCAGTTCCTGATGCGCGCGGTGCAGCGGGTTGCGGGTCTGGAAGGCCACGATACGGCGCCAGCCCAGCTTGCGGAAAAAGGCGCGCATCTCGTTCGGGGTGTCGCGGCGGGCGCGGAAATCATAGTGGACGGGCTGCTGGATGCCGACCACCGGGCCGCCCAGATAGACCTTGCCTGCAACATTGTGCAGGTAGTTGACGGCAGGGTGGGCATCGTCATCCGCGCCAAACACCTTCTCGGCCTCGCGAGCCTTGTCCGGGGTCCAGCGGTCGGTCACGGTCATGGTGCCGAGGATCACGCCCTCCTGGTCGCGCAGGGCGATGTCCTGACCCAGTTCGATGCCGTCGGCGAAATCTTCGCTGACATCCAGCGTGATCGGCATCGGCCACAATGTGCCATCGGCCAGACGCATGTTTTCGACGACGTTGTCGTAATCCGCCTCGCTCAGGAACCCTTTCAGGGGGTTGAACCCACCATTCATCAGCAGTTCCAGATCGCAGATCTGGCGCGGGCTCAGATCCCAGCTTGTCAGGTCGGCGGCTTCGACCTTGAGTTTCTGGGCCGAGTCATAAGACACGTACAGCTCGGGGATCGGGGCCAGATTGCTTAACATCGTCATGAGAATACTCTTATCGCAGTGGTGAAGTACCAGTGATTCCTCGGTGTTCGAGGGGCATTTGCCCCGGCTGTCCAACGAAGTCCACAGGCATGCTGAAAACAAAGGACGATATGCGTCGATTTTCTTTGGATTGGAAGGATTTTCCGCTTCCGCCTGCAAAACCCGACCAGGGTCCCGCAAAATGGCAACAATTCCCTCAGTCCGAGGATTTGTGTTCCTGCGCGTAAACGGACGGATCAAAGCCCGAGACCCGGCGAATTGGCAGCGCGGGAACCGGGTGCTGGACGCCCCGCAGCTCAAAACGCTGCAACCGGGCGGGCGGGACAGTCAGGCCCGCTGCTGTCAGCAGTTCGCCTGAAACCAGAAGCTCGACACCCAGTGCTTTGGTTTGGCCTTCCAGACGGCTGGCGACATTGACTGCGTCGCCGATGATGGTGCGGGGGGCATGGCCTTCGGCGCCGATCTCACCCAAAACCAGATCACCCAGATGCAGGCCCATCCCGATGCGAATTCCGGGGCTTCCTTCGGCTTCGAGCTTTTCGTTGAAACGCTCCAGTGCCTTGCTGATGTCGATGGCCGCTTTCAGCCCGGCTTTGGCCGAGGCGGCGGCGTCGGGTTTTTCGAACACGGCGAGCAAGCCGTCTCCCATATATTTGTCGACAACACCGCCATCTGCGGTGATTGCCGGGACGATGGCGTCGAAAAAGCGGTTCAGCAGGAACACGATGTCATATGGCAACTGTCCCGTGGTGCGCGCGGTAAAGCTGCGCATGTCCAGAAACAGAACCGCCAGCTGGCGTTCCTGTCCCTGGCTGGCGTGGCCGCGGTTGCGCCCGCCATCGGGGCGATACACGCGATAGATCGAAATCGGGTCGGTCGGGCGGATCTGGCAGGCCAGCCGGGTTTGCGGCGACGCGCCAACTGCGGCCAGGCTGCGGGCCTCGACCTCGCTGGGTGGGGGCAGGAAATCCGAGCCGTCCTCGATGATGACCCGGCAGGTGGTACAGCGCCCCTTGCCGCCGCAGAGCGCCGTATGCGGGATGCCGTTCGCCTGTGAGATTTCAAGCAGCGTCATGCCCTTCTCCGCCACAACCTCGGGGCCGCGCGAATAGGTCACCCGGACGGAATGCCTGCGCCGCCACAGTTTGCGCCCGACAAAGACCATCGCGGTCACCGCAAGCGCCGCGAGAAATGCCGCCACCGCATTGTCCTTGACGCTGAACAAGGTCTGAAAGGCTTCGGGCGAGGGCCAGTTATAATGTTCGATATATTGCTGCCGCAGGAACTCATCCGCGAAATCGGCCCAGATGCGCCGCCCTTCGGTCAGCAACCCCGCCAGCGCGAACGAGGGGATAAAGACCGCCACGCCGATCAGATAGGGCACGGCCTTGCGCCACCAAGCTGTCAGCCGCAGCCACATGTGAAGGCCGATGCAGCCATGCACCCAGACCAGCAACAGCAACAGGCTTTGCATCCAGATGGCGGAATTGGGCCACATCAGCACGATGATATAGCCCATCTCGTCATTGACGTCGAAAACCTCGTGCGCGAAGCGGGTTTGCACGATGTGAGAGATAAGCTGAAGCGGAATCAGCAGCCCCAGAATGATCTGCAGGGCCGTACTGAACGGCATGCGCAAGGTCCTGCGCTGCGCGATCGATGTCAGCGCCAGCCCCGCGTGCAAAAACAGCGCGATGTAGAGAACCACGCTCATGACATCGTGGCGGGTGACGGCTTTGCGACCGTCTTGCATGCCGTGCAGGAAATCGGTGTGAAACAGGCCCAGACCGATATTTATGAAGTGAAAAAAGGTAAAGGTGAACAGGACCAGACCGCTGCCAATCCTGAGCCGGGTCGACCAGCCACCACGCCAAAGGGGGTTATCCAATCAGATCACCTGCATTCGCTTTGCTTATGCCCGAGTCTGATACGGGTGCGCGAACGGGTCAAGCTAGGGTTAGGAATAAGACGGAACCCATGTGGTTGCCGGTGCATCGACGTGGATCAGCGCAGAAGAGATATTGAACAGTACGATATGGCCGAGGTCGGGGCGCGAACGTGAGCTATACAGCAACCCGTCAGCCCCTTCGGAACGGGCATTGTCCGAAAACTGCCATGTCGGGGAACGGCCCGTATCGCCGTGTATGTCCTGCCAGACAATCGACGCCTCGCGCTGTCCACGCAGGTCCACCAGCCGAGCCCCCGCGATACGCGTGCGCAGCAATACCCGTGGCGGGTCGCCCGCCGAGACATAGCGCCGGATCGCGACCCCGGCCCCCTCGGCGCTGAGCGAGGCGTAAAGCGCCGTTTGCCCCGCGTAATGAAAACGCCCCTCGGGTGCCCTTGCGGGGGCCAGAGGGGCGTCGATTTGCGACAGAAACAGAATTCTCCAGACCGGGCCCGAGAATTCCAGGACCTGTTACTCCTGCTCGGCCAGGAACCGCTCGGCGTCGAGTGCGGCCATACAGCCCATGCCTGCGCTGGTGACGGCCTGACGGTAGACGTGGTCTGTCAGATCGCCCGCGGCGAAGACGCCGGGGACCGAGGTTTCGGTGGTGCCGGGTTTGGTCACGACATAGCCGCCCATATGAGTGTCCAGCGTGTCTTTGACCAGTTCGTTGGCAGGCGCGTGGCCGATGGCGACGAACACGCCTTTGCACGGGATCTCGGTGATCTCGCCGGTTTTGACATTCTTGACCCGGACACCTTCGACGCCCAGCGGGGCATCGGTGCCGATCACCTCGTCCAGCTCATGGAACCACAAAGGCTCGATCTTTTCATTCTTCATCAGTCGATCCTGCAGGATTTTCTCGGCCCGCAGCTCGTCCCGGCGGTGGATCAGGGTGACCTTGCTGGCGAAGTTGGTCAGGAACAGCGCCTCTTCCACGGCGGTGTTGCCGCCGCCGATCACCACGATTTCCTGACCGCGATAGAAGAACCCGTCACAGGTGGCACAGGCCGAGACGCCAAAGCCCTTGAACTTTTCTTCCGACGGCAGGCCAAGCCATTTCGCGCGGGCACCGGTGGCCAGAATGACGGCGTCGGCGGTATAGGTGCTGCCATTGTCGCCCTTGGCCGTAAAAGGCCGATGGCTCAGATCCAGATCGCTGATGATATCGCCAATCACTTCGCAACCCATCGCTTTTACGTGATCCTGCATCCGGACCATCAGATCGGGGCCCTGAACCTCGGTATCGCCGGGCCAGTTCTCGACCTCGGTGGTGGTGGTCAGCTGGCCGCCGGGTTCGATCCCCTGCACCAGAATGGGGTTTAGCATCGCGCGGCTGGCATAGACGCCGGCCGTGTACCCTGCGGGCCCCGACCCGATGATCAGAACCTTGGTGTGACGTGTCTCGGTCATGGTATCCCCGCTCGAACTGCCTGAACCGGGCCGTTTGCCCGTCGCACCGATATAGCGAGGGGCGGGCAGGGCTTAAAGCCCCCTCTTGCCCCTGATCCACCATGCGCTGCGGGCAGGGCTGCGCCCGGCCTGTGAATCGCAAGATCAACAAAATTGCGCGGATGCGAAACATTATTGCGCATGGGCGGGGTACTGATATAACAACCGAAAAATCAGGAGCATTTGATGGTCACGACTCGGCTGGATGAAATCGACCGCAAGATTCTGGCAGAATTGCAGGCGGACGGTCGTATGACCAATGTTGAACTGGCCAAACGTGTCGGAATCTCGGCCCCGCCCTGTCTGCGGCGGGTGCGCACGCTGGAAGAATCCGGCTACATCACCGGCTACCATGCCGATGTGAACGCCCGCGAACTGGGATTCGAGGTTCAGGTCTTTGTGATGGTCGGTCTGGACAGTCAGGCCGAATCGGAACTCAGCGCATTTGAAGAACGCTGCCGCGACTGGCCGCTGGTCCGCGAATGCCACATGCTGAACGGCGAGGTGGATTTCATGCTGAAATGCGTGGCCCCGGACCTAAGCAGTTTTCAGCAGTTTTTGACCGGCGAGCTACTGACCACGCCGAACGTGGCCAGCGTCAAGACATCGCTTGTTATCCGAGGCGCAAAAGACGAGCCAGGCGTGCCGTTCGACGTTTTGGAAGAACGAATGAGCCGGACGGCTTAAGCTGCGCGCCGCGTGCACTCAGGGCGATTGGCGGCAACATGGCCGCAATCGCCAACGAAAGTATCCAACTTAGTAATATCTGCATAATGCCCCCACACTGCAGTAATCATTAACATCTCAGGCCGTGATCGCGTCTACCTCTCCGTCTCCGGCGCGCGGCATCAGCAGCGGGCCAAAATCGTTCAGCGATTCGATATGCGCAAACAGGTTCAGATAGATTGACCGTAGCGAATGGCTGATCATCCGGACCGCGTTCACACCTGGGTGATATGTTTCAAATTGTAAACCATCCACGCGGATAACGGAATGCCGTTTTAGGCAAATGTGAAACAATTCCACGGGCGTAGGCGGCATTGTCTCAATCACCCCCATCCCGTCCTGAAACTCGGAGACCGGCGTCAGAATCGGTGCGCCTTCATTCAGGTGGCGCAGATGCGCGGGCGTGCCCAGAATGCGGGCAGCCGGGCCGGCAATGACGCCGGACATCGGTTTTTGCATGCCGAACGTATCGGCCATGATCCGCGTCAGCGGGCGAGTGCGGCCCCTGGCGTCCTCGCGTCCGGGGATCAGAGTGACAGACCCCTTCCATAGAACCGTTTCCGACGCGCCATCCTGCGTCAGGACCGTATCGCCGGGCATCAGATCCTCGATCGCCATCGGGCCAAGTTCGGTTTCCACCAACGAGCCACGGGTGAAGGCGCAGAACGCGTCTTCGAACATGGGCAGCGCCGGCGCGATATGGCGGGTCTGCGCGACCTCGCCGTTCTTCAGCAACGTGCTGACTTCGTAGCGGCGCAGTTGCGCTTTTCTTTTGGTGGCCGGGCGCGGTGCATTTTTCAGCAGTGCCGTCGTTTCGACGGCGTTTCTGGCCGCCCGGGCCAATGAATTAGGAATAGTCATCGATATTCCTTCCCCTCTAAATGTCCGAACAGCCGAGAGAAATCCCCATACATTCCCGCCTGACGGTTTGGTTCTTTGCCTTGAAATAAATGGACAACCTCTGGGCGCCGGTCTGTAATCCAGCACACAGCGAATAAATTTCGCATCCCATCGGTCAACACATTGACCCCCCAGACAAACTCGTACTTTGCGGGTTGCAATTTCCCGCGCACACACTCCGAACACTGGTCGCGGTCAGGGCCGCGACCCGCAACGCATCAGACCGGAGCAGTCCCTGATGCGCCTTAAACCCGTCGGGACCGGCAGCTGGCCCCTTGGGTATTCTGTTTCAGCGTCGTGTTGCCAAACGGCGCGCGACCCTGAGGGAGTTGCTTGAAACCCGCTTCCACGGCATTTCCAGTTTCTGGTCCCGAGCCGCCGCAACCACGGCGCTGAGAAACCGAGATTTTGTCTTCATTCTCTGATCCTGCTCTGCTTGGGGTCTGACGCCCCGTTTCCCTTGAAACCCTAACGTGACGCTGGTTTGCGGCACGGATAAGGCTGAACCGGGATCAATTGCGGACAAAAAATAGAAGTTTGATGTTTACCTTTTACAAGAAGGCCAGACATCAACGGTCTGTAAGTCAGATAACCACCTGAGGACTGGCACAAAATTCCACACGATTCTTGAGTCCGGTAAACACAATAATTGTGGCGGAAAGGTGGCGGGTTTGCCTTAATTGTGGCGAAAACTACAATCTGATGGCCGAGATCAGGCGGCCATAATCGGCCTCTTTCGCGTGGGTCGCGCGGCGATAGGAATAGAAGCGGTCCGGGTCGGAATAGGTGCAGTGCCGGGTCCATTCGACCTGATCCAGCCCCGCCTGACGCAGCCGGTGCAGGCCAAAGGCGGGCAGGTCAAACAGCAGCCTGTCCCCCTGTCCATTGGCGAAGAATCGGGTGTTATCGAGCGAATCGGCGGTGAAATCGTCCAGAAACTCGGGCCCGACCTCGTAGGCGCGCTGCGAGATGGTCGGGCCGATCACCGCGCGGGTGTTTTCGCGCGATGCGCCCAACTCCTCCATCGCGTCCAGCGTGGATTCGAGAACGCCGCTCAGCGCGCCGCGCCAGCCCGCATGCGCGGCCCCGATCACTTTCGCGTCAGGATCGGCGAACAGGACCGGCTGGCAGTCAGCGGTCAGGATGGTCAGGGCCAGACCGGGCGTGGCCGTAACCACGGCATCCGCCTTGGGCTTTTCGCCGTTCACCGGGCCATCGACCGTGATCACGGTCGGGGAATGCACCTGATGCACACCGATCAGCGCGTCCGGTTCGACCTCCATCGCATCGGCGACGCGGCGGCGGTTCAGGGCCACAGCCTCGGTCTGGTCCGACGATCCATGGCCACAATTCAGCCCCGAGAATATCCCGGACGAGGCCCCGCCCCGTCGGCTGAAGAACCCGTGCCGAACAGGGGACAGCATGTCCGAAGTCAGAATTTCCAATGTCATGGTTCCAGTCCCGGTGGTGGCGCAGAGTGAAGCGGATAGAGACCCAGTACTTTGAACAGGTTTCCCATTTCATCCGGGTGCGTCAACCGGCGATGTGCGGCAATCAGGTTTTCTAGTTGCGAACCGCCCTGCGACCGGGCCAGCGCCTGCGCCCGGGCGGTGATCCCCAGCCGTTCCAGAAACACGCCCTGCGGGGTCAGCCGCGTATGGGCGCAACCGGTTGCCTTGGCCGCAATGGCCAGGGGTTCGAAATCCACATGCGCCGTCAGATCGGCCTGACCCGGCGCGTCCAGCGTGTCGGTTTTTTCATGCGCCCTGAGCGCCTGCAGCGTGTCGCCCAGCGAATGCCAATCGCCGTAATCCACGATCAATGCAGCCCCGCCATGCCTTGCAATCCGCCCGGCGATTTCCGTCAGAAGCGGAATCGCTCCGGCGCAGAGCTCGACCAGATCGCCCTCTTGAGTGTCCTCGAGCCGGTCGCTCAGCGCCGCCTGTGGCGCTTGCGGACCCAGTCCGAAGGTCAAAGAGTCGTCCGTTGTTCCGATCAGGCGTTCCCGCCAGCCTTCGCCGTCCCTTTGAAATTGGCGGATGGGCAGGGCGTCGAAGAACTCATTTGCGACCAGAAACAGCGGCAGGTCCGGCAGGTCAGCCGCGCTGTCGATCCAGCGCGGATCATAGCCTTTCAGTGTCTCGGCCTGTAACTTTTTCAACGCAGGTGAGGCCTCTAGCAGAACAACCTGCACCGCCGCGTGAAATCCCGGCACGCCGCATGTGGCGCGCAGGATATCGGCCATCAAGGTTCCGCGCCCCGGTCCAAGCTCGGCCAGTGCAACTTGGGAAGGTTGCCCCTGATCGAGCCAGCTTTGCGCAAGGCTCAGGCCGATCAGCTCCCCGAACATCTGGCTGATTTCCGGGGCGGTGATGAAATCCCCGCCGGCGCCCAGCGGGTCGCGCGTGCTGTAATATCCCAAGGTGGGGTGCAGCAGGCATTCGGCCATGTAGTCGGCCACACTCATCGGGCCATCCTGGCGGATGCGCGCGATCAGGTGATCCCGCAGGGTCATGTCGCCGGACGTGCGCGCATCGCAAACCAAAGGCCCAGCGCGATCATCGGCAGCGACAAGAGTTGCCCCATCGTGAGCCCATAGCCGCTCAGATGCAGCGCCAATCCCAACGGGTTGCCCTCGGACACGAATTGCGCGTCGGGTTGACGGAAGAACTCGACTATAAAGCGCGAGGCTCCGTAGCCCGCCAAAAACACACCCATGACAAGTCCCGGTTTGCGAAACGCGCCGCGGCGATAGGCCAGCCAGATCAGCAGTGCACCGAGCAGAAGCCCCTCGAGCGCGGCTTCATAAAGCTGCGAGGGGTGGCGCGCGCACAGTCCAGCCACAACGCCCGGGCAATCCTGCGCAGCGCCGCCGGGGAATATCACCGCCCAGGGCAGTTCGCTGGGGCGGCCCCAAAGCTCGGCATTGACGAAGTTTGCCAGACGCCCCAGCAACAGGCCGGGGGGCACCGTGTAGGCGATCAGATCGCCCAGCGACAAAGCCGGAATCCGATGGCGGCGGGCAAACAGAAACGAGGCAATCACTACGCCCAGCAGGCCGCCGTGAAAGGCCATCCCGCCCTGCCAGACTTTCAAGATGTCCGCAGGGTGCGACAAGTAGTAGGCAGGCTGATAGAACAGCACAAAGCCCAGCCGCCCGCCCAGAATGACGCCGAGGATGATCCAAGTGATCAGATCCTCTAGCTGTTCGGGGCGCATCGGCGGCGTCTCATCCCGCCACAGGGCAGGGCGGCGCAGCGCCATCGCCGCCATGCGCCACGCGATCAGAATGCCCGCGATATAGGCCAGCGCGTACCACCTGAGCGCGAACTCGAACCCGAACAGCGAGATCGAGAACAATTCGGGCGACAGATCGGGGAAATTCAGAACAGCCTGCATGTGCGTCTCATTGCCCGGGGTTTGCGGGGCAAGTCAACCTTGAGCCCGGGCCATTCTTTACCCATATAGAGAACAACCGCGATTTCGGAGTTAAAGCCATGCAAACCCGCAACAAGATCCTCGACGATGTTTCCCAACTGATGACCAACGCCATGGGCGTGGCGCAGGGCGCGCGGGAAGAGGCCGAGAATGCGATGAATTCGATGATCGACCGCTGGCTGGCTGACCGCGATTTCGTCACCCGCGAGGAATTCGACGCCGTCCGCGCGATGGCTCAGAAAGCCCGCGAGGAAAACGCCGCGCTCGAGGCGCGGATCGCCGCGCTTGAGGCGAAGCTGGACAAGTAACGTCCGTTTCAGGGATTTGATGACAGGTACACCGCCGTGCAATCCACCCTCGGATTATGCGGCGACGTGAATCTTGCCGCCTTGCAGAATTTTATCAAGACAAAGCTGTACACGACGCCAATATTTTGATCGGCGTTGCCATTCGTCCACAACTTATTGCTGTTATCCCCAATAAATAGGGTTGTCAGAACCCATCTCGCGTCGCACCATATTTAGTACAGGCCTACGGGGGAAGCCCGGCTTGTAGAGCAGGCAACTAGCGCTGGGGCGCTGCCAGCCCCAAAATGCTAGAGAGTAGTGAGGTGGCATTATGGCCCTTTCCGAGCAGTTTCTAGAAGAAGACCTTCATCCAATCGATATTGTTGAACATCTGGCTGAACATCACGACTGGGATTTCGATCGCATTGGCGACGATCAGATCGCCATGGCGGTCGAAGGGCAGTGGCGGACCTATTCGATCACGCTGGCCTGGTCCAACTATGACGAAACGCTGCGCATGGTGTGCTCGTTCGAAATGGAGCCACCGACCGAGCGTGAATCCGAACTGTACGAGTTGCTCAACAAAATGAACGACCAGTGCTGGGCGGGGGCGTTCACCTACTGGGCGAACCAGAAACTGATGGTCTATCGCTACGGTCTGGTTCTTGCGGGCGGCCAGACGGCCAGCCCCGACCAGATCGACACGATGATCACCGCCGCCGTCATGAGCGCCGAGCGCTACTATCCGGCGATTCAGCTGGTGACATGGGGCAACCGGACGCCCGAAGAAGCGATGCAAGTCGCCATTGCAGAGGCCTACGGCCGGGCGTAAAGCTTTGCCCCGAACCTTTTAAGTCAGGGGAGGGGCAAACCAATGGACATGTCTCGCGTGGCCGAGCAGGGTCTGGTGCTTTTGGGGTGCGGAAAGATGGGTTCCGCAATGTTGGCGGGTTGGCTGGAACACGGCCTGCCCGCCGCTTCCGTCTGGGTGATTGATCCCTATCCCTCGGACTGGCTGAAAGCACAGGGCGTCAACATCAACACACCGCTGCCCGAAGCGCCCGCCGTGGTGCTGGTGGCCGTCAAGCCGCAGATGATGGGCGAGGCCCTGCCCGCCATTCAGGCGCTGGGCGGCGGCAGCCTGTTCATTTCCGTGGCTGCGGGCACGTCGATTGCCACCTTCGAGAATATTCTGGGGTCCGGTACACCGATCATCCGCGCGATGCCGAATACGCCTGCTGCTATCCGTCAGGGGATCACCGCGTTGATCGGCAACGCCCGGTCTTCGGCGGCGGATCTGGAGCTTGCCGAAAACCTTCTGTCAGCTATCGGCGAAACCGTGCGTTTGGAGTCTGAGGCTCAAATGGACGCGGTGACCGGCCTCAGCGGGTCCGGTCCGGCCTATGTCTTTCACCTGATCGAAACGCTGGCCGCTGCCGGTCAGGCGCAGGGGCTGCCGCATGAACTGGCGATGAAGCTGGCGAAATCCACCGTGGCCGGGTCAGGTGCGCTGGCGATGGCGGCCGAGGAAGACCCCTCGCAATTGCGGGTCAACGTGACCTCGCCCAATGGCACCACGCAGGCGGCGCTTGAGGTGCTGATGCACGAGGAAGAGGGGTTCCCGGACCTGTTGCACCGTGCTGTCAAAGCCGCAACCGACCGATCCAGGGAGCTGTCCCGTGAGTGAGATTACTTTTGACGAGTTCCTCAAGGTCGACATCCGCGTGGGCGAAGTAACCCGCGCCGAGCCCTACCCCGAGGCCCGCAAACCCGCGATCAAGATGTGGATCGACTTTGGCGATGAGATTGGCGAGCGCAAAACCTCGGCCCAGATCACCGCGCATTACGATCCGGCGACGCTGGTGGGCAAGCAGGTGATTGCTGTGGTGAATTTCCCGCCACGCCAGATCGGCAAGTTCATGTCCGAGGTGCTGGTGCTGGGCCTGCCGGATGAGCAGGGTGAAATCGTTTTGATCGGCCCGGACGGCAAGGTGCCGCGGGGCGGGAGGATGCACTGATGAAGCTTCTGATCGCCCGCCCGATGACCGCCGCTGTCGAAGCCCGCGCCAAGGCCGAGTTCGATGTCGAGTTCCGCAGCAATACTCTGCCGATGACGCAGGACGAAATGCGGCAGGCGCTGTCCGGGTTCGACATTGTGGTGCCAACGCTGGGCGATCTGTTCTCGGCGCAGGTGTTCGCCGCTGTGCCAAAGCCCCGTTGCAAGCTGCTGGCCAATTTCGGGGTCGGTTTCAATCATATCGACGTGGACGCCGCCCGTGCCGCGGGCATTGCCGTAACCAACACACCGGGTGCCGTCACCGACGCCACCGCCGACATCGCCATGACCTTACTGCTGTCCACCGCCCGCCGCGCGGGCGAGGGGGAACGGCTGGTCCGCAAAGGGGAATGGCAGGGCTGGCACCCGACCCAGATGCTGGGCCATCACGTCACCGGCAAGCGCGTCGGTATCGTCGGCATGGGCCGGATCGGTCAGGCCATCGCGCGGCGGTGTCATTTCGGGTTCGGGATGTCGGTTGCCTACCAGTCACGCAGCCCGAAACAGGTGGATTTCCCCGCCGAGTACATTCCCGACCTGAACGCTCTGGCCGCAGCGGTGGATTTTCTTGTCGTGGCTGTTCCCGGAGGCGCGGACACACAGCACCTGATCAACGCGCAGGTGCTGCAGGCCATGAACCCGACCGCCATCCTGATCAACATCGCGCGCGGCGAGGTCGTGGATGAAACCGCCCTGATCGCTGCCCTGCAAGCGGGCCAGATCGCGGGCGCGGGTCTGGACGTTTATGAGTTCGAGCCGACTGTCCCCAAGGCCCTGATCGACATGGAAAACGTTACCCTGCTGCCGCATCTGGGCACCGCGACCGACGAAGTGCGGACCAGCATGGGGCACATGGCACTGGACAACGTGGCGGCTTTCGTCGCGGGAGCTGACCTGCCGAATCCGGTCTAGGCGCCCACGGCCTCGCGCCAGTGTTTGCGGCAGAGCGAGACATAGGTCTCGTTCCCGCCGATCTGCACTTGCGCGCCTTCGGTGATGGTGTTGCCGTTCTCGTCCTGACGAATCACCATCGTCGCCTTGCGACCGCATTCGCAGATCGTGCGCACCTCACGCATCTCATCGGCCAGCGCCAGCAAGGCGGCAGAACCGGGGAACAGCTTGCCCTGAAAATCGACCCGCAGGCCGTAGGCCAGAACGGGAACCTTCAGGTCATCGACCGCACGGGCCAGTTGCCAGACCTGATCTTCGGACAGAAACTGCGCCTCATCCACGAACACACAGGCGACCCGGCCCTGACCCAAGCGCGTTTCGATCATCGAAAACACGTCGTCTTCGGGGCGAAACGTATCCGCTTGCTCGGAAATCCCGATGCGTGAGGCGATCCGCCCGGTCCCGGCGCGCCCGTCCACGGCGGCGGTCATCAGATAGGTGTCCATGCCCCGCTCGCGGTAGTTGTGCGAGGCCTGCAGCAACACGGTCGATTTGCCCGTGTTCATGGTGGAGTAATTGAAATACAGTTTTGCCATGTGGCGGGTCTAGAACGCCGGACAGAAAGGAACAAGTCATCAATGGCGGTGGAAAGCGACGTCGCCATTGCAGCTGCGAAGACCGAGCACACGCTCTATGGGGATGGAGCCCCCGCGCTCGCAACAGCGACGCCGTCGGCCAACATGTGGCCTAAACGTTGTGAAGACTGAAATCCCGTCCCACTATCACTCGTTACCGGCAAGAACTGCCGCCACTCACTCACAAAATCCCCCGCATATCTGAGGGATAGTCAATTTATGGCATTTCAATTATGACTGGAGTATGGGAAATTTCCCTTCCCTTTCCCCCAAATCAAATGGGCAGGACAGGGCGCGCGGGTAACAAAGGTAAAACGATGGCAGATATTGGGGCTTATCTGAAAAAGCACACGGAATCCCTGGTGAAGGATGTCGGCATAGAAGCGGCGTGCGAGATTACGGGCAAGTCAAAGGCCACGTTGGGCCGGTATTATTCCGACAATGCCGAACATGCCGACCGGTTCATGCCCGTAGACGCGGTCGCCCGCCTTGAGAATGTGGCGACCTACCCCCATGTGACCTCGGCTCTGGCGGATCTGAAGAACATCACCTTGTCCTATGACGGCCGCAACACCGAAGCGCCGCGGACCGGTGGGGTGAACTCGGACGTCATTGCGCTGAGCCAGCGGTTCGCCATGCTGATGACCGAGTATCAGGCGGCTATCGAGGACGGGATCATAACCGTGAACGAGGCCAAGCGGCTGCTGAAGGAAACCAGCCTGCTGCAGCAGGTTCTGATCGAGATGAAGCTGCATCTGGAAGAAGAAAGCGTCAGTCAGCCCTGATCCGGGCCTTGGCGGACGGGCACCACTGACGGTGGTGCGGCAGTAAAATTCTGCCTCAATTATGTCACTTCGATCTCGTAGACAGCCTTTCAGACAAGAGTGCTGAAGGCAAAGAAACATGCAAAAAGTGCAGGGATCGTACAGGATCCTGACGGATAAAACTGCGTGCCGGCTTTACATGGCCGCTCTTGCGGTGCTTGTCGGCCTGATGACCCTTGGCGGTTATGTTCAAGGTCCTGATGACATCATGCGCTGGGTTGCGGTGTCCGATCTGCTGGGCGGGCAGGGGTGGTTCGATCCCTATCAGCACCGGCTGGGGCCGGATGGCGGCACGTTGATGCACTGGTCCCGCCTGATCGATGCGCCCATTGCCGGGATTTATGCGCTGAGCAGTCTGGTGCTGCCGCCGGATGCTGCCTATCAATTTACCGCCTTCCTGTGGCCCACGCTGCTGGCCGGGCTGCTTTTGTGGGCGTTCGCGATCATCGGCGGCGCATTAGGGGGCCGCGCGGGGGCCGTGTCCGCTCTGGTCATGGCCGTGATTGCGATCAACAGTTCGGGCAAATTCGATAAGTATTCCTTTGATCACCATGGGTTGCAGGTCTTGCTGTTTGTGTCTGCGGTGATGTTTTTCATTCTCCGCAAGGATATCCGGCACGCGGGTCTTGGGCTGGGCCTGTGTCTGGCGTTGTCCCTGTCCATCGGCACGGAATCGCTGGCGCAAATCGGGCTCATCGGCCTGTTCGTTGCGGTCGATTGGGTCTTGTCCGGCAAAACCAGCCGTCGCCGCACGATGGAATTCGGGGCCGCGATGGCCGGTACACTGTTGCTGGCAGCGGTGGCGACGACCGGGGGTGAGAGTTTCTTTTTCCCTGGCTGCGATTCCCTGACGCTCAGCGTGGCCCTGCCTGCGGGCGTGGCGGCGCTTGGGCTTTTGGCGGTCGCAGCCGGTGCGTCGGGCCGGTCGGTCCGGGCCCGGCTCGGGTGCTTTGCGGCGGTCGGGGCGCTTGCCGTGGGTCTGGCGTACAGCTTCGCGCCCTATTGCCTTGAGAACCCGATCAACCAGATGTCGCCCGACATGCGCGCCTTTTGGCTGAGCCAGGTCACCGAGGCCCAGAATGTCAGCGTATTCATCCAGCGACATGCAGGCGAAACCGTCGCGCTGATCGCGATCTCTGTCTTCTCGATGATTGCGGCGGGCGTTTTTGCCTATGGGTCAGAGCGGAAGATCGAGTATTTGCTGCTGCTCGGCCTGATCGCCATTGCGTTTGTTCTGTTCCTGTACCAGTCCCGGATGATGACCTTTCTGGCCCTGTCGATGGTGGCTGTGCAGGCGCAGGTTCTGCGGGTGATCTACCAGAAGTACCGGGTAAACGGACAAAGGCTGTTCGGTGTCCTTTTGGTTGCGTTTGTCGTTCTGATGTCCCCGAAAACCGGGGCGAGCCTTGAAAAGCGACTTGCGGCGGGGGCGGAAACCGTGCCGGACACAGGCGCAGCGGTGCAGGTCAGCGCATATGCCTGCACCACACCGCAGGCCACACGCCCGTTGCGCGATCTGAAACCCGGTCTGATCCTCGCCGATTTCGACTATGCCTCGTACATCCTGCGCGACACGGATCATTCGGTTCTGGGGGGGAACTACCATCGGAATGAGGCCGGAAACCTCGCGCAGATTGACCTGTTCCGGTCCGAAGCCCGCGACACTGGCCCCCGCCTTGCCGCGTTGGGCATCGACTATATTCTGGTCTGCGAAGCCAACGCCCGGACAGAATACTGGTCGTCGGTGTCTAAGGGTGAGGGGTTTCTGGCCGGGCTGCTGAACGGCGATCTGCCGGACAATGTGACCGAACTGCCCCGCGCGCAGGGTGCGGCGTTCCGCATCTACGCGGTAAAAGGCTAACCGCGCCGTTTGATGATCACCGATCCGACCGAATAGCCAGCCCCGAAGGAACAGATCAGACCAATCTCGCCATCTTCCAGATCGTCAGAGTATTGCGAAAAGGCAATGATGGACCCGGCGGACGAGGTGTTGGCGTAGTCCTGCAGGATGTTGGGCTGTTCACCGGCTTCGGGCTCGCGGCCCAGAACCTTTTTGCCGATGAAATCGTTCATCGTCTTGTTGGCCTGATGCAACCACAGACGTTTCAGATCGGTGCTGGCGACGCCCTCGGCCTCCATGTGATCGCTGATGTGCTTGCTGACCATGGGCAGCACTTCCTTGAACACTTTGCGCCCGTTCTGCATGAACTGCATGTCGCGCCTGTCGACTACCCCGTCGGGGCGCGAGCGGCGCAGGAAGCCATTGTTATTGCGGATATTGTTGGAAAACGCGGTGGCGCAGCGGGTCGAAAGAACCTCGAAATGCGGGCCGGTGGCGTCTTCGATCCGTTCGATCAGGGTGGCCGTGGCCACGTCACCAAAGATGAAGTGGCAATCGCGGTCGCGCCATTCGAGATGGCCCGAACAAATCTCGGGGTTCACCACCAGCGCCGCCCGGACCGAGCCTGACCGCACCATATCCGCCGCTGCCTGAATGCCGAAAGTGGCCGAGGAACAGGCGACATTCATGTCGAACCCGAACCCGTCGATCCCCAGCGCCTGCTGAATCTCGATGGCAATCGCCGGGTAAGCGCGTTCGTGGTTCGACGCCGCGCAGATTACCAGATCGACGTCTTCGGCTTTGCGCCCCGCCTGCGCCAGCGCCTTGTTGCAGGCATCCACCGCCATCTCGGTCATGATCCCCGGCTCATCATCGCTGCGCTGGCGCAGCAGCGGGTGCATGACATCCGGGTCCAGCACGCCGGATTTGTCCATCACAAACCGGTTCTGAATGCCCGACGCCTTGACGATGAATTCTTCCGAGGAATGTTGCATCGGCTCGATCTGCCCCGCCGCAATCGCATCGGCATTTTGGGCGTTCTGCTTGTCGGCATAGGCGTTGAAAGCCTGAACGAGTTCGGCATTGGTAATGACGTTCTCGGGCGTGAAAACACCGGTTCCGGTGATGGCGGGCGTGTACATGGCGGGTCCTGAATCGCTTGGATTCGCTCAAAATGCAGTCTCGGCAGGGTTTGATCAAGGTATGTTGACCCGAGGGCAAGGGCTGAGGTGGCGGGAAATCACCTTCGTATCTTGAATAGTTCTGAAAATGAAGTATATCGCGCCAAGACACAGCACGAGAGGTCCCATGTCGGACGACACAAACAGCAGGCCGGATCACCTGACGCCCGAGATACAGGCGATCATGGGTGTCTATGCGCTTTACTGGAAACTGGAAGAGACTTTCGAGTGCATCGAAACCGAGCTGAGCCACCCGGAATGCCACATGCTGATCAAGCTGGATCAGCCCAAACGCATGGGTGTGCTAGCCGCGGATATGTTAAGTGTTCCATCTACCATCACGGCTACCGCGGATGCGCTGGAACAGGCTGGTTATCTGACCCGCGAGAAAGACCCCGCCGACCGTCGGGCCTTGCTGCTGGTGCTGACCGACAAAGGCCACGAGGCCCGCGACATGCTGGTGGCCGAGGCCGGAAAGCTGTTTCACCGGGCATCCGGTCTGAATGCCGAAGAAACCGCTCAATTCGCGCAACTGGCGCGCAAAATCCGTGACAACGTTCTGAAAACCGGAATTCCCGAGGGATTGAAAAAATGAAACTGCTGACCGCTCTGGGCCTTGCTATGGCCGTTCTGGCAACTCCGATGGCCGCGCAGGAGGTTTCGAAACCCGTAAAACTGATGCTGGTGCGTGAGACCGAGCCCGGCT
Source organism: Ruegeria sp. F5 (assembly GCF_056533845.1). Lineage (NCBI taxonomy): Bacteria > Pseudomonadati > Pseudomonadota > Alphaproteobacteria > Rhodobacterales > Roseobacteraceae > Ruegeria > Ruegeria sp. F5. The sequence goes on along the minus strand of NZ_JBQFOU010000018.1, from coordinate 48,076 downwards.
TTTCGCGCCAGTTCTTTGGCCGCGTGGCGGCGCGCCAGACGGTGGACCTTGCTTTTCAGGTGCCGGGGCAGATTGTCGAGATGCCAGTGACCGAGGGTTTCGTGATCCCCAAGGACAACCTGATTGCGCGTCTGGATCAGGAACCGTTCGAATTGCGCCTGAACCGCGCGAAGCTGCAAAAGGAACAAGCGGACCGGACCGTGGCCCGTCTGTCCCGGTTGCGGGGCACCACAGCCAGCCAGGTGGCGGTCGATGACGCCGAGACCGAGGCGCAACTGGCCGCCATCGCCCTGCGCGATGCCGAATATGAACTGGAACACGCCACGCTGACGGCCCCCTTCGACGCGCTGGTGTCCAGCCGCGCGGTCGAGGCGTTTACCACCGTGTCGGCAGGCACCCCTATTGTCCGCATTCACGACATGTCCGAATTGCGGATCGAGGTGGACGTGCCCGAAATCCTTTTCCAGCGCTCGGGTCAGCAGGATGACATAACGCTTACCGCCAAATTCCCGGTCAGTGATGAGGTTTTTCCACTGGAAATCCGCGAATTCGATGCCGAATCCTCCAGCGTCGGGCAGACCTATCGCATCCAGTTCGGGCTGACCCCGCCCGAAGGCTTGCAGATCCTGCCGGGGTCCTCGGTGACGGTAAACGCCAAGGTGCGGGACCAGCGTGTAGGCATCATCGTGCCCGCGACGGCAATCGTTGCTGATGCCGCTGGCGAATTGGGGGTCATGGTTTTTGACCCGGTTGGCGCCGATGAAGGGACCGTGCAGCGCGTGCCGGTGACCATCGAGCCGACCCAGACCGGTGATGTTCGTGTGCTGAGCGGTCTGTCGGATGGCCAAGAGATCGTCGTGGCAGGCGGCGCGGCGCTGACAGATGGTCAGACCGTGCGGCGCTTTGCCGGTTTCTCGAACTAAAGGGGCGGGCAGATGAAAATTGCGCGCGCATCCATCGACCGGCCGCTTTACACGTGGCTGATCATTCTGATCGCCCTCTTTGGCGGCATTTGGGGGTTCCTGTCGCTGGGGCGGCTGGAAGACCCGGCCTTTACCATCAAAAACGCAGTCATCATCACGCAATATCCCGGTGCCACCGCCGAGCAGGTCGCGCTGGAGGTCTCGGAACCGCTTGAATCCGCGATCCAGCAGATGGGTGAGGTGGACACGATCACCTCGGTCAATCAGCCAGGCCGGTCGCTGATCGAAGTCGAGATTCAATCCACCTATGACGGCTCGGAACTGCCCGATATCTGGACCCGCCTGCGCGCTAAAATCCGCGATGCGTCCCGCAGCCTGCCATCGGGCGTCGGCGCGCCTTACATCAATGACGGGTTCGGCGATGTGTTCGGGCTGTTCTACGCCGTCACCGCCGACGGCTTTTCGGATGCCGAAAAGCACGAATTGGCCACATTCCTGCGCCGCGAGTTGCTGACCGTGGACGGCGTTGCCGATGTCGAGGTTCAGGGCCTGCCGGAAGAGGCAATTTTCATCGAACCCGATCTGGCCATTTCAGTGAACCAGAACGTGCCCATTCAGGCGCTGAATGAGGCGATTGCCAATGCGGATTCGGTCAACTCATCCGGTTCCTTGCGGTCCGGCAATGACCGCACGACGATCCTGACTGCGGAAGGGTCCGACAGCGTGTCGGCGATTGCCGGTCTGTCGGTTGGCTCGCAGGGGCAGGTGATCAACCTGTTCGACATGTCCAATGTCTACCGCGCCCGCCAGACCGATCCGCAGGTCATGATCCGCTTCAACGGGACCGAGGCGTTCACGCTGGGCATCGCGGGCCTTTCAACGGAAAACATCGTCGAGGTCGGAAAACGCGCCGACGCCAAATTCGCCGAGCTTGATCCGAGTATTCCCTTCGGCGTCGAGATTCTGCCGATCTACCAGCAACACGTCGTGGTCGAGCAGGCCTCGAACGATTTTCTGGTCAACCTTGCGATGTCCGTGACCATTGTGGTGGCCGTTCTGGGCATCTTCATGGGTTGGCGGGCGGCTATCGTTGTCGGCTCGACCCTGTTGCTGACCGTTGTCGGCACGCTGTTGTTCATGGCGCTTTTTTCGATCGAGATGGAGCGGATTTCGCTGGGCGCGCTGATCATTGCGATGGGGATGCTGGTGGACAACGCCATCGTGGTGGCCGAGGGGATGCAGATCGCCATGCTGCGCGGCAAATCCTCGCGCGATGCGGCGGAAGAGGTCGCCTCGAAAACGCAAATCCCGCTGCTGGGGGCGACGGTTATCGGCATCATGGCTTTTGCCGGTATTGGCCTCAGCCCGGATGCGACAGGGGAATTTCTGTTCTCGCTTTTCGCGGTGATCGGCATTTCACTGCTGCTGAGCTGGGTGCTGGCAATCACCGTGACGCCGATGCTCGGGCATTATTTCTTCAAGCAGGGCAAGGCGGGTGAGGTTGACGCCTATGGCGGGATTCTGTTCCGCATCTATGGCGTCATCCTGCACTGGGCGCTGCGGTTCCGCTGGCTGGTTGTTGCCGGGCTGGTTGCGGTCACGGTGGCCTGTTACGCAGGCTTCGGGCTGGTGAAACAGCAGTTCTTCCCGGATTCGAACACGCCGCTGTTCTTTGTGCATTACAAGCTGCCGCAGGGCACCCCGATTGCACGCACCGGCGCGGATATGTCGGTTTTCGAAGACTGGCTGGCCGAGCGTGACGACGTGGTATCCGTGACAAGCTTTGTGGGGCAGGGCGCGACGCGGTTCATGCTGACCTACTCGGCCGAGGACCCGAACCCCAGCTACGGCCATATGATCATCCGCACTGAGACGCTGGACGATATCCCGGCGCTGCAGGCCGATCTGGAAGCGTTCGGAACCGGCCGCTTCCCCGAAGGCGAGTTCCGCACCAAGCGTCTGGTCTTTGGCCCCGGTGGCGGCGATCCGATCCAGGCGCGGTTCTCGGGCATCGATCCGGTCGTGCTGCGGCAACTGGCCGAAGAGGCGGTGCAGCGTATGGCCGCAGCCTCGCCCAACGCGCTCAATATCTATCAGGACTGGCGCGAGAAAGAACTGGCGGTGCGCCCGATCTACGCCACCGAACGGGCGCAGACAGCGGGTGTCAGCCGCGAGGACATCGCGGCCACCCTGCAGTTTTCGACCGATGGCATCAGCGGCGGTGTCCTGCGGGAACGCGACCGCCTGATCCCGATCATCATCCGGCGGGCGGCGGACGGGGATTACTCCATCGTCGATCAAGTGGTGTATTCGGACCAGTCGGAACGCTTTGTGCCCGTCGAACAGATGGTGGATGGGTTCGAATACGAGGCGCTGAATACGCTGGTGCATCGCAGGGACCGGGTGCTGACCATCACTGTCGGGGCCGATATCCCGCCGGGCATTACGGCGGCGCAGGTCCATGCCGAGGTGCGCGAGGCCATCGAATCCATCGACCTGCCGCCGGGCTACAAGATGGAATGGGGCGGCGAGTATGAAAACTCGCGCGATGCGCAGGAAAGTTTGGGCAGGCAATTGCCGCTGAGCCTGCTGATCATGGTGCTGATCTCGGTGTTGCTGTTCAATGCGCTGCGTCAGCCGATCATCATCTGGCTGCTGGTGCCGATGTCGGTCAACGGCGTTGTCATCGGCCTGTTGGGAACCGGCCTGCCGTTTACTTTCACCGCGCTGTTGGGGCTGCTCAGCCTGTCGGGCATGCTGATCAAGAACGGCATCGTTCTGGTCGAGGAAATCGACCTGGTCCGCGCCACCGGAAAACCCCTGCGCGAGGCGATTGTCGAGGCATCCGTTTCGCGTCTGCGCCCGGTCATGCTGGCAGCGATCACCACCATTCTGGGGATGGCACCGCTGCTGACGGATGCGTTCTTCGTGTCGATGGCAGTGACGATCATGGGCGGTCTGGCCTTTGCCACCGTGCTGACAATGGTGGCCGCGCCGGTGTTCTACCTGCTGTTTTTCGCGCGCGATGAACGGCGGGTGGCACAGGCCGCCTGACGCCCGTTTGGGTCCGGCCACGAGCCGGACCCGTTCCCTCAGATCAGTGGGACAAACGGCACGTCGCATGCGGCAAGGGCGGTGAGGGCAGCGATGGCCAGTAGAATGCGCATTTTTGTGTTCCTTCTGCTCGATGACCCAAAAAATGAGCGCCCGCTGACAAAACGTCAACGGGCGCAAATTCTTTCCGGCGCGGTGCGCGCTTTGTGGCTCAGAAGGGTGCGGTCAGCCTTGCAGCGACTGCACCTCGACATCCCCTTCGGCCTGCGCCTTGATCGCCAGCGCGGCGGCGTGGCTGGCGGCGGCGGTGGTGAAATAGGGGATCTTGTCATAAAGCGCGATTGAGCGGATGGACTTGCTGTCCTCGACCGCTTGCGCGCCTTCGGTGGTGTTCATCAGCAACTGAACCTGACCGTCTTTCAGCATATCGACCACGTCCGGGCGGCCTTCGTACACCTTGTTGACCACATCGCAGGGCACGCCCTGATCTGCCAGCCAGCTCTGCGTGCCGCGGGTCGCGACCAGTGCGAAGCCTTGCCCGACCAGAACCTGCGCGGCCTCGAGCATTGCGGGCGTCTTGTCGGCGTCCTTGATCGAGATGAAGGCGCGGCCCGAGGATGGCAGCACCATACCAGCCCCCATCTGCGCCTTGAGGAAGGCGCGCGGGAAGTCGCGGTCCCAGCCCATGACCTCACCGGTCGAGCGCATTTCCGGGCCCAGAATGGTGTCGACGCCGGGGAAACGGGCGAAAGGCAGTACCGCCTCTTTCACCGAAAACCACGGCATGTCCGGGTCGGCCAGCGTCATCTGATCGGCGATCTTGCTGTCCTGACCTTCTTTGTAGGCCGGGCGCATCGGGAAGTTTGCCAGTTGCTCACCCGCCATCACGCGCGCCGCGATAGATGCAATCGCACTGTCGGTGGCCTTGGCGACAAAGGGCACGGTGCGCGAGGCGCGGGGGTTCACTTCGATCAGGTAGATCTCGTCGTCTTTGATGGCGAACTGCACGTTCATCAGGCCAACGACGTTCAGCGCCTTGGCCAGTTTGAACGCCTGATCCTTGATCTGGCCAAGGATTTCCTTCGACAGCGAATAAGGCGGCAGCGAACAGGCCGAGTCGCCCGAATGCACGCCAGCCTCCTCGATATGCTGCATGATGCCCGCGACGTGCACATCGGTGCCGTCGCACAGCGCATCCACATCCAGTTCCACCGCACCGGCCAGATAGCTGTCCAGCAGAACCGGGCTGTCGCCGGAAACCACCACGGCCTCGTTGATGTAGCGCTTGAGTTGATCCATATCGCGCACGATTTCCATCGCGCGGCCGCCCAGAACGTATGAGGGGCGGATGACCAGCGGGAAGCCGATCTCATCGGCGATGGCCAGCGCCTCGGCGTCGGTCGATGCGATGCCGTTCTTGGGCTGTTTCAGCCCCAGATCGTTGACCAGCGCCTGGAACCGTTCCCGGTCTTCGGCCAGATCGATGGCGTCGGGCGTGGTGCCGAGGATCGGAATGCCCTCGGCCTCAAGCGCGTTGGCCAGTTTCAGCGGCGTTTGCCCGCCGAACTGGACGATGACGCCGTGCAGCGTGCCGTTTTCCTGCTCTTTCGTCAGGATTTCCATGACATGTTCAAAGGTCAGCGGCTCGAAATACAGGCGATCCGAAGTGTCATAGTCGGTGCTGACCGTCTCGGGGTTGCAGTTGACCATGATGGTCTCATACCCCGCCTCGGTCAGGGCGAAACAGGCGTGGCAGCAGCAATAGTCGAACTCGATCCCCTGACCGATCCGGTTCGGGCCACCGCCGAGGATGACAACCTTCTTGCGGTCGCTTGGGCGCGCTTCGCATTCGACCTCACCCATCATCGGGGCCTCGTAGGTCGAGTACATATAGGGCGTCTGCGCCTCGAATTCGGCGGCGCAGGTGTCGATGCGTTTGAACACCGCCGAAACGCCAAGATTGCGGCGGGCCCGACGGATGTTGGCCTCGTCCCGCCCGGTCAGATTGCCCAGACGCGCATCGGTGAAGCCCAGCATTTTCAGCTTGCGGATGCCGTCTTCGGTCACCGGCAGACCATCCTTGCGCACCTGACGCTCGGCATCGACGATCTCGCGGATGCGGGCCAGGAACCACGGGTCAAACTTCGTGACGCCGAAAATCTCATCATCACTCAGGCCATGGCGCATGGCCTGCGCGATTGTGCGCAGCCGGTCGGGGGTCTGCTGGCTGATCGCCTTGATCACGGCGGCCTTGTCGTCAGCCTCATCCCAGAGACCTACATTCAGGCCCGGGATTTCGATCTCATCAAAGCCGGTCAGGCCCGATTCCATCGAGGCCAGCGCCTTTTGCATGGATTCGTGGATGGTGCGGCCTATGGACATCGCCTCGCCCACCGATTTCATCGCGGTGGTCAGGTAGGGTTCGGAGCCCGGGAATTTCTCGAACGCGAATTTTGGGATTTTGGTGACTACATAGTCGATCGTCGGCTCGAACGAGGCGGGCGTGACCTTGGTGATGTCATTGTCGAGCTCGTCCAGCGTATAACCCACAGCCAGCTTGGCCGCGATCTTGGCAATCGGGAAGCCGGTCGCCTTGGAGGCCAGCGCGGACGAGCGCGACACGCGTGGGTTCATTTCGATCACGACCATGCGGCCATCGTCGGGGTTGATTGCCCATTGTACGTTCGACCCGCCGGTTTCGACGCCGATCTCGCGCAGAACGGCAATCGAGCCGTTGCGCATGATCTGGTATTCCTTGTCGGTCAGCGTCAGCGCCGGGGCCACGGTGATCGAGTCGCCGGTATGCACGCCCATCGGATCGACGTTTTCGATGGAACAGACGATGATGGCGTTGTCGGCGGTGTCGCGCACCACCTCCATCTCGTATTCTTTCCAGCCCAGCAGGCTTTCATCAACGAGGATCTGGTTGACGGGTGAGGCATCCATGCCCGAGCGGCAGAAATGGATGTAGTCCTCGCGGTTATAGGCCACACCGCCACCGGTGCCGCCCAGAGTAAAGGCGGGGCGGATGATGGCGGGCAGGCCGATCTCTTCAAGCTCATCCAAGGCCATCTGAACCCCGGCATCCAGATCGGTGGACCCGTCTTCCCGCCTGGGCGCGGTGACAATCGTGGCCTTGGGGTTTTCCAGACCCAGCCGATCCATCGCCTCGCGGAACAGCTTGCGGTCTTCGGCCATTTCGATGGCGTCGCGCTTGGCGCCGATCATCTCGACGCCGAATTCGTCCAGCACACCCATCTCTTCCAGCGCCAGCGAGGTGTTCAGGCCGGTCTGTCCGCCCATGGTAGGCAGCAGGGCGTCGGGGCGTTCTTTTGCGATGATCTTGGCGACAACTTCGGGTGTGATCGGCTCGATGTAAGTGGCGTCCGCCAGACCGGGATCGGTCATGATCGTGGCCGGGTTCGAGTTCACCAGAATGACCCGGTAGCCTTCTTCCCGCAGCGCCTTGCAGGCCTGCGCGCCGGAATAGTCGAACTCACATGCCTGACCGATGACAATGGGACCCGCCCCGATGATCATGATCGACTGGATGTCGGTTCTTCTCGGCATGGCGTTACCCCTTGGATGTTCAGCGAGTCGCGGGCACCGCCCAAGCGCCCAAATTGTCCTGCGTTATAGGGGCCGCGCGAAAAGGTGCAAGGGGGATCGGAAACAGGGGCGAAATTGCCGCTTTCCCCTCTTTCCCTTGGCAGCGTATTCTCTATACCGCGCAGCACGGCAAATGAGGATGCACTTGCGTATTCGTTTTGATCAGGGGCCTGCCGGTCCGGGAAGCTTTTTTGACCGGCCATCCCACATAATCCGCGCCGACAATGCGGAGGACGTGCCCCAGGCCCTGGCGGCGCTGGATGCGGCGCGCGCCGACGGAGCATGGATCGCCGGATATGCCAGCTATGAACTGGGCTACGCGCTGGAGCCGCGCCTGAGCTCTCGCATGCCAAAGGATCGCCGCCTGCCGTTGATGGTGTTCGGGGCATATGCGCCGCCATCGCAAAGCGACCTGCCGAAACCTATCGGCGGGATATCCGCGTTCAAGCCGCGCTGGGACGAGGCGCGGTATGCCCGCGCGTTCCAGACCGTCCATGACGCCATTGGCGCAGGCGATATCTATCAGGCCAACCTGACCTTCCCGATTGATCTGACGGTCGAGGGCGACAGCGCCGCGCTATACGCCGCGCTGGCAGCCGGGCAGCCTGTCGGCCATGGCGCGCTGGTCGAACAAGACGATCTGCCGGACCTGCTGAGCCGTTCGCCCGAGCTGTTCTTCCGCACCGATGAAACCGGACGCATCGAAACCCGCCCGATGAAAGGCACCCAGCCCCGCAGCGAGGATATGGCCGAGGACGCCCGGAACCGCAATTTCCTGTCGACCGATCCGAAGAACCGGGCCGAAAATCTGATGATCGTCGATCTGCTGCGCAATGATATCAGCCGCGTGGCGCTGCCGGGTTCGGTTCACGTGCCGGAACTGTTCAAGGTCGAGACCTATGCGACGGTGCATCAGATGGTCTCGTTGGTGCGGGCACAGTTACAGGTGGGGGCGGAATTGTCGGAAATCCTGACCGCCTTGTTCCCCTGCGGATCGATCACCGGCGCGCCAAAAATCCGCGCGATGGAAATACTGGCCGATCTGGAACCCTGGTCGCGCGATATCTATTGCGGCACCATCGGCTGGGCCGCCCCCGATGGCCGGTCCGAATTCAACGTGGCCATCCGCACGCTGATGGTCGAGGATGGCCGGGCCACGCTGAACGTGGGCGGCGGAGTGGTCTGGGACAGCACAGCCGCATCTGAATTTGAGGAAGCCTTATGGAAAGCCCGCTTCGCCCGCCAGTTGAGCCTGATTTCCGCCTGATCGAGACGCTGGCCTACAGGCCGGATCAGGGATTCGTGCGCAAGGACCGGCATGTGGCCCGTATGGCCCGGTCGGCGGCTGCGCTGGATTTGCCTTTCTCGGCTGAGCGGGCCGAGGTTGCCTTGTCCTCGGTTTCCGGTGGGGCTGACTTGCGCTGCAGGCTGACAATGGACGCCAAAGGCGCGTTTAACCTGACCACCGCCGCTTTGGCGAAAAACCCTCTCAAATGGCGGCTGGCGATTGCCGGGCACAGGCTGAAATCCTCGGACATCTGGTTGCGCCACAAGACCACCCGGCGCGCGCTCTATGACGATGCCCGCGCCGCGATGCTGCCCGAGATCGATGAGCTTTTGTTCCTGAACGAACGCGATGAACTGTGTGAGGGGACGATCACGAACCTGTTTCTGGACATGCCCGACGGGCGCTGCCTGACCCCGGCGCTGGCCTGCGGGTTGCTGCCGGGTATTCTGCGCGAAGAATTGCTTGAAAAAGATAGCGTTACCGAAGCCAGATTGACCTTGACCGATCTGCAAAACGCCCGAACTGTTCACATGGGAAATTCATTGCGCGGGCTGATCCCGGTGGAGTTGGTGAACCAGTGAGCAAAGACAGCACCATGGTCGGGCCGCCGGTCGCGATGCTCCGGCTGCGGGTCGAGTTCGGCCTGTTCTACATCGCCGCCCCGCTGGTGATTGCCGTGTTCTTCCCGCCCGACTGGATGTTTCCGGCGCTGTTTGCCTTTACCGGGCTGGGCATTGTCCTGCTGAACTGGACGCCGGGATTTCGCTGGGCTGAACTGCGGTACGAATGGGCGAACTGGTCGTGGCGCGAGTTGCTTTTCTTCACGCTTGCCATGGCGGCGTTTTGCACGCTCCTGATTCAGATCACCCGGCCCGAGGCTGCCTTTTTCCTGCTGCAACACCGGCCCGAGATGCTGGCTATGATCTGGATCGGCTATCCGCTGGCCTCGGCCCTGCCGCAAGAGCTGCTGTTCCGGTCGCTGTTCTTCCGCCGCTACCACGCCATCCTGCCCGATGGCCGTGCGGCGTATCTGCTGAACGCCTTTGTGTTTTTCTTTGCGCATCTGATGTATTGGAGCTGGATCGTCGCCGCGATGACCTTTGCCGGAGGGCTGCTGTTTACATGGGCCTACAGGCAGCGCGGCTCGTTTTTCTACGCGGTCCTGCTGCACGCGATTGCGGGCAATATCATCTTTGCGGTCGGGCTGGGGGTCTATTTCTACTCGGGCAACGTGCAAAGGCCGTTTTGACGGCGCGACCTGCCTTGACTTTCCAGACCTGACAGGGTGTATCGGCGCGACAAATTCTGCGCCCGAAGGGATATGATCCATGCACGCCTATCGCAGCCACACCTGCGCCGCTCTGACCGCCGCCAATGTCGGTGAAACCGTCCGCCTGTCGGGATGGGTGCATCGGGTCCGAGATCACGGCGGCGTGCTGTTCATCGACCTGCGCGATCATTTCGGCGTGACACAGGTTCTGTGCGACGGCGACAGCGCGGCTTTTGCCGAGCTGGAAAAGGTCCGGTCCGAGTGGTGTATCCGCATTGACGGCACCGTCAAGGCGCGCGACCCGGAACTGGTGAACCCGAAACTGCCCACCGGCGAGATCGAAGTTTACGTGCGTGGGCTGGAAGTGCTGGGCGCAGCCGACGAACTGCCGCTGATGGTCTTTGGCGATCAGGAATACCCCGAGGAAACCCGCCTGCGCTATCGTTACCTCGACCTGCGCCGCGAGGCGATGCAGCAGAACATGACCCTGCGCTCGGACGTCGTGGCATCCATGCGCAAACGCATGTGGGATCAGGGCTTCCGCGAGTATCAGACACCGATCATCACCGCCTCGTCACCCGAAGGCGCGCGCGACTTTCTGGTGCCCTCGCGCCTGCATCCGGGCAAATTCTACGCGCTGCCGCAGGCGCCGCAGCAGTTCAAACAGCTGATCATGGTGTCGGGCTTCGACAAGTATTTCCAGATCGCGCCGTGCTTCCGCGACGAAGACCCGCGCGCTGACCGTTCGCCCACCGATTTCTACCAGCTCGACCTTGAGATGTCGTTTGTCGAGCAGCAGGACGTGTTCGACACCATCCAGCCGGTGCTGACCGGCGTGTTCGAAGAGTTCGGCGGCGGTCGCAAGGTGGATCAGGAGTGGCCGCAGATCTCCTACAAGGACTCGGCGCTGTGGTACGGCACCGACAAGCCTGACCTGCGGAACCCTATTAAAATGCAAGTGGTCTCCGACCACTTCCGCGGCTCTGGCTTCGCGATTTTCGCGAAGCTGTTGGAGCAGGAGGGCACCGAAATTCGCGCCATTCCTGCGCCGACGGGTGGCAGCCGCAAGTTCTGTGACCGCATGAATGCCTTTGCGCAGAAAGAAGGCCTGCCCGGTATGGGCTACATCTTCTGGCGCGATCAGGGCGAAGGGATGGAGGCCGCAGGGCCGCTGGCCAAAAACATCGGCCCCGAACGGACCGAGGCGATCCGGCAGCAATTGGGTCTGGGTGTCGGCGATGCGGCGTTCTTCCTGGGTGGCAAGCCGAAGGCCTTTGAAAAGGTCGCCGGCAAGGCGCGGGACGTGATTGGTGAAGAACTGAACCTGACCGAGAAAGACCGCTTTGCCTTTGCCTGGATCGTGGACTTCCCGATTTATGAGCAGGACGAGGAAACCGGCGCGATCGATTTTGAACACAACCCGTTCTCGATGCCGCAGGGCGGGATGGAGGCGCTGAACGGTGATCCTCTGGACGTGCGCGGCTATCAGTACGATCTGGCGTGCAACGGCTATGAACTGGTGTCCGGCGCGATCCGGAACCATAAGCCCGAGATCATGCTGAAAGCGTTCGAACTGGCCGGCTATGGCGAGGATGAGGTCAAATCCCGCTTCGGCGCGCTGTTTAACGCCTTCCATTACGGCGCACCGCCGCACGGCGGCTGTGCTGCGGGCATCGACCGGATCGTGATGCTGCTGGCGGATGAGGCCAACATCCGCGAGGTCATGATGTTCCCGATGAACCAGCGCGCCGAGGACCTGATGATGGACGCGCCGTCCGATCCGACCTCGGACCAGTTGATGGAACTGGGGCTTCGGATCATCCCGCAGGACTAAGAGAGTCGCCCGCCACGAGCGGGCGGTTTGCATTTGGGCGGTCAGATAACGCTGACGCAGACGGGTTTGCCGGAACACATTCCGGGTGGCAGCATGCCGCTGGCCTCGTGCAACTCCGAGGGTGGGCACATGTACTAACCCAGCGGGTTGCCCAGCCGATTCCGGTTCTCCCGAATGGTGCGTGCTGCTTTGCGTGTTTGACGGTACAGCCACAGGCACAGAACCGACGCGGCGATGAGGCTGGCCACGGCCATCTCAGATCGCCTCGCGCCGTTCCAGCCTGCTTTGCACGATCCCGGCCAGTTGCGCTGCCTCAGCGGTGATCGGGGTGCCCTGCGCCCGCGACACCGCAAGCTTTCGGGCAGCTTCGGCCAGAACGGTATCGTCGGCCTCGCGCGCGACGCCGCGCAGGAACTGGGCGGCGTAATCCAGCGTCCGGGGATCGTTGGGGCCGGCCAGCACATCCGCGATATGGGCCATATCGTCCTGATAGGCCATGGGGTCCGGGCGGATCATCTCGTCCCGGACGGCATGAAGATCGCCGGGGCGTCGATCCTCGGGCAGAAGTTCCAGGATGGATTTCTGAAAATACGACATTGATTTTAGTGGTTTGGGCAAGAAACCATCGGCCCCGGCCCGTCGCGCATCCGCTTTGGCGCAATCATCACCGGACATGCCCAGAATGACGCTGATCCGGGGCGAGGCCTGGGTCAGTTCCGCAATCAGGTCCGCGCCTGATCCATCCGGCAGGCCCATATCCACCAGAATGACCGACGGGCGGTAAATCTGCAGATGGCGTCGGGCCGATTTCAGGCAGTCGGCGCGCCGAATTCTGGCGCCGCTGTGCAGACACATAAGGCGGATCACGTCGCAGGCATACCGGCTGTCTTCGACAACCAGAATGGTTTGGCCCAACAGGGGCCGCGTTGCGGTGGGCGTGGCGATAGTGGTGGCGAAAGGGCCCGAATCGTCCATGGCAGATCTCCTATCCAGCAGATGCCTTACGCTAGGAACTTCTGGCTAACACAGGGTTAACGGGCGATTTGGCGCACTTGTCCTTTGCCGGGTCTGCCCCCATAACCCATGCAACAAAAGGACAGAGGAGAACATCATGATCGGTCGTCTTAACCATGTTGCCATCGCCGTGCCGGACCTGGAGGCCGCGTCTGAACAGTATCGCAGCGCGCTGGGTGCCACGGTGGGCGCGCCGCAGGATGAGCCCGATCATGGCGTGACCGTTGTGTTCATCGAACTGCCCAACACTAAAATCGAACTGCTCTACCCCCTTGGCGACGACAGCCCGATCAACGGGTTTCTGGAAAAGAACCCTGCAGGCGGCATTCACCATGTCTGTTACGAGGTCGAGGATATCATCGCCGCCCGCGACCACCTGAAGGAAACCGGCGCGCGTGTGCTGGGCTCGGGCGAGCCCAAGATTGGCGCGCATGGCAAGCCCGTTCTGTTCCTGCATCCCAAGGACTTCAACGGCTGCCTTGTGGAACTTGAGCAGGTTTAAACCCCCTAACCCCGGAGAGTCCGACATGACGATCACCGCCGCATTGGTCCTGTTCGCTGTCATCTGGTTCATGACCTTGCTTGTGGTGCTGCCCATTCGCATCAAAACCCAGGGCGATCTGGGCGAGATCGTGCCGGGCACCCATGCGGGCGCGCCGGAAGTGCATCACATGAAGAAAAAGCTGTGGATCACCACCGGCATTTCGGTGGTGCTGTGGGCCATTATCGCGGGAATCATCCTGTCGGGCGTGATCTCGGTGCGCGATTTCGACTGGCTGAACCAGTTGGAGCCGCGCTAGGCGCTGTCAGGTCCTGCTGCCAGACAGGCTGTGGAAGATATGGGTGAATGTGGCGGCTCCGATAATCGGGATCACCAGATTCACCAGCGGCACCGACAGCGGGATGGCCATCAGCGTTCCGGCAATCCAGATGGTCGTCGAATGCTTTGCCCGCAACTTCCGAGCCCCATCGCGGCCCAAGCGGCGCATGGCGGCCAGCGTGAAATATTCGCGCCCCAGCAGGAACCCGTTCATGGCCCAGAAGATGAACGGCGCAAACGGGGTGAAGATCGCGTAAAGGATCAGCGCCAGCAGGTTTGCCACGATCAGAACGCCCAGAAAGCCCAACCCATCGTGCACTGCCTCGGAAACGGGAATGCGACGGGCGGGGGGCAGGGTTGAATAATGCTTGTCTTCGACCGCTTGCGCGACCTCGTCCAGAAAGATCGAGGTGATGGCGGAGGCGACAGGCACCATCAGGAACACCGGCAACACGAGCACCAGAAAGATGCCCGAATAGTTCAGCACGTCGTTCAGCCACGGGACAACGCCCACGAACGGCAGCGAGATTTCATTGCCCGACAGCGTGTTGATGAACCAGATTGCCCCCGCGCAGGCGACCACCAGCAGCAGGATTGTCAGGCCGACACCGCGCAGCAGAACGGCGCGGAACTTGGGGTCTCCGATCTGTCCCAACGCGGCGAAAAAGGCATTGAGGATGATCATTCAGACACCCATGTCGTCAACGCCGCGACATCCGGGCGGGGGCGCTCGGGCGGGGCGGTGCCTTCGGTGGCGATGTGGATCAGGCCCGCAACGCGTTCATGTTCGGCCAGACCGAATGCCTTTTGGCAGAAATCCCGGTCATGCGTTTGCCATCCCGTCAGCCAGTTCGCCCCCCAACCGGCGGCCAAAGCCGCGTTCAGAAGGGCCAGACAGACCGCGCCAGCAGAATAGGTCTGTTCGATGGCAGGAACCTTTTCGCTGGGTTTTTGCACCTCGATCACCGCGACGGCCAGATGCCCCATGTCGAACTGGCTGCGGGCTTTGGCGATATCCTCGGGGGTTTTGCCCAGGGCGGTGCCGCATTCCTCGGTCAGTTGCGCGAGGCGCGGCATGGCCCCCTTTTCCAGCACGACAAAGCGCCAGGGCTCCAGCTTGCCATGATCGGGGCTGCGCGCGGCGGCTGTGAGCAAGGGCCGCAATTCAGCCCGCGTCGGGGCCGGAGCGATCAGCGTCTTGGCCGGGCGGGACCGGCGCGACTGTAGAAATTCCAGAGCGGCCGGGTTTTTCAGGGACATATGTTAACTTCCTTTACATGAGCAGTCTGTAAGTTGGTCAGCATGGCCCCCGATTCAAGGGCTAACTGTCGATTTGCCCAGTTCATTTTCATTCCGCGACCGGTCATGCAAGGGTGTCGAAACAAGCGGGGGGGGATATGGCCCGATCCAGACCGCGAAACCTGCCGGACCTGCGCAATCTGGCAACACCGGGGGCCGAGGTTCCGGTCAGGGTGACGCCGAAAGCGGCGCAGGATCAGGCGACGTTTGAAGCTGGGCAGATACATATCCGGGTCACAGCGCCGCCGGAAAATGGCAAGGCCAACAGAGCCGTTCGCACCATTCTTGCGCAGTGCATGGGCGTCGCCCCATCCACGCTGTCCCTGAAACGGGGGCAGACCAGCCGCGACAAGGTTTTTGTCTATGACCCTTAGTCCTGCGTTTCCCGCAACTGATACACACCCTCGGGCAGGTCCAGCGCGGCGGCCAGATCGCGCACCTGTTCGGGCGAGAGGGTGATTTTCTGCACCTGATCCGTCCGCGGGTCCAGTTGTTCCAGCGTAACGCATTCGGCGAAGTTGTTGATGACCACATCCTCCTGCAAAGGCTTCTCGCCTTCGTCGATCAGAGTAATGACGGTCGAGTCGAATTCATGCTCAATCGAAAACATGTGGGCAGAGTGCCGGTGGACGCCGCGCAATGCAACCCGTTGGCGACCGATCAGGCGTGGCCCCGCCGGGGCGACCGCGCTATGGTGGTTGGGCGGTATGACTGACCGGAAAGGGTCCTGATGACACGTGCGATCTTCTTGGCAGTCCTATTGCTGCTGGCGGCCTGCGATTCGGACGTCTTACGCGTTCTGCCCGCCGAGGATTGGGAGGCGCGTTCGGCGGATACTCAGGTCACGACCGAGACGTTTCGAGAGGTCAGCCGCGCCATCGGGGCCGAGGCCCGGACCCAATGTTTGCGTCAGGCACCATCGGGGAATTGCGACTTCCGGATACTGGTAGACCTGAACCGGCGCGCGCCTGCCAACGCCTTTCAGACATTGGATGAAAACGACCAACCGGCCATCATATTCACCCGCTCCATGATAAGCTCGGCGCAGAATGCGGATGAACTGGCATTTGTCATGGGGCACGAGGCGGCGCATCACATCCTGGATCACATCGAACGGCAATCCAGAAACGCAAGCGAAAGCGCTGCCCGGTTCGGTGATCTCGCCCGATTGCACGGGGCTGATGCCGCCGGGGTGGAAGAGGCGCAGAAACTTGGCGCGCAGGTCGGCGCGCAGATATATTCTCAGGATTTTGAGCTTGAGGCCGACCAGTTGGGAACCATCATCACCTACAAGGCGGGCTATAACCCGCTGGTCGGGGCAAAGTTCTTTGCCTGCATTCCCGACCCCGGCGACCGGTTCCTCAGCTCGCACCCGCCCAATGCCGAGCGTGTTCAGATCGTTTTGGAAACAGCGGCGCAGTTGGGGCTGACGGAATGACCACTCTGACGCGGCTGGGCGTTATTCTGACGGATCGCGGATCGAAATACGCGGTGTCGGGGGCGCAGGTCACGACCCGGGCCGAGATTGACGCGGTTCTGAGCGACCTGAAATCGGACAAAAGCTATGCCAAGGCCACGCATAACACATGGGCCGCGACCCTGCCGACTGGTGCTCTGAAAGCGGATGACGGGGAAAGCGGTGCCAGTATGGTGATTCTGCGGATGATGGAGCGGGAGGGGTTAGAGAATCACGTGATCATCGTAACCCGCTGGTATGGCGGTAAAAAGCTGGGCGGGGACCGATTTCGGCGCGTTCAGGACGCGACCCGCGCTTATCTGGATCGGATCGGCACCGCGAATTGACCTGAGTCAAAGGACGTCGCGCACAATGTCTTTACCCTGAACGCAACGCGAGACAGGGAAGGATGCCAAATGCCCAGCCAGAACAATTTGCGACTGCACGCTGGATTGGTTGACGACATGGCCAGCATGCTGGACGTCGATCTGGAAGAATCCGCGATCGGAGGCAAGGTCAGTATCGACCAGATCTCGGACGCGGTTTTGCGGTGCACCGAGTGCCCGAACCCCGGCCATTGCGAGCAAATCCTGGCGCAGACCGCCAAACTGCAGCAGGCGCCGGAATATTGCCGGAACCGCGAGTTGCTGCACAAGCTGATGCCATAAGGGGTCTGCCATCATGCCGCATCTGGGGGACGTCATGGCACATATCCGCCTTGTCTTGCGGATGGGGCAGGCGACCGGCGCGGATATCGTCGCGGCGCACCGCGCGGGCCATCTGAGCCAGCAGGAATGGGCCGGGATGATCCGGTCCTGTCAGGGATGTGCCTGGGCCAGCCAATGCCCCGAGTGGCTGGATGAACACGAAACCGCTTTTGACGCGCCGGAAAACTGCCCCAACCGGGCCCGGTTCGCGGCGCTGAAAGCCGCAGGATAGCGAGGCCGTCGATGCCAAAGGATGATCTTGGAGACATCGAAAAACACTTCTGGCTGACCCGGTCCGTCGCCCGCTGCATGGGCGTGTCGCTGACCGAAGCGATGGCCGAAAAGCGGCTTGCCCCCGAAGACTACGCCGAAATGGTCACCAAATGCCGGGCGTCGCACTGCAGCGGACAGTGTGAGATGTGGCTGGCAACGCAGCAAACCATGGCCGGCTCCGCGCCTGAATTCTGCGCCAATGCAAACCTGCTGAACGCGTTGAAGTAACCGCTAAAGCTTGGAATGCGTCCCGTCGCACAGCGGCGATTTTGACGAATGTTTGCAGCCGCAAAAGAACACTTTCTTGCTGGCATCCGCAGTGTATTTCACCGGCTCCAGCCCGGTACCCTTATGTGATCCGTCGCAAAAGGGCTGTTTGCCGGATTTGCCACAGGCACACCAGAAATAGGTCTTTCCCTCGGTCACCTCGACCGGGAAAGGAGAGGTTTGGGCAATGATCGGCGTGTCGGACATGTGGCGTCTCCGTCTTTGGCTGATGTCTGCGAACCAGTGTAGAGCGCCGCGCTGAAAAGGGTAGCCGGTGCCGTGCATCCGGCCACGGTAAATGCGGATTCGAGCGTGGTTCCGCCTTAGGTCACGGATTCGTGATTGACTCTGTTGCCAGACTGACTAGCAGGTCTTATCCTGAGACCGGCCCCGAAAAGCTGGGCAATATCAGAAAATTAATAGAGGATTGACGGACATGAAACTGAAATTCGCTGCCGTTGGCGCATTTGCTCTGATCCTGACTGCCTGCGCGCAGCAGGAAGAACCGACCCCTGTCTACGTTCAGCCCAGCTATGACAAGGCCGGCAATGCAAGCTGCCCGGGCGGGTATGAACTGGCCACGACCGAGGCTGGCCAGACCGTTTGTAACCCGGTCACTCAATAAACCATTTCGCGGGCGGTCCAGACTGTGGGCCGCCTGCCTGTTTTGGAAAGTAAAGCCGCCCGTGGGGCGATTTTTGCTTGCCTGATCACGGCGGGGGTATGATCGTTCATACGCAACGACACTCACCCATACCTAAGGCCGATGCAGTACTTTTTCACCCGTCTCAAGGACCGAACCCGCTGGAGCTGGCAGGGCCTGCGCGCAACCTGGCGGGATGAGTATTCGTTTCGTGCATGGGGGTGGGCCAACCTCGTGTCGGTGGTGTTGGTCTGCTGGCTGCCCGTCGGGTCAGCCGAGCGCGCCCTGATCATTGTGCTCGGGCTTCTGGTGCTGGTGGCCGAGCTGTTCAACACCGCGATCGAGCGTGCGGTGGACTTTACCTCGACCGATCAACACCCTCTGGCCGGTCAGGCCAAGGATGCCGCAAGCGCTGCGGTCGCCCTGGTGGCCGTTGCCGCTGGTGTTGCCTGGGTGTTGGCGCTGGTGGGGCTGGCCTGATTGGTCAGTATCTTCTGAAATGGTACTTCTTCTTGATCACAAGCGACCTGCGCCCGTGGCGTCTGGTTGACTTATGTGGATAGCGTCCGAATTTGTGCCGTTTCAGCCCGGAACGATGGTATTTCTTGACTGGCTTTCTGGGATGAACCACGTGCTTTTTCGAAGAATGCTTGGTCTTGGGCACAAAGTAATGGCGTTTTACCGGGTGCTGACTGCGCAGTTTGATGCCCACATCTGTGCCGCCCACGATGATGATGGCTGTGGTTTTCTTGCCGACATGATGGGCAACAGCTGCCGAGTCGGGAAATGACGCAGCCAGCACAGACAGCGCGCATATCGAAGCGATCGGAAATCTGCGGAACATGACACCCTCCGTGTGGTTTCATGTCCAATATCGGTGCGGGGCACGGCGCTTACCAATAAACTCGGGTCACGCTTTTCTCAGACCGCTTGTTCAGGCCAGCTTGCCCCACAGGTCGTATTCCCCAGCCTCGTCCACCTCGACCGAGACGATGTCTCCGGGTTTGAGATGCGTGAAACCCTCGTCTATGAACAGGTTGCCATCGATCTCTGGCGCATCGGACTTGGTGCGGCAGGTGGCGGCTTCGTCATCGACCTCATCCACGATGACGTCGATTGCTTTACCGACCTTGGCCTGAAGTTTGGCCTCGGATATCGCCTGCGCTTTTGCCATGAACCGATCCCAGCGGTCCTGTTTGACCTCGGCGGGCACGTGACCCGGCAGGTCGTTCGACCGTGCGCCATCGACGTTTTCGTATTGAAAGCAGCCGACGCGATCCAGTTGCGCCTCGTCCATCCAATCCAGCAGGGTCTGGAACTCGGCCTCGGTCTCGCCGGGGTAGCCCACGATGAAGGTCGAGCGCAGGGTGATGTCTGGGCAAACTTCACGCCATGCGTGGATTTCATCCAGCGTTTTGGCCGCCGCCGCAGGGCGCGCCATGCGTTTCAGGACGTCCGGGTGCGCGTGTTGGAAGGGAATATCCAGATAGGGTAACACGTTACAGCCCGCATCCGCCATTAGCGGGATCAACTCGCGCACATGCGGGTAGGGATAGACGTAATGCAGCCGCACCCAGGCGTCGAGTTGCCCCAATTCGCGCGCCAGATCGGTGATGTGGCTGCGCACTACACGGTCTTTCCACGGGTTCACATCGTATTTGCGATCCAGCCCATAGGCCGAGGTATCCTGCGAGATCACCAGCAATTCGCGCACGCCATTATCGACCAGCTTCTCGGCCTCGCGCAGGACCGCGTGTGCCGGGCGGCTGGCCAGTTTGCCACGCATGTCGGGAATGATGCAGAACCGGCACTTGTGGTTACAGCCCTCAGAGATTTTCAAATAGCTGTAATGGCGCGGGGTCAGTTTCACGCCGCTGGCGGGCAGCAGGTCGACAAACGGGTCTGGATCGGGCGGCACAGCCACATGAACCGCATCCAGAACCTGCTCGTATTGATGTGGCCCGGTGACGGCCATGATGCGCGGGTGATGTTCGCGGATATAGTCCGGCTCGGCCCCTAAACACCCGGTCACGATAACCTTGCCGTTTTCGACCAAAGCCTCGCCAATCGCGTCCAGCGACTCGGCCTTGGCGCTGTCAAGGAACCCACAGGTGTTCACGATCACGGCATCCGCCCCCGAATAATCGGGCGAAATACCGTATCCTTCGGCACGCAGGCGGGTCAGAATGCGCTCACTATCGACCAACGCCTTGGGACAGCCCAGCGAGACCATGCCGATGGTCGGCTGGTTGGGGCGGGCCGTGTCGGAAATCCGGGCGGCGGGCGCCAGGTCGGGGCGGAGGTTCGGCGGGTTCGTTGTCATGGCGCGGCATATAGTGGGGAAAGCTTCCCCTTGCAAATGCGGCGCGCGGTTTGAATGATTAAATCAAACAAGCCAAAAGGCGGAGAGCAGAAAATGAAATGGCTTTTGCGCATCCTGTTTATTCTTGTGGCCGTGTTCGGGCTGGTCGTCGGGGCGCTGCTTCTGATGCCGGGCGACAAGCTGGCCGCTATCCTGACCGAGCAGGTGCGCGCGGAGACGGGCCGAGACCTGACCCTTTCAGGCGATGTCAAAATTTCCTTCTGGCCTGTCCTTGGGATGGAGACCGGCCCCGTGACATTCGGCAATGCCGAATGGGCCGGACCGGAACCGATGCTGAGCGCCGACAGCCTTGCCGTTGGTGTGGATGCCGCCGCCTTGCTGTCGGGCGATCTTAGGATCAAACGCGTGTTTGCCGAGAAACCGCTGCTGCGGCTGGAATTGTCGCAAGGGCGCGGCAATTGGGAGCTTCGCGTTCCTGCCACCACCACGAACACCACCGCATCTGCCAGCGCGGGCAGTACCGCAACGTCCGACTCCCGTCCGGTGACATTAGACCGGTTGGAACTGACCGACGCGCGGCTCATCTATATTGAAAACGGCGTGACCCAGATGGATTTCGCCGGGGTCAACCTGTCGGCCAGTTGGCCGGATGTGACCGCGCCGATGGTGATGGCGGCCAACATGGCCGTGCCCGGCGGTACTGTACAGGTCGACCTGAAACTGCCGGACCTGCCCGCGTTTTCGTCTGGCGTGGTCACGCCGTTGGACCTGAAACTGAAAGCGCCCGGAGGAGAGATCGGATTTGACGGGCGCGTCAACCTTGCCGGTGAGATGGACGGCAAGACGCAGGTCGTCGCCCGAAACACCGAAATGATGCTGGCCGCCTTTGGTCAGGCCGGGGTTGGTGTTCCGCTGGGGCTGGGGCGCGTTGCCGACATCTCGGGCCAGATGACATACACCAAGGATGGCCGCGTCTCGCTGCGGGATATGGTGGCCAAGCTGGATCACAACCGTTTTGCGGGTGAGGCCGATATCGTGATCTCGGACCCGCCGCATATCACGGCCCGTCTGGACGCAGGGGACCTCGATTTGTCCCGGTTTGCCGAACCCGCCACAAGTTCAGGTGGGGGGGCCGGTGGCGCATCCTCGGCACCCGACGGATGGTCGACCGACCTTATCGATGCATCCGCGCTTGCCCTGGCAAATGGCAACATCCGACTGACGGCCAAGTCAATCGCCGTGCCCGATCTGACGCTTGGCCCCAGCAACCTGACGCTGAGCCTCGACCGGTCGCGCGCGATTCTTGAAATGAAGCCTGCCACCCTGTTTTCCGGCAAACTCACCGGACAGGTCGTGGCCAACAATCGCAACGGTCTGTCCGTTGGCGGCAACTTTCAGGCCAGCGGCATCAATATTCAGCAGGCCCTGTCGGTGCTTGCGGACGTCGAGCGCCTGTCCGGTACCGGATCGGGCAGCTTCGAGTTCCTCGGGGTCGGACAGACCGAGCAGCAGATCATGAACTCTCTCAGCGGCAAGGGGCGTCTGGATGTAGGCAAGGGCGTGATCGCGGGATTTGATCTGGACCGTTTGATGGGGCAGGGCGGGGGCTCGGGCGGGACGACCGTGTTCAACAGCCTGACGGGCAGTTTCACCATCGACAAAGGCGTTCTGACCAATAACGACCTGCTGATGCTGCTGAACAATTTCCGGGCAGATGGCAAAGGAACCGTGGGTCTGGGCGCCCGCAACATCGATTACCTGTTCACCCCGGTTGCCCTGCGCGCCAATTCCGGCAAGGGCATTTCGGTGCCCGTGCGCATCGTCGGCCCGTGGAGCAACCCGTCGCTCCGACCGGACCTGACCAAGGTCATCGAGGCCGCCGCCGAGGGCAAGATCAAAGAGCTTGAAGGCGACGCCAAGCAAAAGGTTCTGGAAAAGGTCGGGAACGAGTTGGACACCACGGTCACAGATACCGGCCAGATCGAAGACGCCCTCAAAAAGAAGCTTGAGGATGAGGCCAAGAAAGGCCTGCTGAAACTGTTTGGTGCCGACTGAGCGGCACCGAACAGCTTTGATGATCAGATGGTCTGGTCGTAATCCCCGACACCGGGCTCGGTGCGGATGACGGAGTCAATGTCGGCGAAAATCGCGCGCATTTCGGCTTCACTCTTGCTGCTTTCGCAGACGACCACCAGATTGGGCGTGTTTGACGAGGCGCGCACCAGACCCCAACTGCCATTGTCCAGAATGACCCGCGCGCCGTTGACGGTGACGACCTCTTTGATGGTCCGGCCCGCAAAGGGCTCGCCCGCGTCGCTTTTGGCAACCAGCTTGTCGACGAGCCGGTTCAGGATGTCGTATTTCTCGGTATCGGCGGCATAGGGCGACATGGTGGGCGTGGACCATGTCTTGGGCAGCGCCTTGCGCAGGTCCGACATGCTTTTGTCGGGGTTGCGGTCCATCAGTTTGCAGATCTCGACCGCAACGCGCATGCCGCAGTCATATCCGCGCCCAATCGGCTCGGCCAGAAAGTAGTGGCCCGACTTTTCAAACCCGGCCAGAGCGCCGATTTCCTTGACCCGCCGTTTCATGTGGCTGTGGCCGGTTTTCCAGTAATCGGCCTTGATGTCATGCGCCTGCAACTCGGGGTCGCTGGCGAACAGGCCGGTGGATTTTACATCCGCGACAAAGGTCGCGCCCGGATGCAGCCGTGCCAGGTCGCGCGCCATGATGACGCCGACCTTGTCGGCAAAAATCTCCTCCCCCTCATCATCGACAACGCCGCAGCGGTCGCCGTCGCCGTCAAACCCAAGCGCCAGATCGGCACCGCTGGATTTCACCGTGTCTGCCATGTCGTGCAGCATCTCCATGGCCTCGGGGTTGGGGTTGTAGTTCGGGAAGGTGTAATCGAGCCGGTTGTGGCTGGGCACGACCTCAACCCCGATCCGTTCGAAAATTTCGGGCGCAAAGGCCGAGGCGGTGCCGTTGCCCGTGGCGCAGACAACCTTGAGCGGGCGGGACATTTTGAATTCGCCGGCCAGATCGTCGATATACGCCTCTTTCACACCCTCGACGAATTCATACGCGCCTCCGGGGCGGGCAATGCCCTGGCCGTTCAGGACGATATCGCGCAGTTCCGACATCTCATCCGGACCGTGGGTCAGCGGGCGGTCAAAGCCCATTTTCACCCCGGTCCAGCCGTTCGGGTTGTGGCTGGCCGTCACCATCGCCACCGCAGGCACATCCAGATGGAATTGCGCGAAATAAGCCATGGGACTAAGCGCAGGGCCGATATCCTTGACCTGAACCCCTGCCTGCATCAGACCGAGTATCAGCGCGTTCTTGATCGCCAGCGAATAGTCGCGATAGTCGTTGCCCACCGCAATCACCGGGGCTATCCCGCGCTTGTGCATCTGGGTGCCAAGCCCCAGTCCAAGGGTGGTCATGCCGGGCAGGTTGATCTCATCGGGGTATTTCCAGCGGGCATCGTATTCGCGGAACCCGGTGGGTTTGATCATCGCGTCGCGCAGAAAGCTCCAGGTGTTGGGGGTCACCTCAGGCAAAGGTTTGGTCATAACTGGTCTCAATCGTTAAATTTGAATCGGGTTGGCTTTGGCCAGCGCATCAAAGCG
Source organism: Ruegeria sp. F5 (assembly GCF_056533845.1). Classification (NCBI taxonomy): domain Bacteria; kingdom Pseudomonadati; phylum Pseudomonadota; class Alphaproteobacteria; order Rhodobacterales; family Roseobacteraceae; genus Ruegeria; species Ruegeria sp. F5. The sequence continues at coordinate 23,664 of NZ_JBQFOU010000018.1, read as the reverse complement.
CATCAAGGTGTCAATCAACTGGCCCATCTGATCCAGCGGGATCATGTTCGGCCCGTCCGAAGGCGCGGTGTCCGGGTCCTGATGGGTTTCGATGAAAACAGCGCCGACCCCCAAAGACACCGCAGCGCGCGCCATCACCGGCGCAAATTCACGCTGCCCGCCCGAGGAGCCGCCTTTGCCGCCGGGCTGCTGCACAGAATGGGTCGCGTCCATCACAACCGGATAGCCGGTCTGCGCCATCTGCGGCAGCCCGCGCATGTCGGCCACCAGCGTGTTGTAGCCAAAAGACGTTCCCCGCTCGGTCAGCAGGATGTTCTGGTTGCCGGTGCTTTCGATTTTCGTGACGATATTCGGCATTTCCCACGGGGCGAGGAACTGGCCCTTTTTGACGTTCACCGCCTTGCCGGTGTTCCCGGCGGCCAGCAGCATGTCGGTCTGGCGGCACAGGAATGCGGGGATTTGCAGAACATCCACAGCCTCAGCCGCGATGGCGCACTGGGCTTCGGTATGCACATCGGTCAATACCGGGATACCCATCGTTTTGCGGATACCGTCCAACACCTGCAGCCCCGCATCGATCCCCATCCCGCGTTTGCCAGACAGCGAGGTGCGGTTGGCCTTGTCGTACGACGCCTTGAACACATATTGCGCGCCGGCGGCATCGCAGGCCTCTTTCATAGTGCCCGCGATCATCTGGGCGTGATCCGAGGTTTCAAGCTGGCAGGGGCCGGCGATGAGGGTCAGCGGAAGGTCATTGCCGACCGTAAGGTCGGAGATTTTTACATGTTTCATGTGTCTTACGAGGATACCTGTTCACGAAGGACCGACGCGGTAAGCGAGATCATCAGGTAGATACCAGCAAACAACAGGAAAGCCAAAATCGTATTTTCGAACTTGCGCGGATAGGTCGGTTCCTGACTGGGCACCGGGTTGACCGAGACGGTCAGATAGCGCACCTGCCGGTTGGCTTCGGTCCGCGTGGCCTCCATTTGCTGCATGGCCGTTTGCAGCATCATGTCGCGGGCCACCAGATCGGCCTGCGCCATCTGTATCCGCACGCTCAGCCGCGCCAGCGAGTTTTCGCCTGCCGAGGCATCCAGCATCTCGGCATTCAGTTCCGCCAGCACCTTTTCAAGCCGCGCGATATCGGCGCTGACGCCGTCGACCTTGGCCTTGTTGGGGCGCAGGTTGTCGTTCAGGGCGGCCAGTTCCAGTTCTTTGTCCTGCAACAGGATCTCGATTTCATTGATACGGGCTCGCAGGCCTGCGATCACGTTTTCAGGGTCCAGAACCGCGCCTTGCAGTTGCAGTTCGATCAAATCCTCCTGCGCCTGCCTGCGCGCGCCCTGCGCGTCTTCAAAGCTTTGCAGCGCATCGCGCATCTGGTCTGATCGCTTTTTTTCGGACAGGGCATTCACGCGGTCTTCGGCATAGGAAATCAGGCGCTCGGAAAACGCGGTTGAGGTCTGCGCGTCGGGGGCGGCGACCTCCATCCGGATGACCCCTTCGGTCGGGTCGTAGCCGATGGTGATCATGCGTTTGAACAGCTTATAGGCGTCCTCCAGCGTTGCATCCGGGGCCAGCCGTTGGATCGGGTCGATCCAGTCCTGTTTGAACACCTCGGAAAACCCGGCGTCCTGATCCAGCAGCAAAAGCGCCTCTTTGGATTCGAGGAAGGACTGCACGGAAATGGAATCCTGCGTCGTTGCGAATTGGGTTCCGGCCAGAAGGCCCCCAATGCTGCCGGGGCCGCCATCCGCCTGCAGGATCAGAAACTCGGAATCGCTGGCGTACATCGGCGTTGCGATGCGGTAGAAATAGAAACCGACGACAAAGGTCGGCAGCACCACAAAAGCGGCCAGACGCGCGAACAGCGCAAACAGCTTGCGGCGACGGCGCTTGGCGATGTCTTTTTGAATCTGACCGATTTCCAGATTGCGGCGCTCTGCCGGGCTCATCTCGGGCCCCGGCAGGTTTTTTGACTCGTCCCGCACCGTTTGCGGCAGTTGGATCTTCACCTTGTCTTTGGCGGCGGCATCCTCGGGCTTTTTTTGCGCCGCCAGATCAAGCAGATTGGTCCGTTCAAACGGATCGATGCCCTGTTTGCGCAACAGACGCACCGCATCATAATCCGAGGTCGCCGCCAACCCGTGTTTCTGCGCCAGCCGCCGGGCGACACGCAACTGGCGGCCTGTCAGGCCCTCGCGCTTGATCTCATCCAACTCGGTTCCAACTTGCGGCTCATTCGCTGCAGAAGGCCCCTGCGTCGCGTTGCGGATGCGCGCCATCGCCTCGGACCGCGCTTCGGCGCCGCCGTCGGCCTGCGCCTTGCGCCGCCAGTTGTATTTCTTAACCTTGGGTTTCGTAGTCATATAACTGTTTTGCCTCTTCCAAGGTTTCGAACATGTAAAGCTGCCCGTCCAGTAGAACCGCCGCCTGCTGCGCAAATTTTTCAAGCGTCGCGGGGCTGTGGGACACGATCACCAGCGTCGTGGTCCGCAGCCTTTCCTGCAGGATCGAGCCCGCTTTCTTGTTAAACTCGACATCGGTTGTCGAGGGCATGCCCTCGTCAATCAGGTACATGTCGAAATCCAGCGCCAGCATCAGCGAAAAGGTGAACCGGGCCCGCATGCCCGACGAATAGGTCGCCAGCGGCTGGTTGAAATACTCGCCCAGACCGCACAGCCAGTTGCAATACGCCTCGACATAATCGGGGTCCATGCCGTAGATTTTGGCGATGTAGCGCGCGTTTTCCAGCGCTGACATCTTGTTGGACACGCCGCCGGTAAACCCCATCGGGAACGAGACCCGGCAGTCGCGCCGGATGACCCCTTCGTCGGGTTTCTCAAGCCCCGCCATCATGTTGATCAGCGTGGTTTTTCCGGTGCCGTTGGGGGCCAGCACACCCAGCGATTTGCCAAGCTCGATCCGGAACGAGACCTGGTCCAGGATCACCTTGCGGCGCGTCCCGGTCCAGAAGGACTTGCTGACATTCTCGAACTCAAGCATTCACGGCCTGCTGCTCATTTTCTTATCGCTCTTATGGATCGGCGATGAAGCGTTAACCTTACCGGCCCATATTGGCCACATTATGTCGAATTTTGAAACAAATGATCAATGTGCTCTGCCTATGTTGACTATGCGCAAGCCGGGTCAGGAGTTGGACGCCGCCGCCATAGCGCTTATCTGTTTCAGGTACCATGCATCGACCCTAGTTCAGAGAATCTTGCGATCAGATGAATTCTTTGGCCCGTGAAATCAGCAATTGCCGGTTATGCGCCGACCGGTTTGCCGAAACCGCCACGGCCCATCAGCCCCGGCCTGTCGTGTGGTTTCGACCGGGCACGCCGATCCTGATTGCCGGTCAGGCCCCCGGCGCGCGGGTGCACGAGTCGGGTCGGCCCTTTACCGACCCGTCCGGCGATCGTCTGCGTGACTGGCTGGGCATTGATGAGGCTGTTTTCTACGACCGCGGGCGTGTCTCCATCGTGCCGATGGCCTTTTGCTTTCCGGGCTATGACGCGCGCAATGCCGATCTGCCGCCGCCCGCCATCTGCCGAAAGACCTGGCATGATCGGGTGATGCAGCATTTGGGGAAGGTGCCCCTCACGGTGTTGGTGGGCGGGCATGCGCACAAGTATCACCTGCGCGCGCGCAGCTCTGTCACTGAAACCGTGCGTAACTGGCGAGACCATGCGCCGCGGGTCTTTGCCTTGCCTCATCCATCCTGGCGCAATACGGCATGGCTGAAGAAAAACCCGTGGTTTCAGGCCGACCTGCTGCCGGTCCTGCGCGCCCGGGTACAAGAGGTGCTGAATGACTGAGACCACGGCGCTGGACACAGCCCATGCCGCGATGCAAGCCGCCCCGCAGGACGATGCCGCGCGGCTGAGGTTTTTCGAACGGCTCGCCGACAGCGAACTGTTCCTGATGCTGACGGAAGAGGCGCAGGGCGACAACATCCATCCCGAGCTGTTTGACGTCGCCGACGGGCGCTTTGTACTGGCCTTTGATCGCGAGGATCGATTGGCCCAGTTCGCCGGACGCCCCGTGCCTTATGTCGCGCTGTCCGGGCGGGTGCTGTCGGCAATGCTGGCGGGGCAGGGGATCGGGCTGGGATTGAACCTTGAAACTGCCCCATCCTCGATGCTGATCCCGTCCGAGGCGCTGGGTTGGCTGGCTGAAACCTTGCAGCACGGCCCCGAAGAGGTTCAGGAGAGATTGGCAGAATTCCTGCCGCCTGCGGGCCTTCCCGATACGCTTTTGGCGGCTTTGGATGCCAAACTGGCAACGGCTGGCGGATTGGCGCAGGCTGCTTATCTGGTGGCCACCAAATTACAAGGCGGAGCCGCCGGGCATATGCTGGGTTTTGTCGGGGCCGTCGAAGGCGCGGAGCCCGCGCTGGCCAAAGCCGCGTCCGAGGCGCTGACGTTTTCGGGCGTCGAGGCGGGCGCGATGGATGTCGGCTTCTTCGCACCCGAGGACGCCGCCGCCGCGCTGTTGGCCAAAACCGGCCTGCGGTTCGATCTGCCGCAACCCGAGCCATTAAACCCGGTGCGCGAGGCCCCCGGCTCTGACCCGGACAAACCGCCCGTTCTCAGGTAGACCACGCGGCAACCAACGCGCCGCGTGATCTAGCGAATTATTCTGCCGCCGGTTCCAGCTTGTCCTGCGTGCGGGTCTCAAAATCACTGGCGTCGTGACGTTCGTGCAATTGTGTATGGGGCTCGCCAAAGGCACGGTTGACCATACGGCCACGCTGCACAGCCGGGCGTTCGTCGATCGCCTTGGCCCACCGCATGACGTTCTTGTAGGAGCCCACGTCAAGGAATTCAGCCGCGCTGTAGAGCCGGCCCAGAACCAGTTGGCCGTACCAGGGCCAGATCGCCATATCGGCAATGGTATAGTCTTCGCCCGCGATGTAGGTCTTGTCGGCCAGTTCGCGATCCAGAACGTCCAGCTGGCGCTTGGCTTCCATCGCAAAGCGGTTGATCGGATATTCCCACTTCTCGGGCGCATAGGCATAGAAATGGCCGAAGCCGCCGCCAAGATACGGTGCGCTGCCCATCTGCCAGAACACCCAGTTCATGACCTCGGCGCGCTCGGGGCCGGATTTCGGCAGGAGGGCGTCAAACTTCTCGGCCAGATGGAACAGGATCGAGGCGCTTTCGAACACACGCACCGGGTTCTCGCCGGACCGGTCCCATAGGGCGGGGATTTTGGAGTTCGGGTTGGCTCCGACAAAGCCCGAGCTGAACTGGTCGCCTTCGCCGATGTTGATCAGCCAGGCGTTGTATTCGGCACCTTCATGACCCAGCGCCAGCAGTTCCTCAAGCATGACGGTCACTTTGACGCCATTGGGGGTGGCCAGTGAATAAAGCTGCAGAGGGTGGTGCCCTACAGGAAGGTCCTTGTCATGGGTCGCCCCGGCAATGGGCCGGTTGATATTTGCGAACCGCCCGCCGCTTTCGCTGTCCCATGTCCAAACGGCCGGGGGGGTGTAAGTGGATTGATCGCTCATTTGTTGCCTTTCTTGCGACTGCCGGGGCCGCGAGCCCGACCATGTTAGAGCTAATGCCCAAAAAAGCCAGAGTCCAACCCATCAATCGGGCCGGGTCTGTAATAAACCGCTCACAAAATACCCGTCCCGGTCACAGCGGCGCGAGGGGGACTACGCAGCAGAAAGGAATCGCCTATTGTCATGACAGTCATGCCGGAACGGCACCTCGAAACTAGTAAAAGGAATGACCCCATGAAACGCTTTGCCCTGTCTTTTGCGACGGCACTGGTTCTGGCAGTCCCGGCATTTGCCGGCCCGCAATATGTCGACGGCACCGGCTTTGCCGTGTCCGGCTATGATGTTGTCGCCTATCGCGATCTGGATCAGGTTGCAGTTGGCCAGACACAGCCGCAAGGTGTGCGCGGTAAAGCCGACATAACCGCAGAATACAACGGTGCCACCTGGGCGTTTGCCACGGAAGAAAACCGCGACAAATTCCTGGAAAACCCCGCTTTCTACGCGCCGCAGTATGATGGCCATTGTGCCTATGGTGTGTCCAAGGGCGGCAAGGTTCCGGCCAACCCGAACCTGTGGCGGATCGTCGATGACAAGCTGTATCTGAACATCACCGACGTCGTGGTCGGCTTTTGGGAGGAAGACGTTCCCGGCAACATCAACCTGGCCGAAGGCAACTGGCCGGGCATTGAAGGCGGGGCAGCCTCGACCAATGTCATTCCCAAGTTTACCTCGGAAGGTCCCGTGACAAACTAAGACGCGGGTAACCGTCCCTAGCCCGGCTCTCCCCCCGAAAGAGCCGGGCACTTTCGTGGCCGATCACGCGCTCAGCCAGAATTCGTCTCGGGTTTCCTGATCGGCCTCGAACCTGATCCGCACGCTTTTGGCGCCGGGGAACTTTCGTTCGCAGATTGTATCGGGCACCACGACTTCACCGGACCCGGAATCCCTGGACTGGAAACTCAGAACTTCGGTTTCGATGTTGCGTGTGCCCGACAGCACCGAGGTCGGCAACGCCACGCGGTTTGCACCCCGGCAGACCGGAGTGGTCACGAAATACGTCAGATGGCGGCCAAAGCACCCCACCGCGTCCGGCACATGGTCCGAAGCGTTATCGGCCTGATCTTTCGAACCAGCCCCGTTTGCCTCGGGGCTATGCGCCAAGGCCCGGTCCGCGCCCAGCATGGCCTTGCAGGTGGCAATGTCATCCTGCGGCAATTCGATGATGCGTTTCTTCAGACGGGGCCGCCGCGGCATCCGTGCCACCGACCCGGCCGCGCCTTTCACCGTCAGGCCTTGCTTGCGCAGAAAATCATAGGCCGCCTTGGCGCGTGAGAAATTCGCACAATTCCCGCTGGTATGATCAGGATGTGCGTGAAAGGCGATCTGCCGCCAGGCATCCCTGATGTCATCGGCACTGGCATTGGGCTCTAACCCGAGGTCCGCCAATGCATCACGTCGCGCCCTGATCTTATCGACAGGCTCCATAACCAACTCACTCATTAAACAACACATGTTCACAATGTCGAATGTCAGCGCTTTGTCAAATTCCGCCCGAAATTGAAGCAGTTACAGAAAACAATGGGGCGGCGGGACCGGGATTGTGTGTCGCACCGACGGGCTTAGGGTCGCGGGCGCGTGCGTTTTGATCTTTGTGGAACACAAAAAACACCCGGACCGCAGGGCGATCCGGGCAAGTACAGGGAAGTGGAGGGCTCAGGCGACGTTCTGCAAGTCGGCCTTGGGTGTGATTCCCAGCGCGAAACAGACGTCGCGGGTCAGTTCCGGGCGGTTCAGCGTGTAGAAATGCAGCTTGTCCACACCGCCTTCGATCAGGTCCGAACACAGTTCGGTGCAGATCGCGGTGGCAAGCAGATCTTCGCGGTCGTCGCGCACTGCCTTTGCGAACGCATCTTCAAGCCAGGTCGGGACAAGCGCGCCGCAGCGCTTGGCGAAGCTGCGGGTGCCCTTCCAGTTCTCGATGGGCAGGATGCCGGGTACAATCGGCTTGTCGATCCCAGCCTTGGCGCAGGCATCGCGGAAGCGGAAGAAGGTCTCGGCCTCGAAGAAAAACTGGGTCAGCGCCTCATCCGCGCCCGCATCCAGCTTGGCCTTGAGCCAGTCGACATCCGCCGCCGTGTCGCGGGCTTCGGGGTGTTTCTCGGGGTAGGCACCGACCCGGATGTTGAACTTGCCGGTCTCGGCCAGCGCGGAAATCAGTTCGATCGAGTTTGCAAACCCCTCGGGGTGCGGCACGAACCGGTCCTGACCGCTTGGCGGGTCGCCGCGCAGGGCGACGATGTCCTGAACGCCCGCTTTCGCGAAGGTGTCAGCGATCTCGAGCGTTTCCTGACGCGAGGCATCAACGCAGGTCAGATGTGCCGCAACCGGCAGTCCGGAAGATTTGTGCAGGGTCGCAACCGCATCGCGGGTCAGTTCCCGTGTCGTCCCGCCGGCACCGTATGTGACCGAGACAAAACGCGGATCCAGCGGGGCGAGGGTCTGAACCGTGTCCCACAGGCGGAATGAGGCCTCCAACGTCTTGGGCGGGAAGAACTCGAAAGAGATATCAGGTCTGATCATCATAGCCTCACTGCATGTGCCTGAGCCCTTGTGCCATGACATGCAATGTGAGACAAACTCATATTCCTCAAGAACAACATGAGCCTGATGAAAGATGCATATTGAGTTTCGCCACCTGCGGACAATCAAGGCGATCTACGAATGCGGGGGGCTGGCGCGTGCGGCCGATCAGCTGAACATCACCCAATCCGCGCTGAGCCATCAGATCAAAGGGTTAGAAGATCAGGCCGGGGTCGAACTGTTCCTGCGCCGGTCAAAGCCGATGAAGCTGTCGGCTGCGGGCCTGCGCCTGCTGCGTCTGGCGGAACAGATTCTGCCGCAGGTCGAAGCCGCGCAGCAGGAGTTTTCCTCGCTCCGCGACGGGCGCACCGGCAGGATGCATATCGCCATCGAATGCCATGCCTGTTTCGAATGGCTGTTTCCGGTGCTTGAATCTTTTCGGAAATCCTGGGGCGATGTGGATGTCGATATTCGCCCCGGACTGGCGTTTGACGCGCTGCCCGCCCTGCAGAAGGAAGAGGTTGATCTGGTGGTCTCCTCCGACCCCGAAGACCTGCCCGGTGTCGAGTTTGTGGAACTGTTCGACTATAACGCCGTCTTCGTTGCGGCCTCCGCCCACCCGCTGGCTGAAAAGGAGTTCATCGAGGCCGAAGACTTTCGCGGTCAGACCCTGATCACCTATCCGGTCGAACGCACCCGGCTGGATGTGTTCAGCCAGTTGCTGATCCCGGCACGGGTCGAGCCAGCCTCGATCAGGCAGGTGGAGCTGACCGCCGTGATCCTGTTGCTGGTGGCATCCAACCGGGGGGTTTCGGTGCTGCCCGACTGGGTGGTGCGCGAGGTCAAATACAACTCGGACTACGTGACGCGACCCCTGACCAAAGACGGCATCACACGCCGTCTCTACGCCGCTGTCCGGGCCGAGGATCTGGAAAAACCCTTTGTGCAGGAACTGGTGAAACTGGCCCGGGACGAGGCCCGCAAGCTGCAGGCCCAGTAACGGCATTTGCAGAAGGGCGGCTATGCAAATCATTCCTCTTGGCAAGGACGCATTGCCCCAGTATACGCGCGGTTTGACCGGACAGGAGCCTTTGGACAATGGTTGGCAGTGCAAACCTCAACATCATGATCAAGGCCGCGCGTAAAGCGGGGCGTTCTTTGGTCAAGGATTTTCGTGAAGTCGAGAACCTGCAGGTGTCGATGAAAGGCGCGGGCGATTTTGTCTCAAAGGCAGATATCGCGGCCGAGAACATTCTGAAGGAAGAACTGCTGGGTGCCCGTCCGACCTATGGCTGGCTGGGCGAAGAAGGCGGTGGTCAGGACGGCGAAGACCCGACGCGCCGCTGGATCGTCGATCCGCTGGACGGCACCACAAACTTTCTGCACGGGCTGCCGCACTGGGCTGTGTCGATCGCGCTTGAACACAAAGGCAAGATCGTCGCCGGTGTGATTTACGACGCCGCCAAGGACGAGATGTTCTTTGCCGAAAAAGGCGAGGGCGCGTGGATGAACGACACCCGCATCCGCGTCTCGGGCCGTCATCGCATGATCGAGTCGATCTTTTCCACTGGCCTGCCCTTTGGTGGCCGGTCCGACCTGCCTGCCACGCTGCAGGATCTGGCGCGTCTGATGCCGACTTGCGCTGGCGTCCGGCGCTGGGGCGCCGCGGCGCTGGACATGGCTTACGTCGCCGCGGGCCGCTATGAAGGCTTCTGGGAACGCCGCCTGAATGCCTGGGACGTGGCCGCCGGGATCATCATTGTCAAAGAAGCGGGCGGTTTTGTTCAGTCGCTGAACCCCGAAGGCAGCGTTCTGGAAGACGGTGAGGTCATCTGCGCCAACGAGCCGATCTTTGACACGTTCGCCAAGGTGATCCGGGGCTAAACCACCGGCCGGCTATCTGCGCGGCACCCGGGGGATACGGGACCGGGACAGCCGGTATTTGGCCTCGGGGTGCGGCGGATGGCCATGCGTTCGGTTCCAGAACTGCGTGCCCCCGCGTTTCAGCCATAGCGGCACGCACAGAATCAGACCGACGATGAACCCTCCGGTGTGCGCCCAATAGGCCACGCCACCCTGGTCCGGGTTGCTGGCCAGGCTGCCCATGAACTGCATCGCCAGCCAGACCCCCAGCATGACGAATGCGGGGATCGAGAAGACGCGGAAATAGACGATCAGGATCAGCAGGATATCCACCTGCGCCTTCGGGAAGAGCAAAAGATACCCGCCCATGACGCCCGCGATGGCCCCGGACGCGCCGATTGTCGGCACAACCGAATCCGGTGCAGTGACCACATGGATAAGACCGGCCCCGACCCCGGCGACGAGGTAAAAGAGCAGGAAGGGCAGATGGCCCATCTCATCTTCGAGGTTGTCGCCGAAAATCCACAGGAACAGCATGTTCCCGGCCAGATGCATCCATCCGCCGTGCAGGAACATCGAGGTCACGAAGGTCTCGAACGCGACGCCGTCACTGATGCGGGCCGGGATGATCGCATAGTCGAAAAACAGCCGGTTGATCAGCGGCCCGTCATTCATGATCCCGACATAGCTGAGAAAGATCAGTATGTTCGCGGCCATCAGCGCATAAACGACATAAGGTGTCCGCCCCGAGGGGTTATGATCGCGAATAGGAAACATGGCGCGACGCTGGGCTTTTCCCCGCCCAGCGTCAAGGGCCGGTTACGCCGCACCTCCCAGAAGGGCCGCATTGCCGCCTGCGGCAGTGGTATCGACGCACACATGGCGTTCGCCCAGAACCCGGGCGCGGTCGGGTTCGCCCGGGATCAGCGGCAGGATGGGGCCATTCCGGCGGGACAGATGCGCCTCGATCTGACGGGCGGTTTCTTCATCCCCCCACCAGAGAACCCCCGAGATGCCGGTCAGGTTCTCCAACCGGTGCAGGTCCGCCATCCCGGTCATTTCAATAGCCGTGCCACCCAGTGCCAGAACCGCCTCGGCCTGTGCCCGCGCGGCAGTTTCGCCCGGACCCATGCACAGAAGCGGCGGGCGCGGGAATTCGGTCAGCCGGTTCGATTCACCGGTCGGGCCGGGCAATAGCTGCGAGGTTGCCGGGGCCGGTTGGCCCTGCAGCGCCGGGATGTCTGCCGTGGCCTCCCATGTCTCGTCCGTGGTCTGACGATCCGGCGCGCAAAACCGGGCCATGTAGCTCGGACCGCCGGCTTTGGGGCCGGTGCCCGAAAGACCCTCGCCTCCGAAAGGTTGCGAGCCGACGATGGCACCGATCTGGTTGCGGTTCACATAGATATTGCCCGCGTGGATCGCCTCGGTCACGTGCTGCACACGGTCGTCGATCCTTGTGTGCAGGCCAAAAGTCAGGCCGTAGCCGGTTGCGTTGATATCGGCGATGACCTGGTCGATCTCTTGCGACTGGAAGCGGGCCACATGCAGGACGGGCCCGAATATCTCGCGCTCCAGCGCGGCGATGCCGGGGATTTCGATCAGGGTCGGGGCAATGAAGGTGCCCTCGGGCGGGGTGCCGAGGTCTTTGAGCACGCGCCCTTCGGCCCGGGCATTTGCGACGTGATCCGCAATCCCTTGCCGCGCCTGTTTGTCGATCACCGGCCCGCAATCGGTCGAGATCAGCCACGGGTTGCCCACCAGCAGCGCATCCATCGCGCCTTGTAGCATGGTCAACACGTCGTCGGCGATATCCTCTTGCAGGTACAGGCAGCGCAGGGCGGAACAGCGCTGACCGGCGGATTGGAACGCGCTTTCGATGATGGACTGAACGGCTTGTTCGGGCAGGGCGGTGCTGTCGACGATCATCGCGTTAAGCCCGCCGGTTTCGGCGATCAGCGGCGTGCCCGGGCGCATATGGTCCGCCATCGCCGCCCGGATTTTCAGCGCGGTCGCGGTAGAGCCGGTGAAGGCCACCCCGTTTACCCGATCGTCCGAGGTCAGGGCTGCCCCCACCGCCGGTCCGCCCGGCAGCAATTGCAGCGCATCGCGCGGCACGCCGGCTTCGTGCAGCAACTGAACCGCCCGGTGCGCGATCAGAGGGGTCTGTGGCGCGGGCTTGGCCAGAACCGCATTGCCAGTGGCAAGGGCCGCTGAAATCTGGCCGGTGAAGATCGCCAGCGGAAAGTTCCACGGACTGATGCAGGTGAACAGCCCGGCGGGTTCGGCATCGGGAATATTGGCCGCGTAGTAGCGCAGGAAATCCACCGCTTCGCGCAGTTCGGCCACAGCGTCCGGCAGGGATTTACCGGCCTCGCGCGCCAGCAGGGCAAAAAGCTCGCCATAATGCGCCTCGTACAGATCGGCGGCGGCGTTCAGGATACGGGCGCGCTCGTCGGCGGGCGCTTGCCACGGGCTGGCCGTCGCCAAAGCCAGTTCGACATCCGCAGCGCTGGCCGGTGCGACCGCGCCCGGCCTGTCCTGCGGTTGCGCCGGGTTGATAACGGGCTCATCCGCCTCCGGCTGGGCCGTGTCCGACAACAATGGCTGCGCGTACCAGTGTTGCGCCCGAAACGGATCCCGTGCGCCGTCGATCCGGTCGAGCGTCGGCGTATGTTTCAGATCAAACCCGACGGAGTTCGGGCGTTCGGGCTGGAACAGTTCCGGCCCGGTCGTCAGAGGGGCAGGGGGCGTCCGAACCGCAACAAAAGGATCGGCAGCGACCTCCTCGGGCGGTACGTTTTCGTCGACGATCTGGTTGACGAAGGATGAATTCGCCCCGTTCTCCAACAGACGGCGGACCAGATAGGCCAGCAGGTCCCGATGCGCGCCGACCGGGGCGTAAATCCGGCAGCGGGTGGTTTGCTTGTCCATCACGATCTGGTGCAAAGTCTCGCCCATGCCATGCAGGCGCTGGAACTCAAACGGCTGATCCTCGGCCATATGCAGAATGGCGCTGACCGTGTGGGCGTTATGGGTGGCGAATTGCGGATAGATGCGGTCGGTCATGCCAAGCAGCTTGCGGGCATTGGCGATATAGGACACATCCGTCGCCGCCTTGTGGGTGAAGACCGGGAAGCCATCGACCCCTTCGACCTGCGCGCGCTTGATCTCGGTATCCCAATAAGCGCCTTTGACGAGGCGGACCATCAGCTTGCGATCATGGCGCTGGGCCATGTCGTAGAGCGTATCCAGTACCAGCCCGGCGCGCGGGCCATAGGCCTGCACAACGATGCCGAAGCCGTGCCAGCCTGCCAAGGCGGGTTCGGCCATGACCTCTTCGATGACCTGCAGGGACAGCGACAGACGGTCTGCCTCTTCCGCGTCCACATTCAGGCCCATGCCCGCCGCCTTGGCCAGCAGCGCCAGCGCGCGCAGGCGGGGGACCAGTTCGTCCATCACCCGGTCTTCCTGTGCCAGCTCGTAGCGCGGATGCAAGGCCGACAGCTTGACCGAAATCCCCGGATTGGCTCGGATGTCGTCGTGGGTGCAGGCCTCGGCAATGGCGGCAATGGCGCGCGAATAGGACAGGTGGTAGCGGGCGGCGTCGGCCTCGGTCCGGGCGGCCTCGCCCAGCATGTCGTAGGAATAGGTGTAGCCCTTCGCCTCCATCCCGCGGGCGCGGTCCATGGCGGACTGGATGGTTTCGCCCAGAACGAACTGACGGCCCATTTCTTTCATCGCGCGCCCGACAGCGGTGCGGATCACCGGCTCGCCCAGCCGTTTGATTGCCCCGCGCAGCGCGCTGACCGGTGAGGTTTTGCCTTCGTCCAGTACCTTGCCCGTCAACATCAGCGCCCAGGTCGAGGCGTTGACCAGCGAGGACGAGGATTGGCCCAGATGCTTGCCCCAATCGGACGGGGCGATCTTGTCTTCGATCAGCGCGTCGATGGTTTCCGCATCGGGCACCCGCAACAGCGCCTCGGCCAGACACATCAGGGCCACGCCTTCGTCGGTGGACAGGCCGTATTCCGCCAGAAACACCTCCATCATCCCCGGTGAGGTACTGGAGCGGATGTCGCGCACAAGCCCGGCGGCGGCCTCGCAGATGGCGCTGCGGTCCGCATCGGACAGGGCGGATTGGCTGATCAAGGTGCCAAGAATGGCGGCTTGATCCGCATAGGTCTGAGAATCGATCTGGGTGCGCAGGCTGTGGGACATGTCTACTCCGGGGCTTTTTAGCACTATAGCCGCTAATTGGCGGGACAATGGCCTGAAGAATGTGATAGTGTAGGCTAATCTACTGAAATTCAGGTCATAGGCGATGCAAAAAGACTTTCCGGGATTGGACCGGTTCGATCAATCCATTCTAAAGGTACTTGCGGAAGATGGCCGTGTCTCGGTCGCGGACCTGGCCCGGCAGATCGGATTGTCGAAATCGCCGACACAGGCGCGCCTGAAGCGGCTTGAGGCCGAGGGGGTCATCACCGGCTACCGGGCCATGCTCGATCCGATTCGCCTTGGGCTGGACCACGTGGCCTTTGTCGAAGTGCGCTTGACGGACACCCGCGAAAAGGCGCTGAAAGAGTTCAACATGGCGGTTCGCCGGATCCCCGAGATCGAACAGGCTCATATGATTGCATCCAATTTCGACTATCTGCTCAAGGTTCGGACCGGGTCGATGTCGGAATACCGGGCGGTGCTGGCGGAAAAAATCTCGTCGCTGCCGCATGTCGCCAATACCTCGACCTTCGTGGCGATGGAGGCGGTGAAAGAGACCGGGCTGCTGGGCGCGCCCGACAGTCCGAGTTGACGGATACCGATCCAGCCCCACCATTGGGGTATGAAGCGGATGTTCCCCATGCTGGCCGTGCTCGCGGCAATCGCCACCGCCGCCGAGGCGCAGGACTGCCCCGCCGCGCCGGACCATATCGACGGTGTGGATGCGCTGATTGCGCAGGTTCAGCGGGCCGAGTCGCAAAGCGACGCCCGGGTGATCTCGCACCAGATGTGGGAGTTGTGGACGGACGCGCCCGACGCAAAATCCCAAACGCTGCTGAATCGCGGCATGGCCCGGCGCGAGGCATGGGACCTGATCGGAGCCTTGGGCGAGTTGAATCAACTGGTCGCGTATTGCCCGAACTATGCCGAGGGGTACAACCAGCGTGCCTTTGTGAACTACCTCAGACAGGATTTCGCGGCCGCCCTAATCGATCTGGACGCCGCGCTGGAATTGTCGCCAAACCACGTGGCGGCGATGATCGGCCGGGCGCTGACCCTGTTGGGCCTCAACCGTCTGGCCGAGGCGCGGGATGCCTTGACCGATGCGCTTGAGCTGAACCCGTGGCTGTCCGAACGGGCCTTGCTGGCGCCCGGAGGTCCTTTGGAAGCACCGGGACAGGACATCTGACCGCCGTAGTCGCAGATGCGCGTGAAACGCTGCCGTAAGGAACTCTGGAGGCCATTTCGGTTCCTGACGCTGTGCAGAACAAGGATCACTCAGTCCAAAACGACGAGCGGGTATTTGGCTCGCTCCAAATTTTTGGTCCGAGGCGCACCGATCCGGTGTGCGTCACCAGTTCGTGTTGCACTTGAAAGATTGGTTGCGCTGGCCGCTGGATGAGAGTGCCAATTCGAGGGTGGCGACACATCTTCAAAATTCTGCAGCGCCGCCTGTTGAACCAGCCGTTCGTTGCAGGCGAAGAGAACGCGATGCTGGTTGACTAGCGCGGTGGGCAACTTGGAGCCCTCACCATGCACAAGTCCGCTATCTTTCCTGCCCAAGGATCAGGGCAAAGGCCTCGGTCCAGGCGGTGGCGAGTTCTTCGGCGGATTTGCCAAGCACCTTGCGGTTCACGCAAGAACCTTCCAACAGGGGGAGCAAAATCAGCACGGCTTGGCCTGCCTGCAACGGCTCTACGCCCGCCCTAACCAACGAGGACTGATAAAAGGCTGCGAGGCGCGCATAGTAGGCGTCGAGTGCAGCCTGAATGTCGGACGAATGGTTTGCCGCCGCCCAGACTTCTTTGAAAATGGTCGAATAGCGGTCGAAATCCGGATGCGACAGGACCTCGAGGAACAAGCTGCGCAGCGTCGCCTTCAGATCAGCCGAACCGTCGGTGTCCCGCCTGTTCAAGTTGGCCTCGTACGGCTCAAGGAAGCGCAGCAGCAGCGCAAGCAGCAGGTCTTCGCGTGTCGCAAAATGGTATTGCAGGTTGCCCAGGCTGATCCCCGCACAAGCGGCCACCTTTCGCATAGTCAGTTCCGCATTGCCGATTTCCAGAAGCAGCGCTTCGGTCGCGTCGAGTATTAAGGTCTTGCGGTCCTGTGCGGCCATGCGGCCCCCTTTGGCAATTTTTTAACTTACGGCTGCACATACGCCTCTTGACCACCAAGGTCAATTGACCTAAATCGGTGTCAAGTTAGGTCATATGACCTAAAACCCTAAAGCTGCAAACCCCGGAAAACGCCAGTCGGTGCGGGCGTACCACGGCGTAGATCCATTGACCAAAGGACCAACCGCATGCATTTCCTCACCATTCCCTACCTTGCCCTGACGCTTGCCATTGTTTTCGAGGTGACGGGCACAGCCTTTCTCCAGAAGTCGGAACAGTTCACCCAAGCCTTGCCAACGGCGCTCATGGTCGCCTTCTACGGGCTGTCCTTTTACTTCCTGACGCTCGCGCTTAAATCGATCCCCATCGGTGTTGCCTATGCGATGTGGGCGGGGCTTGGCATCGTACTGGTCGCGCTGCTCGGGTTCGTGATTTTCGGGCAGAAGCTGGACCTTGCCGGAATTGCCGGTATCGGGCTGATTGTCACCGGGGTGGTGGTGTTGAACACGCTGTCGAGCACTGCTGCACATTGACGCTCTGAGAAACTAAGTATCTTCTTCAAAAGCTCCCCAAACCAGAGGTATCGCCGTGATCGAAGCCCTCCGCACACCCGACGAAAGATTCGAGAACCTGCCGGATTACGGTTTCACCCCGCATTATGTAGAAGACTTACCTGGTTACGAGGGCCTGCGCGGCCACAATCTGGACGAAGGTCCGCGTGACGCTGACGAGGTGTTTCTTTGCCTGCATGGCGAACCTACATGGAGCTACCTCTATCGCAAGATGATCCCGGTCTTTATGCGCGCTGGCGTGCGGGTGATCGCCCCCGACTGGCTTGGGTTCGGGCGCTCTGACAAGCCGATCGACGACGAAACCTATCATTTTGACTTTCACCGGAATTACATGCTGGCCCTGATCGCGCGGCTGGACCTGCGGAACGTCACCTTGGTCTGTCAGGATTGGGGTGGGCTTTTGGGTCTGACCCTTCCGATGGAGATGCCTGATCGTTTCAATCGCCTGCTCATCATGAACACCGCGCTTATGGCAGGCCCCGCCAACAACCCCGCTTTTGACGAATGGAAGGCAACGATCACTGCGAACCCTGATGTGCCGCTCGCGGCAGTCATGCAGAAATACGCCCCCGAGATCACCGCCGCTGAAGCCGAAGCCTATGCCGCACCCTTCCCGGATGTGCGCTACAAGGCCGGTGTGCGCCGGTTCCCGCAGATGGTCGCCACCACGATGGATGCCCCTGGCGTCGCGATCTCGCAACGCGCAGGCAAGTTCTGGTCGCAGGAATGGACAGGTGAAACCTTCATGGCAATCGGAATGCAGGACAAGATGCTCGGCCCCAACGTGATGCGCCATATGCAGACGGTGATCCGCGGCTGTCCCGAGCCGATGGAGGTTGAGCAGGCGGGACATTTCGTACAGGAACAAGGCGTTGAAGTGGCCGAGCAGGCACTGAAGGCTTTCAAGCTCTTACCCGGAACGGCAAAAACCTGACCACGGAACCTTGTGGAACAAAACCGCGAACAGGGTGGAAGCGGCAATGTTCGCGGTGCTTATTTTGACAAGGACAGTCACGTGCGCAGAGAACGTCCGGAACGAGGAGCGCGTCCCTAACCGATGCTATCCGCAACCAATCCGACACATGCGTGCAGCGATGCCCCACCCGGTATCACCCGGACTGCGAAGAGAAGCGTGACCCGACTGAGCGACACTGATCCCGTGCAACGAAGGAAAACGGGTTTGACCCAGATACCCAACCAGAAAAGCAGACATCCAAATTCAGGCTTTACTCTTTCCGAGCTACGAAAAACCGCCATCATTCGTCTTCACTAAACAGTCAGTTAATGCACAAGACTTGTTTTCAAGGTGAGGGACGCTTGCAACGCCTTCCACGGGTTCTCGATGGGCGCGAAGGGAATTCGGTTTGGTCTAACCGTCATCTTTCGGGTAGATGAATCCGTTCACCGGGTAGAAACTGCCATACCGGCCCGGATGGCTTTCGACCCGGACCAGCGTCCAATCATTGTTTTTGGACACATCCTTGACGCCCATTTTCAAGGATACCTTGTTGCGGTGCCAGTTAGCGTGGTTCACGACAACTTCACGGTCGGTGACAACATCCGAGACGACAGCCACATGGCCAAGGGGCATTCCGCGGGTTGCCCGAAACGACATGACAGCTCCGACAACCGGTTCATTGCCTCGCTGAAAGATATTATGCGCCTTGCCCCACCAGTCTTTGGCGTTGCCGCGAATTTCGATGCCGCTGAGATTGCGTGCGTAGGGCACGCACCAAACCCTTTGCCCGCGAGCCTGCTTTTTCGAAACCTCTTGCAGCGCCATCAACTGACGTTCCGGATCGATATCCGCGTCGTTTGGGTTTTGTGTGCAGGCAGAGACAAGAACAACGAGCCCCATCGCAACTGCAACGCGGGCGATGCCGGTCAGGGGCGACCAAATCGTATTCGTTTTGCGGGCGCTGTTCTGCAAGAAGCTTCATTGTCGGTTTGAGTGGTCTCGGAGTTTTACGACGATATTGCGGGTTATGAAAAGATATCTGCCAATTCCCCGGCGGGAATTTGCCTGTCCTCAGTCAGACATCGCGAAATCGAACCTTGGGCGGCAAGATGGCCTTTGGCTGGTCTCGCAAAACAAGCTGTCCAAAGTCTCGGGTAGCGGTCACTCGACGACGCTTGCATGAAATTGTCTTTTGGTCCGCTTGAGCGCCGAGAGAGCAAGCGCCAAGCGACCTCGCAGCCTCTGCTTCCCGCGAATTTCCGTTCTCTGCCAGTTCCTCTTGTTGATCAGAGGCGCTACGATCGCCGATGAGGCAACAATCGGGCATACAGATGCGAAGTTTTATCTTCCCACCGTTAACAGCGTTTTTCCTAGGCGCGATCATCAATTTTGAACCCGCAGCAGCGGCGTCACTTGGACAATACGAAGTTTTTGGCGTCGAAGACGGAGACATGCTGAAATTGCGGGCGGGGCCCGGAATAGGTTTCAATGTGATCGTCGGTCTTCCAAATGGAACCGCGTTGAGGGTTCACAGTTGCGAGCAGACCGGAGGCACCCGTTGGTGCCGGGTTTCCCTGAAGCGGGCGCGCGGGTTAAAGGGATATGTCTCTTGGGCATATCTGCGAAAAATGTGATCTAACTTTGGGCAGTCCCGGAAAACGGAACGATTGGGGCCGGTGCCAATCGGCTCAGGCTGGCTGCAGCGTGTGGTCGTTCAAAAGCAGTGTTTCAATCACGTCGCAATGAGGCCCGGCCCGAGGTTAAAAAGCGCCACCCTCCGAATGATTTGCGGCCTCGGCGCTGATATCCGGGTGGTGCCACACCAGCAACCCGATCACAGACGATGCTGCAAAGAAGGCGATCAACCCGAACGCGACTGAAAACGTACCGGTTGCGTCCAGCGCGAAGCCAGTGATGACGGGTGCCAGAAAACCAGCCAATGCAAAACCGCTATTCATAATGCCCATGCAGGTCCCCGCGCGTTGCGGCACGATGTCGGCTATGACCGCATAAAAGATCGGGTTGGCACCAAGTCCTGCGGATACAGCGATCGATATGCAGATCAGCGCGATCGGAAGACTGTCCACAAAGGCGAGCGGCAGAACGGCCAGCGCAACAAGACCGTGTAGCATTGCCATAGGATAAGTTCGCGCGATCCGAAGGGTCCTGGTTCTGATCAGCAACCAGTCCGACAAGCGCCCCACTGAATACAAGGTAACTGCCGCGGCGGCCCAGGGTATCGCAGCAGCCCATCCGATCTGTTTGAGGTCCAAGTGATAGGTCGTCCGCAGGAATTCAGGCAACCAGGTCATCACGAAAAAGATCAGATACCCAAATACAAAATAGGACCAGTAGCTGGCAAGAAGGGTTGGGGTTTTCAACAGAACCCTGAAGTCCTGGCGCGAAATCCGGTCGCTGTTGGCGGGTGCACCCGTATCCCTGCGACCTTCGTTCACAAGGTCCCGTTCGGCATCATTCACGAAACGCGATTGTTCCGGTGAATCGCTGGAAAGCCAGAGCCAGGCGGGCAACCACAGCATGCCCAGCAGGGCGAGGCCAAAGAACATGATGCGCCATCCAAACTCGACGATGACATATGTTGCCAAAGGGGCACCCACGGCCAAAGCCAGAGGGATCGCCACCAAAGCGGTGCCCATCGCGGTGGACCGTTCATGTGGCGGCAACCACCGCTCCAATACCCGCGAATGCGCCGGAAAGGACGGCCCTTCGGCGAGCCCAAGTGCCATACGCGCGCAATAAAGCATCGCGAAACCCGTCGCCGCGCCGGTCCAGCCAATTGCAACGGACCAGAGCAAAACCGCGAGCGTAAACGTCCTGCGGGCTCCAAATCGATCTGCGAGATAACCGCCGGGCAGCGTGGTAAGAAAATACCCGATGCCGAATGCACCTAGCACCAAACCCAGGTGAGAAGCCGACAGGCTGAACTCACTTTGAATGGCATGAGCCGCGTAGGAAATCGCCGAGCGGTCGACATAGTTAATCGTGTTGATCAAAAACAAAAGGACAATGATGGTCCAGCGAAACCGGGTCGCAGGAACAGATGCATTGGTCATGACGTTGCTCCGCCAAGTAATATCCAACGTTCTCGGAGTGTAGACGGTGCCAAAGCGCTTTGCCAAGCAATACCACGGATGCCTGCGACGGTCCCCTTGCCGGACGGGTGAGGCATCGCAGCGCTGATTGCGGGTGTCAAACGACTGTCTCACGGAAGCGCCGCGCTGCCTTCGAAATCGGCTCCGAACCCAATGCTGAATTCAAATTTGAATTCATGAGTCTGGACAGCCCTTTTCACGCTTTAGTGGATCAAAAAAACTTGTGGCAGCGACTCGATCCTTCAGAAAAGCTTATACTGGTCGAGTCGAAGGCACCTGATGCTGCAGTACCCATGTGGCGACCGTCTGGGTTTATTCTGATGCAAATTGAAGGAACGAACAGATGTCATTTAGACTTTTCGGATCAGTAGTTTTCGCTGGCACCACGATCATCGCAGCTTCTTCGACCGCACAGGAAATTGCCGACACGATCTATTCGGGCGGACCAATCCTGACGATCAACGATGAACAGCCGACCGTCGAGGCTGTAGCCGTCAAGGACGGACGCATTCTGGCGGTCGGTGGTCTGACAGAGGTTATGAGCAAGCAGGGAGATGCCACCGAACTGTTCGACTTGGATGGCCGGGCGATGCTTCCGGGGTTTGTCGACAGTCATGGGCACGTAGTGTTTGGCGGATTGCAAGCGCTCTCAGCCAATTTGCTGGCCCCGCCTGACGGCAAGGTCACGGACATTGCAAGTCTACAAGAGACGTTGCGCGTATGGGTTGAAGAAAACACCGACGCTGTCGAACGCGCAGGTGTTGTCATCGGGTTTGGCTACGATAACGCTCAACTCGCTGAGCTGCGGCATCCAACCCGCGGAGAGTTGGACGCAGTATCAACTGACCTGCCAATTATCATTGTGCATCAATCCGGGCACATCGGGGTCGCCAACTCCAGGGCGCTGGAACTTGTGGGGTTTGATGCGTCCACGCCGGATCCTGCCGGTGGCATCATTCAGCGAGACGCAAATAGAGAGCTAAACGGAGTTCTTGAGGAATATGCGTTCTTCGGCGCGCTTGTTCCAATTCTGGGTCAACTTGGCCCGGATGCCCTGTTGGCCTTCGCCGAGGCAGGCGCGGAGCTCTGGGCCAGTTTTGGCTATACGACGGCTCAAGACGGGCGTTCTTCTGCAGAAGTGGTGGAAGCCCTCAAAGCCGTGGCCGCCGAAGGCAAAATCCCGATCGATGTCGTGGCGTTTCCAGACGTGTTGGAGGCACAAGACTACATCGCTGAAAACACTTCATCCGAATACGCAGACGGTATCCGCGTTGGCGGCTGTAAATTGACCATCGATGGGTCACCGCAAGGCTTCACGGCGCTTCGGGATCGACCCTATTACGATCCGGTAGGTGACTATCCCGCGGGCTACGCTGGCTATGCCGCCGTAACGATGGAGCAGGTGCAGGAGGCTGTGAACTGGTGCTACGAGCACGGTTTCCAGATCATCACGCACGCCAATGGCGAAGGTGCTTCGGACATGCTGATCGCGGCGCTGGAGGTTGCTCAAGCCAATTTCGGCGACCCGGGAAACCGCCCGGTACTGATCCACGGTCAGTTCATGCGTGAAGATCAGGTGGATGCATATAAACGCCTTGGCGTGTTTCCGTCGCTTTTTCCGATGCACACGTTTTACTGGGGTGATTGGCATCGTGATCACACGGTTGGACCGGTCAACGCAGACAATATTTCGCCCACAGGCTGGCTCGCAGAACGGGACATGATGTTCGGGTCGCACCATGATGCTCCGGTGGCGTTCCCCGACAGCATGCGCATACTCGATGCGACCGTTACACGCCGGACCCGCTCCGGAGACATTCTTGGGCCACACCAACGCGTTGACGTAATGACGGCCTTGAAGGCTTTGACAATCTGGCCAGCGTGGCAGCATTTCGAGGAAGATCAAAAAGGCTCAATCGAGGTCGGGAAGCTCGCGGATTTTGTTCTGTTGGCGCAAGACCCCACCGCCATTGATCCTGAAAAACTGGATCAGAACCGGGTCGTTGCCACCATTAAAGAAGATGAAACGATCTACGAGGAAGGAATACGCGAAGGGCGTCTGAACTACGAACCACGCGGCAATGGCAGCGATCCCTATGCGGATTTCCTGCGGTCGTTCGCAATTGCCCAAGAAATGCAGAAATCGCCCGGTGCGTTGAGCCGAATGCGGCCATCGGTTCTGGCCCGAGCACCGCATTCAGGCGCCTGCGTGGTCCGCACTTTGGGCGACATCGTCACTGCATCGCTTGTCGCGCCGACCGAAGGCAACCAATAGCTAAAAACGCGTGGAGTTTGTCGTAACAAACAGAACGGGCTGAGGGCTTCCTGCATTGAGTTAGTTCGACGGACCTCAGATATGGCGTTCGCAGCGAACATTGGGTCAAACGGGCCGGTGTCAATATCGCTCAATCCCGCCCTTCAATGACAAGTTCCACAGCGGCATGAACACCGTCTGCGGTCGCAGTGGGTCTCGGTTCATAACGCGCCTCGTCACCAGCTTGGTACTTTCCGGTTCGAACCAGAACAGCCGCGCCCAAGCCTGCCTTCAAAGCGCCCGCGATATCGCTTTCGGCATCATCGCCAATCATCGTGACGTCAGCAGGCTCTAGCCCCATGCTTTGCGCGGCAGAGTGGAAGAACGCTGGCGAAGGCTTCCCAAACAAAAAAGCATTTTTACCGCTCGAATACTCAAGCGCCCGGACGAAAGCGCCAGCATCCAGGCTCAATT
>NZ_JBQFOU010000017.1:0-89526 GCF_056533845.1 Ruegeria sp. F5 | reverse complement strand
GCAACCCGATATGACCGCTCCCCCAAAGTCTTCCTCTCAGCAATCGCCCTCGCCGCAACTGTCATCTATTGGTTATGAGTCCTGAGCCTAGCGCCTTTCTTTGATCTTTGTCTACCTCAAGTACTTTTATTTCTTGAACTTTCTTCTGCCCGTATATGTGGTTTCCCGAGTTTAGCCAATACCCATCGCTGGAGGGGTCATCGTTATGATCAAGATTAACGCTAAATGCAGCCCTAATCCACTCAAAGCTCACCCAGGTTGGGTCCTTCATGCTAATTGAAATTAGCGCAAACCCTTCATCGCTATCTTTAATCTGAGTATTCTCACTTTGTTGATAATCATAAAGAGTACCAACTCTTATCAATGATCTTGGATTTCGGATATTGAATTCCGAGTCGCAAAACTTTATCAGATATGGGGGTATACTGCCATTTTGAATGAAAAAATACTTTTCCAAAATATTTGACGGGACATGCACTTCTACTACAACCCTTTGAAACCAATTACATCTAATAAAAAAAATGACATAGAGCCGCTGACTGCGCCAACCGCTTTCGCCAACTGTTGTTCAAATTTGACAGTCCAAGCCGTACCCACTGATGAAGGGCTAAGTTTGGTGTAAGGACACCAAACTTCCATCAAGTGAAAACTTAGGCAGAACACCAAATTATAACTAAAATCCGACCCAGTGTTGCTGCCGAGTCCGACTTACTTCTTTTCTATCGTACCGTCGCTGGCATTATTGACGATGTTCACCTGCACAGGCTGCTGATTGACACCAAAAGCGGTTATCAGTCCCCAAATCCATGCGCCGATCATCATCGGAATGCCTATGATGGCTCCGATGCCCAGCGTTCCGATTGTGATCAAGAAACCCAATCCGTACAGAATAATCTGAGCTATTCCCTGGCCGACCTGACCTACAAAAAATGAGCCGACACCCGGAATGAAAATGTTACAAACAATTGCTAGTGCTTTCATCGTACCCTCACTTCGCACACAAAAAACTCGATCTATCGTAAGGTAACGAAGCACACATTCATATCTTTTGCAATTTCAAACAAGCGCAGTTTTCATCCGGCCTGTGCAAACACGCCCGGCTTCCGAAGCGCCCCGTGACGAACTGCGTCACGAGGAGCGTACAACCCTAACTGTCCATCTTAAGCGCCGAAATAAACGCCTCCTGCGGGATATCCACCTTCCCGAACTGGCGCATTTTTTTCTTACCGGCCTTCTGCTTGTCCAGCAGTTTGCGTTTCCGCGTGGCGTCACCTCCGTAGCATTTGGCGGTCACGTCCTTGCGCAGCGCCGAGAGGGTCTCGCGGGCGATGACCTTGCCTCCGATGGCGGCCTGGATCGGGATTTTGAACATGTGGCGCGGGATCAGGTCCTTGAGCTTTTCGCACATCGCCCGGCCCCGCATCTCGGCCCGGTCGCGGTGAACCATGGTTGACAGCGCATCCACCGGCTCGTCATTCACAAGGATCGACATCTTGACCAGCGCATCCTCGCGGTAGCCAGTCATCTGATAGTCGAAGGACGCGTAACCTTTTGTTACCGATTTCAGGCGATCATAGAAGTCGAACACAAC
Organism: Ruegeria sp. F5; assembly: GCF_056533845.1. Lineage (NCBI taxonomy): Bacteria > Pseudomonadati > Pseudomonadota > Alphaproteobacteria > Rhodobacterales > Roseobacteraceae > Ruegeria > Ruegeria sp. F5. The sequence continues at coordinate 87,935 of NZ_JBQFOU010000017.1, read as the reverse complement.
TTCGTTGAGGGGGAGGTCATAGACAACCATCGCACGTGAGCCCGCATAGGTCAGGTCCATCTGGATGCCACGGCGGTCCTGACACAGTTTCAGCACATCGCCCAGATATTCATCCGGCACCAGAATGGTCGCCTTGATGCGCGGTTCCTCAAGGTGGTCGACCTTGGACAGGTCCGGCATGTCGGCGGGGTTGTGCAGCTCGATCATCTCGCCGTCTTTCATGAAGACGTGGTAGATCACCGACGGCGCGGTGGTGATGAGCTCGATATCGTATTCGCGTTCGATGCGGTCGCGGATGACCTCTAGGTGCAGCAGGCCGAGGAAGCCGCAGCGGAAACCGAAACCCAGCGCCGCCGAGGTTTCCATTTCGAACGAGAACGAGGCGTCGTTCAGCGCAAGTTTGTCGATCGCGTCGCGCAGGTCTTCGAATTCGGCCGAGTCCACCGGAAAGAGGCCACAGAACACCACAGGCTGCGCGGGTTTGAAGCCCGGCAGGGCGTCCTCGGTCCCGTTGCGGTCATTGGTGATGGTGTCGCCGACCCGGGTGTCGCGAACCTGTTTGATCGAGGCGGTGAGAAAGCCGATCTCACCGGGGCCCAAGGAGTCGACCATCTCCATCTCGGGCCGGAAGACACCAACGCGGTCGACATGGTGCAGTGTGCCGTTCGACATGAACTTCACCCGCATGCCCTTTTTCAGCGTGCCGTCCATGATGCGGACCAGAACGATGACGCCGAGATAGGCGTCGTACCACGAATCCACCAGCATCGCCTTGAGCGGCGCGTCCAGATTGCCCTGCGGCGCGGGCAGATGGGTGACGATGGCTTCGAGCGTGTCGTGGATGCCCTGCCCCGTCTTGGCGCTGACCTGAATGGCGTCGGTCGCGTCGATGCCGATCACATCCTCGATCTGTTCGGCCACGCGGTCGCAGTCGGACGCGGGCAGGTCGATCTTGTTCAACACCGGCACGATCTCATGATCGGCGTCGATGGCCTGATAGACATTCGCCAGCGTCTGCGCCTCGACCCCCTGGGTCGAGTCCACGACCAGCAGCGAGCCTTCGACCGCGCGCATGGAGCGGCTGACCTCATAGGCGAAATCCACGTGACCGGGGGTGTCGATCAGGTTCAGCACATATTTCTCGCCATCATCGGCGGTATAGTCGATGCGGACCGTGTTGGCCTTGATAGTGATGCCCCGCTCGCGCTCGATATCCATGCTGTCGAGCAGCTGTTCCTTCATGTCGCGATCCTTGACCGTTCCGGTCTCTTGGATGAGCCGGTCAGCAAGGGTGGATTTGCCATGGTCGATATGCGCGACGATGGAGAAATTGCGGATATGAGCGAGGTCTGTCATGGGTTGGGGATATGTAGAGGAATCGTGGGTTGGTCAATAGAAACGCGACAGAGTTTCGTTGCCTTGTGTGTTGCGCAATGTAATTGCAGATTGGAACGGTCGTATTGCAGGGTTAGAGCGTGGCCGAACTCACCGTTGAAGAATTGTATGAGAGGCTTCGAGCCCTCCCAGCTTTGTCCTTGAAAGCAGTTGCAGCTCGTGCAGCACTGCAAGAACTTCCTTACGCCTTTGAGTTGTCCCATCACAGCTGGCATATTATCGGTGGTCAGCAAATTTTGCTGGCGTACATGCGAGCAGGTATAGTTTCCGGGCTCGCGGCCACAAGGCCGACTCCTGAGATACTTGGTCTCAATGCCGATGTGATCGCCAACCTCAATGCTCCCTCTGTAATAGACAACGTGCTCAGCACTCCCAAAAATGCAGAAAGTACGTTCAGAGCGGCCCTATCTACCACTAGCGACGTCAGCGACATGCTTCAGCAGCTCGTTAACAACCTCACTACTTACTATTGGGATGGCGTCCGCGAACGCAGTACCGACGCCTCCGCCCTTACCATTGCACCTGATGACACCGAGCAAGTGTTCGCTTCCAAACTATGGTATGGCGAGGCACCTGAATATTACGCCAGCTTGTCGCAGCAATTCTTCGACAATGCTCCCGGGACGCCGTGGGAATTTTGGGCTGAGTGATATGAGGGAATGCTCAACGGCGAACCTTTGGACTGGGAACTACAGCGCGGAATTGCGTTGATTAATAACGATATTTGGATGGAAGGCCCAGAAGCAGTCGCAAAAGAAATTGAAAAGGTTCAAACGCGATGGCAGGTCGGATTCACGTTAGCTGGCCTTAAGGACAGCTTCAAAGCACAGAGTTCTGCCCGTCACGGCATAGGTGGCAATAATCCTCCCGAATACATCGAAGACGAACGTTTGTCTGGCCCAATCACTTTGATTTGGGAAGCCGCCCAGGAGCTCTCGACAGCTTTGGAAGAAAAAAGCCCCGCTCGCGAGAGTATTGAATCGATCCTAGACAAGCTGAAATCAGGGTTGGCTGACCTGCTTAAATGGAGCGCTCTAACGGTCAAGTTGGCAGTCGGCACTGTTGTTGTCATAGGCTCCAAGCAATTCACAACCGCAGTTGTTGATGCCTATATTGCGAAACACCCGGAGAAAATCGAAGCGTTGATAGTAGCCTTGGAGCGGTGGTTGCCTTTCCTCTCATGATCGATTCTGGGCGGAAGCCCAGCCTACGGTGAGGGGTGTTTCCGCTTCATGCAATCACTTTTTCGAACCACCCAATTGATCCGTTAAACACTTTGATTCATACTCCCGCGCAGACCGAGAGGGGCACAAGACCCGTCCGGGCAGGCAAAAAACGAGGCTCGAGTATGAAACAGTTCCTCTTAATCGCATTCTGTGCGGCATCGCTGACGGCGGTGGCTCCGGTTGCGGATGCGGCGCAGATCAAGCGGGCGTGTCTGGCGTCGGACCGGGCGGCGGCGACGCGGGCGCGGTGCAGTTGCATTCAGCGCGTGGCCGATCAGGCGTTGACGCGCAGTGATCAGAAGACCGTCTCGAAATGGTTCGAAGACCCGCACAAGGCGCAGGAGTTGAAGATGTCGCAGTCCGCGCGCGATGACGCGCTGTGGGATCGGTATCAGAACTTCGGCCAGATGGCGCAGGCGATCTGCAGCTGACACCTGTCCGTCCTTGACCTGACCCGCCCTGCGCCTCAGAAAAGGCGCAGCGAAAGGTGTGTCTTATGGTGATGAAAGGGCTGACCCTGCGGGGCCTTGAAGTGTTCGAGGCGCTGGCGCGGACGGGATCGGTGGCGCAGGCGGCCGAGATCACGGGGCTCAGCCAGCCGTCGGTCAGCCAGCAGTTGCGCAATCTGGAAAAGGCTCTGGGCACCGATCTGGTGGACCACGGGCGGCGGCCGATGCGGCTGACGCAGGCCGGGCGCAGCTTTCTGACCCGCGCCGAGGCGGTTCTGGCCGAGCTGCAAATGGCCCAGAGCGAGCTTACCGTCATGGACCTTGGCCACCTGACCACCTTGTCCATCGGGTTGATCGACGATTTCGACAATGACCTGACGCCCCGGCTGGCGACCCTGCTGGCCGATAACCTCACCCGCTCGAAGTTCAAGCTGATCACCCTGCCCAGCCTGGACCTGTTCGCCGAGCTTGAGGCGCAGCGCCTGCATCTGATGGTCTCGGCCCATAGCGGCGAGGTGCTTGAAGGCGTTGTTGAATACCCTTTGGTGCGGGACCCGTTCATTCTGGTGGCTCCCAAAGGCGCAGGTGGGGCAGAGGCTGTGATGCAGGAACTGCCGTTCCTGCGCTACGCGCGCGAACAGCTGATCAGCCGCCAGATCGAAAGCCATCTGGCCCGCCAGCAGGTGGTGTTCGAGGAACGGTTCGAAATCGGTTCGCACCTGGCCCTGATGGCGATGGTCGCGCGCGGGCTGGGCTGGTCGATCACCACGCCGCTGGGCTTCATGCGGGCGGCGCGGTTCCATGACGGTCTCGAGGCTTACCCCACCGGGTTCGGTGACTTCTCACGCACGATCTCGCTGTTCACCCGCACCGACTGGTCGGATCAGGTGCCGCAAGAGGTCGCGGGGATGATGCGCCGACTGATGCAAAGCCAGATCGTCGACCCTGCCATTGCAAAGCTGCCGTGGTTGAGCGGGCAGTTGAGGGTTATAGCAGACTAGCCGTCCAGATATGCCCTCAGCCCCTCGACCGCCGTTTCGATCAGGTCCAGCGCCCCGTCGAAATCCCGCGTGTAATAGGGATCGGGCACGTGATCGGCACCGGTTTCAGGCGCGAAGTCGGTTAGCAGACGCACCGGGGTGTCGTTGCCCTTGGGGCGCAGACTTTCGATATCAGCGATGTTGTTGGCGTCCATCCCGATGATCAGGTCGAACCGGTCGAAATCCGCGGCGATGAATTGCCGGGCGCGCAGATCGCTCAGATCATATCCGCGCGCGCGGGCGGCGGATTGCATCGGGCCGTATGGGGGACCGCCGACATGCCAGTCCGAGGTTCCGGCACTGTCTGTGTCAAACTGCGGCGCACGGGCGCGAAAGACGCCTTCGGCGGCTGGTGAGCGGCAGATATTGCCCAGACAGACAAAGAGGATACGGTGTGTCATGCGCCAAGGTGTAACGCGCGGAGGGCAAATGGAAAAGATCGTCATACTCACCGGGGCCGGAATATCCGCCGAAAGCGGGCTCAGCACGTTTCGCGATGAAGATGGGCTGTGGGCGAAACACCGGATCGAGGATGTCGCCACGCCCGAAGCCTTTGCCCGCAACCCGGCGCTGGTGCAGGGGATCTACAATGCCCGCCGCGTGCAGGCCGCCAAGGTGCAGCCCAACGCAGCCCATCAGGCGCTGGCCCGGCTGCAGCGGGAGTGGCCCGGCGAGGTGGTGATCGTCACCCAGAACGTGGACGGGTTGCATGAGGCCGGCGGGGCAACGGACGTGGTCCACATGCATGGCACTCTGGCCGGGGCGCTTTGCGCCAATTGCGGGCATCGCTGGTCGTCACCGCCTGAAATGGAGGTTGGTGAGTCCTGCCCCGCCTGCGCCGCCCCGATGGCGCGGCCCGACGTGGTCTGGTTCGGCGAAATGCCCTATCACATGGACGAGATCTTCGATCATCTGGCCAGCGCGTCCGTTTTCGCCGCAATCGGGACCTCGGGTCAGGTCTATCCGGCGGCCAATTTCGTGCACGAGGCGCGCGCCGCCGGAGCGCATACGGTCGAGATCAATCTGGAACCCTCTTTCGGCGCATCGGGGTTTGCCGAACGGCTTGTGGGCAAGGCCACCGAGACGGTTCCGCGCTGGGTCGATCAATTGCTGAACCAACCCACGCAATGACTGCAGACAGACCGGTTTTTTCCCGGCTATTGTGAACGCATAGCAACTTCAGGGCGACCCATGACAGATCAAGACCCCCGGACCGGCGAAATTCTCGAGGACGGCAGCATGAAAGGCCGCGACCAGTTGAGCGAACAACTGGCCAGCCTCTGGTGGACCTTTCTGTTGCGGGGGCTTGCCGCCGCCGCTGTGGGCGTCGCAGCGCTGTTCTGGCCGAAACAGGGCATCGAATTGCTGGTGCGGCTGGTCGGGGTGCTGCTGGTCCTGGACGGCGGTCTGACGCTGCTGGGCTTCGGACGGCGCGGCCTGATCGGCGGCGTGGGGATTGGTGCGGCTCTTATCGGGCTGGTATTGCTGATCTGGCCCGAAGGCACCGTCAGGATTGCCTTTTTCCTGATCGGGGTCTGGATTTTGATCATTGGGATCGGCGCATTGGCGGCAACCCAGCAGATGCATGAGAGTGATCCGCAACGCGGGTCGATGCGGGTTTCCGGGTTTGTTGCCCTTCTGTTTGGGCTGATGCTGATGGTCTGGCCAACGGTCGTCTTCGTCGCGCTGGGGTGGGTCATTGCCTTTGGCGCGCTGGCCATGGCTGTCGTGATGTTCTGGCTCGCCTCGCGCTTTCGGCAGGCGGGCGACCGGGTCGGGATGAAAAACATCAACAGGTAACGCGCAGCGTCGTCCGGAACGGCAACAGGCCGGGCAAAGCCCGGCCTGACGCGTGGATGACGGTCGTAATGCGACCCGAAGACAGGCGTGGCCTCAGTTCGAATGCGCGCCGTGGCCGCCGTGGTCCTGACGCTCAAGATCGACCGGGATATCCAACTGAACCTCGCCCGCCTGTTCGAAGATCAGCGTGACCGGCACGGTTGCACCCTGTTCGAACGGCTGGGTCAGACCCATGAACATCACGTGATCCCCGCCACGTTTCAGGCTGTGGGCTTCCCCCGCGGGAATTACAAAGCCTTCTTCGACATGCACCATCTGGGCTACGCCATCGTCATTGATCTTGTGCGTATGCAATTCGACCCGCGCCGCCGCGTCCGAGGTTACTCCGATCAGGCGATCATCGGTCTCGCCCTGATTTTCAATGATCATAAAGGCAGCACCGGCCTTGGCGGCTTTGCCGCCCGAGCGGGCATAGGCGTCATCAACCACGATTGGGCCTTCGGCAAAGGCGGGAACGGCCAGCGCGGCAGCGGCCAGGGCTGCAAGCAGAGTAGTTTTGAGGGACATCGCGCCTCTCCTGTATAACAGTTTGAAATTTTGAGTGTTTTCAAACCAGAACAGGCGGCGCGCGCGCCGGTCTTTGGGGAATTGGCAGTGCAACCAGATTTCCGGCCTTCCGCACCGGCGCAGGCAGGGCCTGCTGCGGTTTTTCAGGCAACAGAGATGGTGGCGCAGCAAGCGCCCCGAGCAAGAACAGCGCATAATCCGGACAATAGTGCGGGGCGCGCGTCGGCCGACCGTCCCGGTCCATATAGACCACGACGGGACCTGTCCCGGTGCACAGCACCATCTGGCCGACGGCATTGTCGACCCCGCGCGATGCGGCCACGCTCTGCCCTGTCGCAACCAACAGAAGCGACAGTAAAACAGGCAGAATTTTAGCTTTTCCGGCTCTCATCCTGGCCTTGGTATAGGCCCTGAAAAGGGATGGCTTCAAGCGCCAAAGGGTCGCGCTTGAAGCCTGTTTTCAATAGTCCAGTCCGCGTCGTTTCACAGACCCTTTTGTAAGGCTTGTATGCGACCGGTTCACCCAACGCTGCATCCGGTTACAGGCCGAAAAGGTTCTGCGGTACAGCGACGAAAGCAGGATAAAAATATATGAACTCTTAAATGACATTTGTTAGCCCCGTCAGTTGGATGCCCATAGTCTTGCGCACGGACGGGGGCCTTGTCTGTGAACCATGTCACCAAACGCGGGTTTTTGTTCCGATTTTAGAAACAAAGCGATGGCCGCGCCTCAACCTGAAACCAAGAAGCCCTGCGCCACTGGGGGCACAGGGCTAAAAATTCTTTAAGCGCGAAAGGCTTAGGCCGAGGCTTGTGCCTTGGCGATTTCCTTTTTCACTTTCAGTGCGTTCGCGGACAGGTCTTCGTCCTTGGCTTTAGCCAGGAACGCGTCCAGACCACCGCGGTGGTCAACCGAACGCAGCGCCGCCGCCGAGATGCGCAGCTTGACGCCACGGCCCAGGGTTTCCGACTGCAGGGTAACGTCGTTCAGGTTGGGCAGGAAACGACGACGAGTTCTGTTTTTGGCGTGGCTGACATTGTTGCCAGTCATCGGGCCTTTTCCGGTCAGTTCGCAACGGCGCGACATGGTTTCTTCCTTTGTTTCTGGAGGCCGGGCAAACCGCCCACGGCCAAATCACAAGGGGCGCAACCCGAAGTCGCGCCCGAAAACTGGTTGGATGCGTGTAGTGGGAATCGCCGGAAGGGTCAAGACGGATCGCAGGAATTCTTCGACATTGGTTCCGGGCATGGAAATGGCCCTTGCGGGCCATGCCCCCGGCGGGAGTATTTGGGAAAAGATGAAGGGGTGCCGTGTCTTTGTCAGGTGAGGCTTGCCAGCATCTTCTCCGCTGCGGCACCGGGGCTGATCTGGCCTGTTGACACCTTTGCGTTCAGCGCCGCCATATCGGCTTTGGCCTGCGCCGTTTCCAGCTTTGCCAACAGGGCATGGCGCACCTCTTGCTCAAACCAGTACTGGGCCTGCGCCGCGCGGTTTGTGGCCCAGTGCCCGGCCTCGCGCCGCCATTCCGCGAGGGTCTGCATTTCGGTCCAGGCATCGGTCAGGCCATGTTCTTCGACCGCCGAGACGGTCATGGCCTTGGGAAAGCTTTCAGGGTCCTGCGGGCGTTTGCGCAGCAGGCGCAGCGCGCCCGCGTAGTCGGCGCAGGTGCGGGTGGCTGTGGCCTTGAGGTCTCCATCGGCCTTGTTGATCAGTATCATGTCGGCCATTTCCATGATGCCGCGTTTGACACCCTGTAATTCATCCCCTCCGGCAGGGGCCAAAAGCAGCAGGAACAGGTCGGACATCTCGGACACTACAGTTTCCGATTGGCCAACACCGACCGTTTCGATCAGGACCACATCATATCCCGCCGCCTCGCACAGGGCGATCGCCTCGCGCGTCCGACGGGCGACACCGCCCAAGTGGCTTTGGCTGGGGGACGGGCGGATGAACGCGTTTTTCTCGCGACTCAAACGCTCCATCCGGGTCTTGTCGCCCAGAATCGAGCCGCCCGAGCGGGCCGAGCTGGGATCGACTGCCAGAACCGCAACGCGCAGCCCCTGCCCTGTCAGCATCATGCCGAAGCTTTCGATGAAGGTGGATTTGCCCACACCCGGTGTGCCCGACAGGCCGATGCGCAACGATTGCCGGTCGGATTGCGACAGACGGGCCAGCAACTCGGCCGCCTGCGCACGGTGATCGGCGCGGCCACTTTCGACCAGCGTGATGGCACGGGCCAGGGCGCGGCGTTCTCCGTTCAAAATCCTGTCACTCAGGCTGTCTATGTCCATGTCGACCCCGATCTGTTGCGGCACGCCTACTTGCCGCCGCCGGGGGCGATTTGTCCAGCCCACACCTGTACGGAAATCTGCCATGCGCAGACTGCGCCGGTTACTGTTGCCGCCGATCCCCATGCGAAACGGTGGCGCTAGACCTTAGGCACCACTTGGCGGATAAAGCCGGAATGACGCACCGCCTGCCCATCAACGACGCCATCCCCGAGCTTTTGGCCGCGCTGAAAGCCCATGGCCGGGCCGTGCTGCAGGCCCCTCCGGGCGCGGGGAAGACCACGCGGGTTCCGCTTGCGATGCTTGAGGCCGGCCTGTGCGACGGCAAGATCGTGATGCTGGAGCCCCGGCGTCTGGCCGCGCGGGCGGCGGCTGAACGTATGGCCGAGACCCTGGGCGAACGGGCAGGGCAAACCGTCGGCTACCGCGTGCGGGGCGACGCGAAAGTGTCCAAAGCGACGCGGATCGAGGTTGTGACCGAGGGTATCCTGACCCGGATGCTGCAATCCGAGCCTGACCTGCCAGGCATCAGCGCAGTGATATTCGATGAATTCCACGAACGCTCGCTGAACGCCGATCTGGGGTTGGCGCTATGCCTCGAGGTCACCGAGGCACTGCGCGATGATCTGATCCTTCTGGCGATGTCGGCGACGCTGGATGCCGACCCCGTAAGCCGGTTGATGCAGGCCCCGCTGGTGACGTCCGAGGGGCGCAGTTACCCGGTTGAAACACGCTGGCTGGACCGCCCGATGGGACCCAAGACGCGGCGACTGGATGCGCTTGTCGATCTGGTGGTGCAGGCCGAGCGTGAGACGCGCGGTACCGGCGGCGGCATGCTGGTGTTTCTACCCGGCGAGGGCGAAATCCGGCGGGCGGAAGCGGCTTTAACAAGCCGCCTGCCGCAGGATTGCGCCCTGCGTCCGTTGTTCGGGGCCCTGCCCTTTGCCGCCCAGCGCGCGGCGATTGCGCCGGTCGAGGCCGGGCGCAAAGTGGTTCTGGCGACGTCGATTGCCGAAACCTCGCTGACCATACCGGACATTCGGGTGGTCGTGGATATGGGACAGGCGCGGCGGGCGCGGTTCGATCCCGGTTCGGGCATGTCGCGGCTGGTGACCGAGCGGGTCACGCGGGCCGAGGCCACTCAGCGGGCCGGGCGCGCGGGACGTGTCGCCGAAGGGGTCTGTTACCGGCTGTGGTCCAAGGGGGAAGACGGGGCATTGGCCGCCTATCCACCTGCCGAGATTGAAGCGGCGGATCTGACCGGTCTGGCGCTGGAACTGGCGCTTTGGGGGGCGGATGCGGGCGATCTGGCCTTTCTGACGCCGCCGCCCGAAGGTGCACTGGCCGAGGCGCGGGCGTTGCTTGGGATGCTGGGCGCATTCGACGGCAAGGGGCGGATCACCGGGCATGGGCGGGCCTTGGCGGCACTGCCCCTGCATCCTCGTTTGGGCCATATGCTGGTAACGGCGGGCGCGCAGGCTGCGCCCCTTGCCGCGATGATGGCCGAGCGGGACCCGTTGAAGGGCGCTCCTGCCGATATGCTGCTGCGGATGGAGGCCCTGCGCGACCTTCGCGCGTTTCAGCGCAATCGGGTCTGGCAAGCCAATGCGGGCACCATCGACCGGATCAAGGCCGAGACCAAACGTTTGCGCGCGCAGTCAGGGGATGGGCCCGATGACCTAAGCATGGCGGCGATGGCAGCTTTGGCCTATCCCGACCGGATCGGGCAGCGGCGCAAGGGGGATGCGCCGCGATATGTGTTGTCGGGTGGCAAGGGCGTCGTGCTCGACCGCGGGGACACGCTTGCCGCGGCGCCTTATCTGGTGGTGATCGACACCGATGGAGATCCGCGCGAGGCTCGGGTTCGGATGGCCGCACAGATCTCGGAACATGAAATCCGGGACCTGTTTGCCGATCAGATCGAATGGGTCGAGACCTGTGAATGGTCGAAACGGGACCGGCGCGTGATCGCCCGGCGGCAGGAGCGGCTGGGCGCGATTACCTTAACGGACCGCGTCTGGAAAGACGTGCCGGAACAAGCGGTAGCGCGGGCCATGCTGGATGGCGTGCGCGATCTGGGGTTGCGGCTGAACGGGGCGGCCGCCCGGCTGGCGGCGCGGGTGGAACTGGTGCGCGCCGACGGGGTGGACCTGCCGGATTTCTCGGAAGCCGGGCTGATGGCCGATCTGGAAGACTGGCTGCTGCCGATGCTGACCGGGGTGCGCAATGCCGAGGAGTGGAAGCGGTTCGATCCGGTCCCTGCGCTGCGGGCGCGGCTGGACTGGACACAGACGCAGGAACTGAACCGCCGGGCACCGGGCGCATTCGAGACACCACTGGGCCGCAAGGTGCCGATTGACTACAGCAACGCCGCCCCCGAAATCTCGGTCAGGTTGCAAGAGATGTTCGGTGTCACCCGGCATCCGATAGTCGGTGGCGCGCCGCTGAAGATCACTCTGCTGTCACCCGCCCAGCGCCCGATCCAGATTACCCGCGACCTGCCGGGATTCTGGGCCGGGTCCTACGCGGATGTCCGCAAGGATATGCGGGCGCAATATCCCAAGCACCCCTGGCCCGAAGACCCCACTCAGGCCGATCCCACATTGCGCGCCAAACGCAGGCGCGACTGACGTATAATTGCCGAATTCCGAACGTAACTTGTTAATTAATAACGGTTTCATTGAAAAAACGCATTTCACAGTTATTTTAACCTACCTGAAACAACACACCGGCCAGAACACAAGACACATGATTTCCGTGCTTCAAAAACTCTGGGATGAGGTCGGGCGACCATTGTTCCTCCGCCCCAGACGGGTGCAGTTTGCGGCGCTTTGCACGCGGGCAAACGGGTCGGATCACGAGGTTTTGCTGATTACCAGCCGGGAAACCAAACGCTGGGTTATCCCCAAAGGCTGGCCCATCGACGGGCTGGACGGGGCGGAAACCGCCCGGCAGGAGGCATGGGAAGAAGCCGGTGTGCAAACGGCAGATGTCGAAAAAGAGCCTGTTGGCCAGTACACCTACGACAAGTTACTCAAGGACGGTTCGGCACAGCCGGTCCTGACCAGCGTCTACCGCATCCATGTCCACGAATTGTCCGACAGCTTCCCCGAGGCGCATGAGCGCGAGCGGTGCTGGGTGTCGCCGCAGGTCGCTGCTGAACGCGTGGACGAACCTGAGCTGAGCGCACTGCTGCATCAAATCTGATCATACGGGTGGCGTTTCAGCGCCATTGCGGTTGCCACCGGGCGAGGAAACCGATAGCGCCAGATGTCAATCAGAAAAACCGCAGGGAAGAATGCCGGATACCCGTTCCAAATCGCGTTGGCAGACGCTGGACGACGACCTGAACCGCATATCGCGGGTCGAGTCGGCGAACTCGCATGTCTCGCGCCCCCTGTTTGCGCCGGGGATGGTGATGGTCTTCATGGCGCTGGCCGGGCTGATGGCCGCCGTGCTGTTCGGTCAGGCGCATGGCAGCCTGATTGTTGTCGCCGCAGCGGCCTTTGGGGCCTATATGGCGATCAATATCGGTGCCAACGACGTAGCAAACAACATGGGCCCGGCGGTTGGGGCCAACGCGATGTCCATGGGGGCCGCGATCTCGATTGCCGCCGTAGCCGAAAGCGCGGGTGCGTTGCTGGCCGGCGGCGACGTGGTTGCGACCATCTCGCAGGACATTATCGATCCCGCCTCAGTGCAGAACAGCTCGGTCTTCATCTGGGCGATGATGGCGGCGCTGATATCCTCGGCCATGTGGGTCAATCTGGCGACCTGGGTCGGGGCCCCGGTTTCGACCACGCATTCGGTTGTGGGCGGCGTCATGGGCGCGGGCATCGCCGCCGCAGGATTGGGCGCGGTGAACTGGAACACGATGGGCACGATTACCGCCAGTTGGGTGATCTCGCCCCTTCTGGGCGGCGTGATTGCCGCGGGTTTTCTGGCGCTGATCAAATCCAGGATTCAGTATCAGGACGACAAAATCGCCGCCGCCCGGTTCTGGGTGCCGCTGCTTGTGGCGCTGATGGCGGCGACATTTACCACCTATCTGGCCGTCAAGGGTCTGGCGCGGATCGTCTCGGTCGAGCTTGGAACGGCGGCTCTGATCGGGCTGGTCGCGGGTCTGATCACCTGGGTTGTCACCGGCCCCTGGGTGCGGCGGAAATCCGAAGGGCTGGAGAACCGCACGCGGTCGCTGAAAACCCTGTTCGGCCTGCCGCTGGCGGTGTCAGCCACATTCCTCAGCTTCGCGCATGGGGCCAATGATGTCGCCAATGCGGTGGGACCATTGGCGGGCATCGTCTATGCGGCGAAATCCGGCGGGTTTGCGGCGCAGGTTGCCATTCCCTCATGGGTGATGATCATCGGCGCGTTCGGCATCTCTTTCGGCCTGTTCCTGTTCGGCCCCAAGCTGATCCGCATGGTGGGCAGCCAGATCACACGCCTGAACCCGATGCGCGCCTTTTGCGTGGCGCTTTCGGCGGCGATCACCGTGATCGTCGCAAGTTGGCTGGGGCTGCCGGTCAGTTCCACCCATATCGCTGTCGGGGCCGTGTTCGGCGTCGGGTTTTACCGCGAATGGCATCTGGAGCGGCGGTGGAAACTGTCCAACCTGCAGCGCCCTTCGGGCCAGAGGTTGGCGCGGGAAGAGCATCAAAGGCGCAAGCTGGTCCGGCGGTCGCATTTCATGACCATTGTGGCGGCCTGGGTTGTCACGGTTCCGGCCGCGGCAACCATGTCGGCCGTGATCTTCTGGATGCTGACCGCCTTTGCCTGACCCGGAGTTCAGGGCCTGATCTGATCCGGCGTCAGCGACGTCTCGGGCGCGTGTTTGATCAGGTCCGACACCCGCACACAGAGCGGCGTCGGTGTCCCGGTTGCCTGACCGAGACGTATGATCTCTCCCTGCAGGCAGTCGATTTCCGTGGGGCGGCCAGCCGACAGATCGTATGCCATCGATGTTCGGGCATTGGGGTCAATGGTCAGCATGCGCGCGGCAATGCGGGTGAACAACGGTGTCGGCAAACGCAGGATATGGGGCGTCATCCACGCGGGCAGCGGCGTGGTCGACGCAACGGGGTGACCGGCGGCTTTCAGAACGGTCAAAGCCTCGGACATCTGATCTGCCATCAGGTGCCGCCACGTGCGGTTCAGCAATTGCTCAACCAGTGTCAGACCCGACAGGGCATTGAGCGCATTGTTGAGGTTGATGACCAGCTTGCCCCACTGCACCGCCTCAATCTCATCGCTTTCGGTCACCGGCAGGTCGGGATTGTCGAGTTGTTCGGCCAGACCACCGGGTCCCGACTGAATGACAATCTCACCCGACGTGGCCCGGTGATAGGTCGCTGTTTCGGTCGGCACCACGTTGAAGGGCACCATCCCGGCGCGCACGTCTCGCCCCGGCAGGGCGGCGCGCAGGATGCGCGCGTTCTCCATCCCGTTTTGCCACGACAGGACCGGTGCTGCTTCCGGCGCATTGGCGGCGATCAGTTCGGCCATACCCGGCGTCGCGACGGATTTGACCGTCACGATGACCAGTTCGGCAGCGCCAAGGCTTTCGGGATTTTCATCAAGGGTCAGATTGGCGGCGGGCACGGAACGGCGCAGACCCGACAAATCCGTCAGCGTCAGCCCATGCGCCCGGATCGGGTCCAGCACATGGGCGCGGCCCAGCAAAGTCACATCATGACCCGCATGCGCCAGCAAGCCCCCGCAGTAGCAGCCAATGCTGCCTGCGCCCGCAAACACGATCTTCATGGCGACCCTCCTCACCTGATGGAAGGATCGCCGGGAATTCATTATCGCGCAAGTATGGTTAACCCTGACCCTGCCGGGCCGTTTTTGCCCGTCTAGGCTTTGTCTGCTGCAGTTCATCCGAGATGGGAATGAACTCCTGATCGTCACCGGGCGGCAGGTGGAAGGCCCCGTTGGCCCAATCTGCCGCTTTCCATTCACGCGTCGCGGTTTCGATTTTTTCTTTCGAGGATGAGACGAAATTCCACCAGATATAGCGATCCTCGTTCAGCGTCGCCCCGCCCAGCAGCATCAGCCGCGCGCCCAGAGGCCCGGCCTTGGCCGAGAGCCGATCACCCGGGCGGAACACCATCATGCGGCCCGCATCGAACATGTCCCCGGCGATTTCGACCGAGCCTTCGGTGACATAAACGCCGCGATCCTCATGATCGTCGGGCAGCGGGAAGGATGCGCCGGGGTCCAGTTGCACGTCCAGATAAAAGGTTTCCGACAGCATGGTGACCGGGCTGTTCTCGCCATAGGCCGAGCCAAGGATCAGCCGCGCGCTTACGCCTGTGTCCTGAATATGGGGCAGCGCGCCCTGTTTGTGGTGTTCGAAATCGGGGGCCATATCCTCCTGCGCTTCGGGCAGCGCAATCCAGGTCTGGATGCCGAACAGGCTGTGTTTTGTGCCTCGGGTTTCGTCGCTGGTGCGTTCGGAATGGGTCACGCCGCGTCCGGCGACCATCCAGTTCACCTCGCCGGGATAGATCATCTGATGGGTGCCCAGGCTGTCGCGATGTTCGAATTCGCCCTGATACAGATAAGTCACGGTGCCCAGCCCGATATGCGGGTGCGGGCGCACATCGATGCCGCCTTCGGTGATGAACTCGGCAGGACCCATCTGGTCGAAGAAGATGAACGGACCCACAAGCTGGCGCTGGACCGAGGGCAAGGCGCGGCGCACCTCGAACCCGCCCAGATCGCGGGCGCGCGGGATGATCAGCGTTTCCAGCGCCGGGTTTTCGGACACGCATTCTGGGGTGTGGGTGGGGTTCCAACTCATGCCTGTTCTCCAAAATCCTGTGGGGCCGCAATTGACACCTTGTTCGTGATTGCAAATGTAGAGCAGGCAATTTGAATGAAAAGTGCGCCACCGCACATATCAGGTGCAATTGCTAAGCCTGCTCGCGCGGCCAGAGCTGTGGGAAAAACGGCCCGGCAATCCGGTCGCCTTCGCGATAGCCTGCGGCCTCGAACTGGGCGCGCTCGTCTTTGGCCCAGTTGCCGCGATAGCGGATCACACCGTCCGGCGCGGTCATTCTGAGGGTGAACCGGCGCACGGTCTCGGTCGGCGTGGTCGAGGACAAACCGCCATGCAGGGTGCGCATGTCGAAGAAAATGCAATCGCCGGGCTCCATATCCCATTGCAGCAGGTCATAGGCGCCGGGATCGGCGTTGATATCCGGAGGCGGATGATAGGTCTGGCCCGCGACCTCGGTCGGATCATAGCTGGGATGCCCGTCGGCAAACCGCACGCGCATGAACAGCTTTTCCCACAAATGAGAGCCCTTCACGAACGCGATGCCGTTTTCCTTGCTCACTGGCTCCAGCGGCAGCCAGAGCACACACATCGTGCCTTCGAAATCGAAATAGGACAGGTCCTGATGGAAGGGCGGGCGCGAGGTCGATCCGGCCTCGCGCAGGAACCAGTTATCCATGACGAGATTAACCGACGGGGCCTCCAGCAATCCAGCGGCAAGGGGCGCGCAGGGGGACTGGCGGACAAACTTCGTAAATTGCGGGATCTTGTTCCACGCCCAGTAGTCTTCGAAATAGGCCGGCGCGCGCGGGTCTTTGGTGTGGCGGGTGAAATTGTCCGTGGGGCGTGCGAGGTCGGCGTCGATGCCGTCGCGCAGCAGGTCCAGCCAGTCGGCAGAGAATTTCGACCTCAGAACAACCGCCCCGTCCCGCTGAAACGCGGCGATATCTTCGCGTGTGACCTGGTTTTGCATCGTCATTGGCTACCTTTCCGGACGATCCAAAGGATGACATCCCGGCTCGCGTGGCGTCAAAGAGTTTCGGTCTGGCCGCTTTGGTCCCGCGAGCGGTCGCGATTCTCTGCCCGATCGATCTCGGAATCCGCGGAAAGCGTGCTATCTTGGACAATGGATGCCGCAGACTGACCCGAATGGATTGCCTATTTGCAGGAGGTCGCTTGATGACTGAATTGCTTTTCTCCCGCCGTTCCGTGATTGCCGCGGGAACTGCCGCAGTGGCCACCGGCCTTTGGGTTCCAGCGCGTGCGGCGGGGCTTGAGCCCACGCGGTCGATGCGCGGCGGGTCCAACAACTATCGCCCCGGCGCGCCCATCGTCGACCGGATCGGCGGTGGCGGGTTCTGGATGACGGGCACGGTACGGCGCGCGGGCGACGGAGCGCCCCTGCCCAACCAACGCATTCAAATCTGGGCCCACACGACCGAGGGGCACGAACGCGACCAACGCAGCCATGGCGCGACACTGACCGATGCGAACGGCGCGTTCCGGCTGGAAATGCCCCAGATCGTACCCGCTTTTGGCCAGCCGCACGGGCATCTGGCGTATGATAGCGGCGAGTTCGAGACGGTCTTTCTGCGCCCGGTCATGGCCAGTTCCAAAGACAAGACCCTGGCGGCGCATTTCGTGTTGCAGCCTGCCTGAGCTTCAGTGCGTCGCAATGTTGTAATCTGGGGCGCGCTGATTGTGGCCCTCTCGGTGCCGGTCATCGCGGCGGCGTTCAGCCCTTTGCTGGCGTGGCGGCAACCGGTCTACATCGTTGCCGGGTTTGCCGGGGTTATCAGCATGTGCCTGTTGCTGATGCAACCCTTGCTGGCCGGGCGCTGGTTGCCCGGTCTGTCCGCGATGGTCAGCCGTCGCTGGCACAGGGTGTGCGGTCTGGCGCTGATAACGGCGATTGTGATCCATGTGGTCGGACTGTGGCTGACCAGCCCGCCGGATGTTGTGGACGCTTTGCTTTTCGTCTCACCCACGCCGTTTTCGGTCTGGGGTGTGACCGCGATGTGGGCGGCGTTTTCTGCGGCTTTTCTGGGCATTTACCGGCAGCGGCTGGGGGTGCGATTTCGCCTCTGGCGACTGACCCACGCGGGGCTGGCCATCGTCACCATATCGGGCAGCGTGGTGCACGCGCTGTTGATCGAGGGCACGATGGAGGTCATGACCAAGGTTGTGCTGTGTGTACTGGTTGTATTGGCAAGCGCAGCGACGGTGATCAAGCTTCGCATCTGGGAGATCGGGCGGCGCACCTGAACGCGGATGCGCCGCCGGGTGCCGGGTTATGGTCCGGCCAGCCGTTTGGCATATGAAGCACGGTCCATCTGAACGTCTTGCACCGTGATGCTTCCAACCTCGGGCATGGCCCCGGCCAGAACATCCAGAATAATCGCGTTGAGCGCCCTGCGCGTCGCCTCGTCCCGGCCCTGCATCAGCAATAGTGTGGCATGAACAAAGCTCTGAGGCTCTGAGCCGATACGATAGTAGGCGACCGGCGCGGCGCGGATCTTGATCGTGTCGGCGTCGAATTCGGGATGTTCCGCCAGGACCGAGAACAGCCGGTCGCAGATGGCCTGAACATCATGGGTCTGTTCGATGCCTTTCGAGAACTCCAATGTCACATGGGGCATGGTGTCGTCCCGTTAGACGCCCAGACACCAGCGCATCACCGCTTTTTGCGCGTGCAGGCGGTTTTCGGCCTCATCGAAGATGACCGAGTTGGGGCCGTCCATGACCTCGGAAGTGGCTTCCTCCTCGCGGTGCGCGGGCAGGCAGTGCATGAACAGCGCATCCGGCTTGGCGTGGGACATGAGGTCAGCGTTCACCTGATAGGGGCGCAGCAGGTTGTGGCGGCGTTCCTTGGCGGACTGGCTGTCATGCATCGAGACCCATGTATCGGCCACCACAAGGTCTGCGCCTTCGACCGCTTTATAGGCGTCCCGTTCGACCACGATTTTCGAACCCTTCTGGCGGGCGAAACCCATGAACTCTTCCTCGGGGTCGAACTGGGCGGGGCCGGTGAAAGTGAGGTCAAAACCGAACTGGCCCGCCGCGTGCAGGAACGAGGCGCAGACATTGTTGCCGTCGCCGGTCCAGACCACCTTTTTGCCCGCGATGGGCCCGCGGTGTTCCTCGAAGGTCTGGACATCGGCCATGATCTGGCAGGGATGGGTGCGATCGGTCAGGCCGTTGATCACGGGCACGTCCGAATATTCAGCCATCTCGGTCAGGATCGTTTCGTCAAACGTCCGGATCATGATCATGTCGACATAGCGCGACAGCACGCGGGCGGTGTCGGCGATGGTTTCTCCGTGACCCAATTGCATGTCCTTGCCGGACAGCACCATGGTCTGACCGCCCATCTGACGGACACCCACATCGAAGGAAACGCGCGTACGGGTCGACGGCTTTTCAAAGATCAGCGCCACCATGCGGCCTGCCAGCGGCTGTTCGTCATCCGGGGCGGCTTTGGGCCGGCCAAGACGGGCTTGTTTCATGGCGCTGGCCTGGTCGATCATGGACCGCAACGCTGTGGCGTCGGTCTTGTGGATATCGAGGAAGTGGTTCATATCGTGTCGCTTTTGGCTGATGGCGGGTGGGGGCCAGCCCCCACACCCCCGGAGTATTTGAGAAAAGATGAAGATCAGGCAGTGGCCAGATTGGATTCAACCTGTGTGGCGGCCTTATCGAGGCGGATCAGGGCCTGGGCGATGTCATCCTCGGTCAGGGTCAGCGGCGGCAGCAGGCGGATCACGTTGTCGGCGGCGGGGACGGTGATGACCTCGTTGTCATAACCTGCATTGACCACGTCGATATTGGCGGGCTTGCATTTCAGGCCCAGCATGAGGCCCGCGCCGCGCACCTCTTCGAACACGTCTGGGTGGTCGGCGATCAGGCCTTCAAGCTTCTGCCGCAGCAGCCCCGCCTTGCGGTTAACGCCTTCGAGGAACGCGGGCGTGGCGACCTGGTCGATCACCGCGCAACCGACGGCGCAGCCCAGCGGGTTGCCCCCGTATGTCGAGCCGTGGGTGCCTGCGGTCATGCCGCTGGCCGCGTCTTCGGTGGCCAGAACCGCGCCCAGGGGGAAGCCGCCGCCGATGCCTTTGGCGACCATCATGATATCGGGGGTGATCCCGGCCCATTCATGGGCGAAGAGCTTACCGGTGCGCCCGACGCCGCATTGCACCTCGTCCAGGATCAGCAGCAGGCCATGGTCGTCGCAGATCTGGCGTAGGGCTTTCAGTTCCGCATCCGGGACGGGGCGGATGCCGCCTTCGCCCTGAATGGGTTCGATCAGGATGGCGGCGGTTTTGTCGGAGATGGCGTTGGTGACGCCATCCAGATCGCCGAAGGTCAGGTGCACGAATCCGGGCAGCAGCGGGCCGAAGCCTTTGGTCATTTTCTCGCCACCAGCGGCAGCGATCCCGGCCGAGGACCGGCCGTGGAACGAGCCGTCGAAGGTGAGGATTTCGACCCGGTCGGGCTGGCCTTTGTCATAGAAATACTTGCGGGCCATTTTCACGGCCAGTTCACAGGATTCGGTGCCCGAATTGGTGAAGAACACCGTGTCGGCAAAGGTATGTTCCACCAGCCTGTCGGCCAGCGCCTGCTGTTGCGGGATGTTGTAGAGGTTCGAGACATGCCACAGCGCATGCGCCTGTTCGGTCAGCGCGTTGACCAGCGCGGGATGCGCGTGACCCAGCGCGTTCACCGCGATCCCGGCGCCGAGGTCCAGAAAACGTCGGCCATCCGCCTCGGTCAGCCAGGCGCCTTCGCCCTTCACGAAACTCAGGGGCGCACGGTTATAGGTCGGCAGAACGGACGGGATCATCGGATCATCCTTTTCGCTAGGTTAAGCCCTGTGAGTGATACAACAGGGCCGTGTTCGTCAACTGATTTGGTGGGGATTGCGCAGATTTGGCCTGCGCACACAGATCAAACGGGCCGGTTACGCGGCAAAGCGTCGGCGTCGGAGGCGCAGGATATGTGCGTGTTTGATCATGAGGGGCCGTATAGCGGGCACAACGCAGCCTGAAAACCCTGAAAATTCCCGGCGACGCACTTTCAGATTGAGACGCCATTTCGCGCTTGCCATTTGCCCCGCCCTGCATCACCGCTGGCACATGTTCGTTGCCAAGGCCCATAATCCACCCCTTGCGGCGCTGCTGATTGTCGCCGCCAGTTCGTTCATGGCCAGCACGACCCTGCTGGCCAAGGCTTTGGGCACCGATACGCTGGGGCCGGCGCTGCATCCGATGCAGATCAGCCATGGGCGGTTCCTGTTTGCCTTTCTGACGATCATCTGCGCCGTAGGCATTCTGCGTCCGCGCCTGCGCCGCCCGCATTGGGGTCTGCATATCGGGCGCACAAGTTTCGGCTGGGTCGGGATCACGCTGATGTTCGCCTCGGTCGCGTTCATCCCGATTGCCGATGCCACCGCGATATCCTTTCTGAACCCGGTCTTCGCGATGGTTCTGGCGATCCCGCTGCTGAAAGAAGGCGTCGGCCCGTGGCGTTGGCTGGCCGCTGCGGTGGCCCTGACCGGGGCGCTGATCCTGCTGCGGCCCACGGCGGCGAGTTTTCAGCCCGCCGCCCTGCTGGCCCTGACCGCTGCGGCCATGATCGGGATGGAGGTGATTTTCATCAAGAAACTCTCGGGCCGCGAGAGTCCGATCCAGATTCTGCTGATCAACAACACGATGGGGCTGACGATCGCCTCGGTCGCGGTGAGTTTCGTGTTTCAGATGCCGACACCCGCGCAATGGGCCGCGCTGGCAGGGATCGGTGTGCTGATGGCCTGCGCGCAAGCCTGTTTCGTCAATGGGATGGCGCGGGCGGATGCCTCATTCGTGGCGCCAATCAGCTATGCAACGTTGATCTTCGCGGCCTTTTTCGACTTTGTCGTGTTTGGCGTTGTGCCGGACGGGATCAGCCTGACCGGATCGGCCATCATCCTTGCGGGCGGGCTGATCCTGGTCTGGCGCGAGGCCATTCACCGTCAGGCTTTGAGCCGGTAGCCCGTCCGCAGCATCTGCCAGATCAGCGCGCAGACCAGCAAAGTCGCCACGGCGCACACGGCACCGCCCAGCAGCGGCGCGCTGTCCGACACGCCGATCATGCCGTAGCGCAGCCCGTCGATCAGATAAAACACAGGGTTCACGTGGCTGATCGCGTTCAGCACCGGCGGCAGGGCCTGAACAGAATAGAAGGTGCCTGACAGGAAGGCCAAGGGCGTCACGATGAAGTTGGTGATCGCCGCCATTTGGTCGAACTTGTTGGCAAAAATCCCCGCCAGCAGCCCCAGCGCGCCCATGAAGGCCCCGCCGAGGACCACGAAAACCAGCGCAATCAGCGGATGCTGCGGCACCAGACCCAGCACAAGCGCCAGCGCGGTTGCCACGACACAGGCGATCAGGACACCGCGCACGATGCCTCCGGCCAGATAGCCCAGCAGGATTTCCAGCGGCGACAGCGGCGGCATCAGCGTATCGACGATATTGCCCTGCACCTTGGCAATCACCATCGACGAGGACGTGTTGGCAAAGGCATTCTGGATCACCGTCATCATCATGATGCCGGGGGCCAGAAAAGTCAGGAAGGGCACGCCCATCACATCCGACCGGCTGGGGCCGATGGCGATGTTGAAGATCAGCAGGAACAGGCCCGCAGTCACCAGCGGGGCCAGCAATGTTTGCGTCCAGACCGCCAGGAAGCGCTGCGTTTCACGCTGCGCCAGCGTGTAAAGGCCCATCCAGTTCACCGCCCCAAAGCGGCGTGCATCGTGATCCATGAGATTCTGCATGATCCGCCCCATAGCTGATTCGAAGCCGCTTGTAACTCGGGCAGCAGTGATTAAAATAGGGGGCTGAGACGAATTCCCAAGGCGGCCCGAATCCGGGGCCGCTTTCCGCTTTTGAAAGGCAAATGATGTCCTGGACTGACGAGCGTGTAGAGCTGCTGAAAAAGATGTGGGGCGAGGGCCAGTCGGCCAGCCAGATCGCCAAGGAACTGGGCGGCGTGACCCGCAATGCGGTGATCGGCAAGGTGCACCGTCTGGGCCTGTCGAACCGTGCAACCGGTGCAGCCCCGGCGAAAGCCGAGCCCAAGGAAAAACCGGCCCCCGCGCCCAAGGCCGAGGCCAAGCCGAAACCGGCGCCCAAGACCGAACCGGCACGCCCTGCCCCGGCCCCGGCAGCTGAGGCAAAACCGGCCATACCGGCGCGCCGCCAGATCATCCCCGCCGGTCAGCCGCTGCCGCCGCAGCCCTCGGCCAACGAAATCAGCCCTGAGGCGCTGGCCAAGGTCAATGAGGTCGAGAAGAAAGCGAAGAAGCTGTCGCTGATGGAACTGACCGAAAAAACCTGCAAATGGCCCGTCGGCGACCCCGCGACCGAGGATTTTTGGTTCTGCGGCCTGCCGGTCGAAGCTGGCAAACCCTATTGCGAGGCGCATGTGGGCGTGGCCTTTCAGCCAATGAGCTCGCGCCGCGACCGGCGGCGGTAAGGGCAATGCGCCAGGATCCGACAGCGATGGAGGATACCTGGCTGGCCCGTGCAAAACGCCTGCTGGCGCTGGCCGAAACCGGCCAGCACTTCACCAAAGACCCCTTTGACCGCGAACGCTATGACGAGATCGCCCAGATGGCCCGCACCATGCTGGCCGATCTGGGCCGCGTACCGCTGTCGCGGATCGAAGGGCTGATCTCGGAACATGTCGGCGGTTATGCAACGCCCAGCATCGACATCCGGGGGGCTGTCATCCGCGACGGTCGCATTCTGCTGGTACGCGAACGCAGCGACGGGCGGTGGTCGTTGCCGGGTGGTTTTGCGGATATCGGCAGTTCTCCGGCGGAAAACGCAGAACGGGAAGTATGGGAAGAAGCCGGGCTGAAGGTCCGGGCGCGGCATCTGTTCGCGCTACGCCACAAGGCCCGGCACCCCTACCCGGCGGATGCACGGGATTTCTACAAACTGTTCTTTCTCTGTCACGAGTTGGGCAAAGGCGATCCTGTTCCCGGCTCGGAAACCAGCGAAGCCGCGTTCTTTGCGCCGGACGCTTTGCCCGAATTGTCTTTGGTCAGGAATCTGCGAACCGATATTCAGGGCGCGTTTCAGGCAAGTGCGTCGGGCCACATCCAGGCGTCGTTTGACTAGGCAAAACGTCTATTGCGCCGGGTGCGACGGCAAGTCCGGCATCGGCACCCACCGGGGCAACTCATCTGGTGCCACCGAAACATGCAGCCGTTCGGATTGATCCCGCCCGACCTTCCGGTGCTTGCGCAGCAGGAAAATCTTGCCCCAGCCGCGCCAGGTGCCGACCGAGGGGGCAGTGGTTGAGGTCGGGAAGCGGTCTCGCCAGCCTTCGGGCAGCGGCAGACCGTGCATCTCGGCCTTGTCCAGCATCCAAATCAGGGAAATGTTGCTCAGGGGGCGGGCCTGTTCAAACCCGTTCAATTGCCCGCCGACATCGCCGTGGGTGCCGCGGAACCAGACCTGCTCCACATGGCCTTGGAATTCGGGGGTACACTTCCACAGCACCGGCTCGAACACCTCACGCGTTTCGTCCAACGCCATGGCGTGATAGCCGTGACGGGTGGCGGGGCCAAGCTGGTGGTTGTGGAAGGCATGCCGGTCCTCGGCCCAGCGCCAGAGCAATGGCAGCCGCAGGCCCAGCGCCTTGACGGTGTCCCAGACGCCAATCATCTCAATCGCTACATCTTCGTGGCAGAAATTGCGGCGAAAATCGCGGGCCGCCATGCCGCTGGGATTGCATTCATAGTGGCGGTACGCCTGCTTGATATTGCGCTCGGTCGCGTGTTCGGCCTTGAGCAGCCCGATCATGTCGATCACACCCGCAAGACTGCGCACCCCATAGGCCCCGCGCGAATAGCCGATGAAATAGATGCGGTCGCCCGGTTTGTAGCGCGACGCCAGATAGCCATAGGCGCGGCGGATCTGGCGGTTGATGCCTCGCCCCATCATCACGTCCAGCGAGGATTTCCAGCTTTCCCACTGCACCCCGGCCTCATAGAATACCGAGACCTTGCTGCCCATTTCGCAGCACAGGCGCAGGGTCTGGCCTGCGTGGGTTTCGCGGCCTGGTTCCAGCGTCGACATGGTGCCGTCCAGAATAATGACATGGCTGATCGGTTCGCGATGGAGCGCCTCGGCAGAATGCTCGGACCGTAAGGGCCGCCCGAGCCATCCCAGTACCTTTCTACTCAGCCGCGACAGAACCATTGTTCAGCAATTCCCATACTTTGTGAGGTGTGAAAGGCATATCCGCCTGCCGCACCCCGTGATCCCAGAGCGCATCCTGCACCGCGTTTGCCACCGCGGCCAGCGCGCCTACGGTCCCGGCCTCGCCACAGCCTTTCATCCCCATCGGGTTGGCCGTTGACGGAACCGGCGCCGAGGTAAACTTAATCATGGGTATCTCAGCCGCACGGGGCAAGGCGTAATCCATCAACGAAGCCGTGAGCAGTTGCCCCTGCGCATCATGTACAACACGCTCGTTCAGCGCCTGACCGATGTCTCGGTGCATGTTGTAACGCACCTTATCATTGACTCCCATCCAATTGATAAAGTTTCCGAAATCGTCAAGCGCGGTGCAGCCGCGGCCCCGAAATTCGCCAATGTAAGAATCAATCACGACATTGCCACCCAGCCCCCTGTCCAGACAGTTGCGGGCCTGTGCCCTGAGCCGAAGCAGTTCGGCGCGCGCCATCGCGGCGACCTCGGGCCGGGTGGGCGTCAGGCTCGAACCTGGCGCAGGAAGGGTGTCATAGTCAAAGGTCACATCAATTTCCTTGCCTCTTACTCTATCGGCAAGTTGGGGCGTGAATGGGGCGATCAGGACGCCAATTATGGCCGGTGCCGCCGCACTGTGCTGCGTGATCGACGGGTATCCGCCCGGAGCCGCGCGCAGACCCTTCCCCTTTCGCAATCCTTCCGATATTGCAGGCGCTGACCCTCAATTTGTTGACGCAGGACGCATCCCATGGCGATGGAAAAGACATTCAACGCGGCCGAGGCCGAGGCCCGCATCTACAAGGCCTGGGAAGAGGCCGGAGCCTTCAAGGCAGGCGCGAACCGTTCGCGCGATGAAAGCTTTACCATCATGATCCCGCCGCCCAACGTGACGGGTGCCTTGCACGTCGGCCACGCCTTCAACAACACACTGCAGGACATTCTGACCCGCTGGCACCGGATGCGCGGCTTCGACACGCTGTGGCAGCCCGGTCAGGACCACGCGGGCATCGCCACGCAGATGCAGGTGGAAAAGATGCTGGCGGCCACCCAGCAACCCAGCCGCCGCGAGTTGGGGCGTGAGGCGTTTCTGGACAAGGTCTGGGAATGGAAAGGTGAATACGGCGGCACGATCATCGAGCAGTTGAAACGGCTGGGCTCGTCCTGCGACTGGTCGCGCAACGCCTTCACCATGGCAGGCGCGCCGCGTGACCCGCGCACCGGGCACGAAAATTCTGCGAATTTTCACGACGCGGTGATCAAGGTTTTCGTCGACATGTACGAAAAGGGTCTGATCTATCGCGGCAAGCGTTTGGTCAACTGGGACCCGCATTTCGAGACCGCGATTTCGGATCTCGAGGTCGAGAATATCGAAGTCGCCGGACATATGTGGCACTTTAAGTACCCCCTGGCCGACGGTGAGACATATGAGTATTTGGAAAAAGATGAAGATGGGAATGTGATCTTCCGCGAAGAGCGGGATTATATTTCGATTGCAACCACGCGCCCCGAGACCATGCTGGGCGACGGTGCGGTCGCGGTTCATCCGTCAGATGAACGGTATGCGCCAATTATTGGAAAACTCTGCGAAATCCCGGTTGGTCCGAAAGAGCATCGCCGTCAGATTCCGATCATCACCGATGATTATCCGGACCCCGATTTCGGCTCGGGCGCGGTGAAGATCACCGGCGCGCATGATTTCAACGACAACATGGTGGCCAAGCGTGGCGGCATTCCGATGTACCGCCTGATGGATACCAAAGGCGCGATGCGGGCCGATGGCGCGCCTTACGCCGATGAGGCTGGCAAGGCACAGGAATACGCGCGCGGTCGCGAGTTCACCGAGAATGAGATCGACGCGATCAACCTGATCCCCGATCATCTACGCGGCCTCGACAGGTTCGAGGCGCGGGCGAAAGTGGTTGAGGAAATCACGGCTGACGGTCTGGCCGTGATGACCCGCGCGGATGATCCGCGTCTGGGCTCGACCGCATTGAAGCCGGATCATGAGGGCGCGGACAAGCTGGTCCCGCTGGTCGAGAGCAAACCGATCATGCAGCCCTTTGGCGACCGCTCGAAAGTGGTCATCGAGCCGATGTTCACCGACCAATGGTTCGTTGATGCCGAAAAGGTCGTCGGCCCCGCGCTGGATGCGGTCAAGGACGGCACGGTCAAGATCATCCCGGAATCGGGCGAGAAGACCTACTACCACTGGCTGGAAAACATCGAGCCCTGGTGCATCTCGCGCCAATTGTGGTGGGGCCATCAGATTCCGGTTTGGTATGGGCTCGATCTGTCGGCTGAGAACTTCAAGGATGACGAAAACGATGGCGACCTTGATTTGGTTGAATTGGGGCGTTTGCTGAATGAAGGCGGCATGCTGCATCGTGGCAATGTCATGGAATGCGCGGCAAACCTTGAAGCCGTCACAGAGAAATTCCTCGACGACAATGCAAACATTCCCAGCCCGCTGAGCCACGCGACAGTCATCGAAGTCGCAGACAAGCAGGAAGCGATCCATCAATTCGCTGAAAGCCTGGCTCAATATGCAATTGAACAAGACCCCACCACGCTGGTCTATCCCGTTTGGCGCGACCCCGACGTCCTCGACACGTGGTTCTCCTCCGGGCTCTGGCCCATCGGCACGCTGGGCTGGCCCGAGCAGACCGAGGAGCTAAAGCGCTACTTCCCAACGGACGTGCTGATCACCGGCGCGGACATCCTGTTTTTTTGGGTCGCCCGAATGATGATGATGCAACTGGCCGTGGTGAACGAGGTTCCGTTCCACACAGTCTACCTGCACTCGCTCGTCCGTGACGAGAAGGGCAAGAAGATGTCCAAGACCACCGGCAACGTTATCGACCCGCTGGAAATCGTGGACGAATTCGGCGCCGACGCGCTGCGCTTCACCAACGCCTCGATGGCGGCCATCGGCGGTGTGCTGAAACTGTCCCGCGAACGCATCACCGGCTATCGCAATTTCGGCACCAAGCTCTGGAATGCCGTCCGCTTTGCCGAGATGAATGAGGTCTTTACCGACGCCGTCCCACAACTGGACGTGGCCGATCTGAAACCCAAAGCCGCCGTCAACCGCTGGATCATCGGCGAAACCGCCCGTGTGCGGGAAGAGGTTGATGCGGCGCTGGAAACTTACCGCTTCAACGACGCGGCCAACGGGCTTTACGCCTTTGTCTGGGGTAAAGTCTGCGACTGGTACGTCGAACTGTCCAAACCCCTGCTGCAAGGCGATGATACTGAGGCACAGGCCGAAACCCGCGCAACCATGCGTTGGGTTCTGGATCAGTGCATGGTCCTGCTGCACCCGATCATGCCCTTCATCACCGAAGAGCTCTGGGGCTTGACCGGTAACCGCGCGAAAATGGTGGTCCACGCCGACTGGCCAACCTACGCTGCCGCCGACCTGATCGACGCCGATGCGGATCGCGAGATGAACTGGGTGATCTCGGTGATCGAAAACACCCGCTCGGCCCGCGCGCAGATGCGGGTTCCGGCGGGCCTCTACGTGCCGATGCTGGTGACTGCGATCGACGCCAACGGTCAGGCCGCATGGGACCGCAACGAGGCGCTGATCAAACGCCTCGCGCGGATCGACAGCCTGACCAAGGCTGATGAGTTGCCCAAGGGCACCATCTCCATCGCTGCCCCCGGAGCCTCTTTCGGCCTGCCGCTGGCGGATATCATCGACATCGGCGCAGAAAAAGAACGGCTCGAAAAAGCCAAGGGCAAACTGGCCAAGGAACTCGGCGGGTTGCGCGGGCGCTTGAACAACCCCAAATTCGTGGCCTCGGCCCCGGAAGAGGTGGTCGAAGAAGCCAAAGCAAACCTCGCCGCCCGCGAAGAGGAAGAAGCGAAACTGAATGAGGCCCTCGCCCGTCTGGCCGAAATCGCCTGATCTTCATCTTTTCAAAAATACTCAAATCCCGAACCCCGCCGCGCGCACCCCGGCGGGGTTTTTGTCTGCCGGGTCAGCCATTTGCCCTGTTCACCGCCCCTCACGATTGTTAGCAAGTGCGGGTAGCAACCCCAAAGGGACCGATGGCGCAGACTTTCCCCCCGATGCAAACCGTCTCAACCGGGCTTGTCGTTGCGGTAGTCGGTTTTTTCAGTTCCTTTCCCATCGTGTTGCAGGGGCTGGCGGCTATGGGCGCATCGCCGTCCGAGGCAGCCTCGGGCCTGATGAGCGCCGCCATCGCCATGGGGCTGGCAGCCATCGCCCTCAGCCTGTGGTACAGGCAGCCCGTCAGCGTTGCGTGGTCCACACCGGGTGCGGCTTTGCTGGCCGTATCGGCAACCCCGGCCGAAGGGTTTTCGGGCGCGATTGGCGCGTTTCTCTGCGCCGGTGCGCTGACAGTTCTTGCCGGGCTGTGGAAACCGTTGGGGCGGTTGGCGGCGGCAATCCCGACCACGCTGGCGCAGGCCATGCTGGGCGGGGTGTTGCTGCCGCTCTGCATCGTACCTTTCAAAGCCGCCGTCGCGCTGCCCTGGCAGGCCCTGCCCGTGATCCTGACATGGTTCATCGCAGGCCGTCTGAACCGCCTGTTCGCCGTGCCCGCCGCAGTGGTTGCCGCCGCGCTGGTTGTGATCTTCAATGCCGGAGATACCTCGGTGCGCCCAGAACACTACCTTGCGGCCCCGGTCTGGACCATGCCGAGCTTTTCGCTGGCGTCGGCCATCGGGATCGGGCTGCCGCTGTTCATCGTCACCATGGCCACACAGAACATCCCCGGCATCGCGGTCATGCGCAGCTACGGATACACGCCGCACCCGGGCAAGCTGTTCTCGTCAGTTGGTGCGGCCAGCCTGATCTCGGCACCCTTTGGCGCTCCGGCCACCTGCCTTGCGGCCATTACTGCCGCGATGTGTTCGAATCCCGACAGCCACCCTGACCCGGCGCAAAGGTACTGGTCAGCCGTCATGGCCGGGGTGTTCTACACTCTGTTCGGTGTCTTCGCCGTGGCCATCACCGGATTTGCCGCCCACGCGGACCCGCTGTTGATGGGAACGCTGACGGGGGTCGCTCTGATCGGCGTGATGGCAAATGCCACCTTCGCCGCGTTGGAAATTCCAAAAGAGCGCGAGGCCGCAATCCTGACATTTGCGATCACGGCGTCCGGGATCACCGTGTTCGGTCTGGGGGCGGCGGTTTGGGGGTTGTTGGCCGGGGGCATTGCCTATCTGGTTTCACACAAGGCGCGCTAGCGACTTTCAAATTGCGCCAACACTTCTTATATTCCGCATATGCTTGGATCGCTCGGAAAACTGGTTGAACGCCAGATCAGGAAGGCACAGACCGAAGGCCAGTTCGACGGGCTGGACGGCGAAGGAAAACCCCTGCCCGACCGATCAGCTGAGGCGCAGACCGATCCGGCGATTGCAGCCGGGCACCGGATCATGGCGCAGGCGGGCGTTCTGCCAGAAGAGTTCGGCATCAAGAAAGAACTGGATGCTGCACGCACCGCCTATGCGACCCTGACGGACCCCGCCGAGCGCAAAGCCGCGATGTCGAACATCGCCGATCTTGAGATGCGTTACAACATGGCCCGCGACGCGCGGCGGGCTTTCCTGCGATAGCTATTTGAACTCGGGCTTCCGGCCCTGCATCCGGGCTGCGATCACCTCCATCTGGTCCGGCTTGCCGATCAATTCGACCTGCTCGGCGGATTCTTCCAGCAAAACCTCGGCCCGTGATTTCGACTCGGCCACCTCGATCAAACGTTTCGCGGCGCGGATGGCCGAGGGGCTTTGTGCCGCAATGGTCTCGGCCAGGGCCAAAGCCTCGGTCAGCGGATCGTCCGAAAGGCTCGTGACCAGCCCCCAATCGGCGGCCTGCGGCGCGCCGATTGGGCGGGCGGTATAGGTCAGCAGGCGCAGCACGTCCGAGCGGACAAGTTCGGGCAGCAAGATCATTCCGCCCATGTCGGGGATGATGCCCCATTTCATCTCCATCACCGCCAGTTTCGCCTCGGGATGCGCGATACGGATATCGGCCCCCAGCGCGATTTGCAGACCGCCGCCATAGGCCACGCCTTGAATGGCGCAGATCACGGGTACCGGGACGCGGCGCCAGATCAGGGCCAGTTCCTGCATCTCGTTGGCGTCCTCATGGCTGCGGGCCATCAGCCATTCGGTCGGGTCCGTTTGGGCCATCGACGCAAAGCTGGCCATATCGAGACCGGCGCAGAAGCTTTTGCCCTCACCCGACAGGACCACGGCGCGGGCGTCCGAGGCCGCGACCTCCTGCCCGGCAGACAGGATGGCTTTGATCATTGCATCGTCCAGCGCGTTCATCTTGTCGCCGCGGGTCAGCGTGACGTGGGCAATGTGATCTTTGTATTCAACGGATACGCGCGCCATGCGGGACCTCCCAAACTTCGTTTCATCAACAATGACCCGAAAGCCGGGTCAAGTTCCACTGCGACGTCAGGGCAAACCGCCATTGCGCGCGGGACTTGCCCGGATCGACACCTTGCGCTTATCTGCCCACATGACTGGCCCCCGCTACACCCCGCTTGCCCGATCCCTGCCCGCAACCGTTCCCTTCGTCGGCCCCGAAACGCAGGAGCGGCAGCGCGGCGCACCCTTCGTTGCGCGGCTGGGCGCGAATGAGAGCGTGTTCGGCCCCTCGCCCCGCGCCGTTGAGGCAATGCAGCGGGCGGCGGGTGATATCTGGATGTATGGCGACCCCGAGAACCACGATCTGCGCCATGCGCTGGCCGCCCATCATGGGGTGAGGCCAGAGAATATCGTGGTGGGCGAAGGGATTGACGGGTTGCTGGGCTATCTGGTGCGGCTGATGGTGGAACCGGGCGATGCGGTTGTGACCTCGGACGGGGCTTATCCGACGTTCAACTACCATGTGGCGGGCTATGGCGGGGTTCTGCAAAAGGTACCCTATGTGGACGACCATGAAGACCCATCCGCCCTGTTTGCCAAAGCTGCTGATGTGGGCGCCAAGCTGGTCTACCTCGCCAATCCCGACAATCCGATGGGCAGTT
This sequence comes from Ruegeria sp. F5, assembly GCF_056533845.1. Taxonomy (NCBI): domain Bacteria; kingdom Pseudomonadati; phylum Pseudomonadota; class Alphaproteobacteria; order Rhodobacterales; family Roseobacteraceae; genus Ruegeria; species Ruegeria sp. F5. The sequence continues at coordinate 56,118 of NZ_JBQFOU010000017.1, read as the reverse complement.
GGCATCGTGGCGCGGATATCGTGGTCGCGATGGACGCGCTGCCCGATGGTTGCCTGCTGGTTCTGGACGAAGCTTATTTGGAATGCGCGCCCGAGGGCACGGCGTTACCGGTTTCAGCGGATGATCCCCGGGTGATCCGGATGCGCACGTTTTCAAAAGTGTACGGCATGGCTGGCGCCCGCGTGGGATACGCGATGGGCGCGCCCGATCTGATTTCGGCCTTCAACAAGGTTCGCAATCACTTTGGAATGAACCGGGCGGCTCAGGCCGGGGCGCTTGCCGCGTTGCAGGATCAGGGCTGGCTGACACAGGTGCAGGGTAACATCCGAAAGGCCCGCGACCGCATCGCTCAGATCGCGCGTGAAATCGGGTTGCAGCCACTGCCGTCCGCCACCAACTTCGTGGCGATTGACTGCGGGAAAGACGGGGCATTTGCCAAAGCGGTACTGGATTCGCTTGTGGCACAGGGCGTGTTTGTGCGCATGCCGTTTGCAGCCCCTCAGAACCGGTGTATTCGGGTGAGTTGTGGGACCAAAACCGATTTGGACGCGTTTGCTATGGCCTTGCCCAAAGCCCTGCGCGCAGCGCGGGCTGGCTGACCGGTGCGGGGGCTGTCTGCCCCCATCGCGCCTGTGGCGCGATTCCCCCGAGGATATTTTTAGCCCGATGAAGCAGGAGATCCGCTGGCCAGGGTTGCGGCGGCGGCCTCGAGCGCGCCGGTGCCGCGAGGGATGTTCAGGGCGGCCATGGCGGTTTCCATGCCACCCAGCATCGCCATCACCATCTGGGCGTTCACGTGGCCCATATGGCCGAGGCGGAAGCAGCCGTCCCAGTCCTCCATCCCCAGACCGATGCCCAGCGTCAGGCCAAGCTGACGCTCGGTGTAGCTGCGCAGCGGGGTGCCGCGGCCTTGGGTCAGGCGCAAGGCGGTGACGGCGTGGCTGCGGTGGGCGGGATCGGTCACGTTGAGGTACAGCGCGCCGCCTTCGGACCAAATCTCGCAGGCGGTCCAGATCGCGCGGGCGAGGCGTTCGTGGCGCGCCCAGACATGCTCGATCCCTTCGGCATGAATCAGGTCGAGCGCGGCCCGCAGGCCGTAGAGGTGGTGGGTCGGCGCGGTGCCGTTGAAGTATTGGTAGAACAGCTCGGGATTGGCGCGGGGTTGCCAGTCCCAGTATTGCGAGACGCGGGGCATTGCCGCGCGTTTGGCCTGAGCTTTTTGGTTGAAGAAGACGAAACCCATGCCCGCCGGCGTCATCAGGCCCTTCTGGCAGGCGGTGACGGTGACGTCGACGCCCCAGGCATCCATCTCGAACCGGTCGCAGCCCAGTGAGGCGATGCAGTCCGCCATGAGCAGCGCCGGGTGGTTCAGGTCATCCAGCAAGGCGCGCAAGGCGGGGATGTCGTTGCGTATTGAACTGGAGGTATCGACATGAACGGCGAGGACCGCCTTGATCTTATGTTCCGTGTCAGCGCGTAACGCCTCCTCGATCTGGTTGAAATCCCATGGTGAGGACAGGCCAAAATCAATCCGTTGGGCCTGCGCTCCGATGCCTTGCGCTATGTCGGCCCAGCCATGGGTGAACCGGCCCGACGCCGGGGCCAGCACGGTTTCGCCGGGGGCGATGACGTTGGACAGCGCGGCCTCCCACGTGCCGTGGCCGTTGGCGATGTAGATGGCAACGTTGTGTTCGGTGCGGGCGACGCGGCGCAGGTCCTGCAGCAGGGCGGGCATCATCTCGATCAGCTCGCCGTCATAGATATTGGGCGACGGGCGATGCATCGCCTGCAGCACCGCATCGGGCATGATCGAAGGGCCCGGGATGGCCAGATACTCGCGCCCCTGCGCGAGGGAGATTTGATTTGTCATGAGGGCAACCTGTTTGACTTGAGGCCTACCCTAGCGCGTCGGCCTTTGGCGTCAATCCATCAGGCTGGCGGCCTCGCGCGCGAGCGTTTCGATCCCGGACCAGTCGCCGCTTTGCACCATCTGTTTGGGCGCAACCCAGCTGCCGCCAGCGCAGATCACGTTGGAGAGCGACAGGTAGTCGCGCGCGTTCGACGGAGACACGCCACCCGTCGGGCAGAAGGTGATTTGCGGCAGCGGCGCGCCGATGGCTTTCAGGGCGGGCGCGCCGCCCGAGGCCTCGGCGGGGAAGAATTTCAGCATGTCATAGCCCTTTTCCAGCAGGGCCATCGCCTCGGTGGCCGTCGCTGCACCGGGCAGCAGCGGCAGGCCTTCGGCCTCACAGGCCGCGATCAGGGCATCGGTTGCGCCGGGTGAGACCCCGAACTGTGCGCCCGCTTCCTTGGCCGCGCGGACGTCTTCGGCTGTGACCAGCGTGCCTGCACCGACAACACCGCCCGGCACATCGGCCATGGCGCGGATCACATCCAGCGCGGCGGGGGTGCGCAGGGTAACCTCGAGCGCAGGCAGGCCACCGGCAACCAAGGCTTCGGCCAGCGGGCGGGCGTGGGTTACGTCATCGACCACCAGGACCGGAACGATCGGGGCCAGCGCGCAAATCTCGCGGGTGCGTTGGGTTTTGGACATAGGGTTACACTCCGAAAATGCTGGCACCGGTGTCGGCGGAACCGACATTCTGCCGGAAGGCTCCGAATAGGTCGCGGCCGACGCCGTGCTGGTTGGCCGTCAGGTCGGCGGTGGCCGGGGCACGGTCCAGCACGCCGGGGGTCAGGATTTCCAACTCCCCCTTCACCGCATCGACGCGCAGGATGTCACCGTCTTGCAGACAGGCGATGGCACCGCCATCCAGCGCCTCGGGGCAGACATGGATGGCAGCGGGCACCTTGCCGGACGCGCCGGACATGCGGCCATCGGTGACCAGCGCCACTTTCTGGCCCCGGCCCTGCAGGATCGATAGGATGGGCGTCAGCGAGTGAAGCTCGGGCATTCCGTTTGCCTTGGGGCCCTGGAAGCGGACGACAACAATGACGTCGCCCGTGAACTCTCCGGCCTTGAAGGCGGCTTTCACATCTTCCTGATCGTGGAAGACGCGCACCGGCGCTTCGACCACCTGATGCTCGGGCGCGACAGCCGAGACTTTCATAACGCCTGTGCCCAGATTGCCGGTCAAGCGCGACAGGCCTCCGGTAGGCTGGAACGGATCTTTGGCGGGGCGAACGATCTTGTCGTTCAGGCTGTGGCCTGCGCCCTCTTCCCAGACCAGTTCGCCGTCTTTAAGCTTGGGTTCCCTGGTGTAGTTGTGCAGGCCCTGTCCCGCGACGGTGAGCGTGTCGGGGTGCAGCAGCCCGTCCTCGAGCAAGGTACCAATGGCAAAGCCCAGCCCCCCGGCCGCGTGGAAATGGTTCACATCGGCCAAACCGTTGGGATAGACCCGCGCGACCAGCGGCACCACGGCGGAGATGTCCGAGAAATCTTCCCAATCCAGCACGATACCACCGGCGCGCGCCATGGCGATCAGGTGGATCAGCAGGTTGGTGGAACCTCCGGTCGCCATCAGCCCCACGATACCGTTCACAAAGGCGCGTTCGTCGAGAATCTGGCAAACCGGCGTATAGTGGTTGCCCAGCGCGCTCAGCGACAGGGCGCGGCGGGCGCCTTCCTCGGTCAGGGCATCGCGCAGGGGTGTGTTGGGGTTGATGAAGCTGGAGCCCGGCAGGTGCAGGCCCATGAACTCCATCAGCATCTGGTTGGTGTTGGCGGTGCCGTAGAAGGTGCAGGTGCCGGGGCCGTGATAGGCGGCCATCTCGGCGGCCATGAGTTCCTCGCGGCCCACTTCACCGGCGGCGAATTTCTGGCGGACCTTGGCCTTTTCGTCATTCGGCAAACCGCTGGTCATCGGACCGGCGGGCAGGAAGACGGCGGGCAGATGACCAAAGGCCTGCGCCCCCATGATCAGGCCGGGGACGATCTTGTCACAGACGCCAAGGAACACTGCGGCGTCATAGGTGTTGTGGCTAAGCGCCACGCCTGTCGCCAGGGCAATCACGTCGCGCGAAAACAGCGACAGTTCCATGCCCGCTTCGCCTTGGGTGACCCCGTCGCACATGGCAGGCACGCCGCCCGCAACCTGCGCGGTGCCGCCCGCCGCGCGGATCGCATCGCGGATAAGGGCGGGGTAGCGTTCGAACGGCTGGTGGGCCGAGAGCATGTCGTTATAGGCCGTGACGATGCCTAGATTACCTGCTGTGCCGGTTGCCATGGACTGCTGGTCTTCGCCCGCCCCGGCATAGGCATGAGCCTGACCGCTGCAGGACAGATGCGCGCGCGCCGGGCCTTTGGATTTGGCCTGCTCCATCCGCTCAAGATGCGGGCCGCGCAAGTCCGCGCTGCGGTCAATGATACGTTGAGTGACGTCGGCGATAACGTTGTGAACCATGATTATCCTCCGATCTGACGCCAGCGGCGTCCATCCCGATGCATCAGCATCAATGCTTCTTCGGGGCCCGAGCTGCCCTGATCATATTTCGCGGGCTTGTCACCGCGTTCTTCCCAGCCGTGGATGATGGGATCGACCCAGGCCCAGGCGGCCTCGGCCTCATCCCCGCGCATGAACAGGGTCTGATCGCCGCGGATCACGTCCATGATCAGCCTTTCATAGGCGTCAGGCGATTGCGAGTCGTCGCCCAGCGCGTCGGCAAAACTCATGTCCAGCGCCACATCGGACAGGCGGAAACCGCCCTGCCCCGGTTCCTTAATCGTGGTGCGAAGGGTGATGCCCTCGTCCGGTTGCAGGCGGATCACCAGCACGTTGCCGCGCAAGGGACCAACATTGGGAAAGATCGTGTGCGGCGGGTCGCGGAAGAACACCGCAATCTCGGATTCGCGGGCCCGCAGGCGCTTGCCAGTGCGCAGGTAGAACGGCACCCCGGCCCAGCGCCAGTTGCCCAGATGGACCTTCAGTGCGATGAAACTTTCGGTGCGGCTGGCGGGGTTGTCGACATGGTCGAGATACCCGTCCCCGCCCTTGCCGGTGCGATACTGCCCGCGCGCGATATCCTTGGGCTCCACCGGTTCCAGCGCTTCGATCACCTTGACCTTTTCGTCGCGCACCGAATTGGGCGAGAATTTCGAGGGCGGCTCCATCGCCGTCAAACACAGCAGCTGCACCAGATGGTTCTGGATCATATCCCGCATTGCGCCCGACTGATCGTAATAGGCACCGCGCCCTTCGACACCAACGGTCTCGGCCACAGTGATCTGAACATGGTCGATATGGGTCGCGTTCCAGAGCGGTTCGAACAGCGAATTGGCAAAGCGCAGGGCCATCAGGTTCTGCACGGTCTCCTTGCCCAGGTAATGGTCGATCCGGTAAATCTGATGTTCTTCGAAACAGGCGCGCAACCCTTCGTTCAGGGCCTTGGCCGAAGCAAGATCGTGACCGAAAGGTTTTTCGACCACAATGCGGCTGTCGGGCGTGGCCATCCCGTGGTCATGCAGACGCTGGGCAATGCCCGAGAACAGGCTCGGCCCGACCGAAAGATAAAAGGCCCGGACCGTATCGTCGCGCAGCGTGGTTCTCAGCGTATCCCACCCCGCATCTCCGATCGCGTCGACGGGGACGTATTCGACGCAGCCTAGAAACCGGTCGAGCGTTTCTTGTTTAAAACTAGGTGCGAATTCCTTCATCGAGGTCCGCACCTGTTCGCGAAAGGCCTCGCTGTCCATGTCCGAACGCGCGGTGCCGATGATCCGGGCCGCCTCGGGCATCTGGCCCCCTTCGAACCGGTGATACAGCCCCGGCAGAATTTTCCGCTGCGCCAGATCGCCGGTCGCGCCAAACAGCACGAGGTCGAACGGATTTACCGGAATGACGCGTGAAACCATGGCGAGGCTCCTTTTCGGGGTTTGCCCTGTTTAGCAGCGGGCAGCCCGAATGTGTAAGGTTGAGGCGTTGCGTATATGTTATCGCTAACATTCATCGTGTGGATATGAAACCCGGAGGTAAAAATCAAGCCTGGATTTCGCTGCGCGATCCTTTGATCCCTGGCACTGGCGGTTTCTTGAAAAGAAACCGGGCCTGAAACTTTGAAAGTTTCAGGCATCGCAGGTCAGGTTTGCGTGCGCAGCCAGTCCATCACCGCCGGGCGCACGGATTGCTCGCCGCGATGGCGGGCATCGGCGATGATCTTGCGCACATCCTGCAGGTTCGACCGCAGCAACAGGCTTTTGACCGGCCCGATTGAGGCCGGACGCATCGACAACGTCCGAATGCCCATCGCGGCAAGGCACAACGCCTCGACCGGGCGGCCTGCGTCTTCGCCGCAGAAGCTGAGCGGCGTTTCCGAGATATCGCAGCGTTCCACGATCCGTTCGATGAAACTGAGGAAACTGACATTCAGCGTATCATACCGGCGACGTACCAGCTCGTTTTCCCGGTCGGCAGCGAAGAAGAACTGTTTCAGATCGTTGCCACCGATCGATATAAAGCCGACCTCGTCAAAGAATTTCTGCGGCGCGAAAGCCAGCGACGGGGTTTCCAGCATCGCCCCGACCTCGAGCGTTTCGGGCAGGACGTGGCCCAGACGACGCTCGCGTTCGATAGTCTTCTTGACCTCCCACCGGGCTTCGCGGAACTCATCGGCCTGCGCAACGAAGGGAAACATCACGGTCAGCGGGCGGCCATTGGCGGCGCGGATCAGCGCCTGTAGCTGCATCCGCATGACGCCGCGCTTGTCCAGACCGACGCGGATGGCACGCCATCCCAGCGCCGGGTTCGGTTCGGCCACATGCTTCATATAGGGCAGCACCTTGTCCGAACCAATGTCGAGCGTGCGAAACACCACACGCTTGTCGCCTGCCGCGTCCAGCACGCGCTGATATTGCGTCACAAGCTCGGACCGTTTGGGCATCTGGTTGCGGATGAGGAACTGCAACTCGGTCCGGAACAGGCCGACCCCTTCGGCCCCGGAATGGCCCAGCGAGGGCAGATCGGCCATCAGACCCGCATTCATCACCAGATTGATCCGCGCCCCGTCCCGCGTCACGCAGGGCGTTTCCCGGATCGAGGCATAGCGTTCCTGCGCCTTGGCCTGCATCGCGATCTTATCGCGGAACGCGTTGACCACGGTGTCTTCGGGGCGCAGGTGGACAACACCCTGATCGCCATCGACCAGAATGTGGTCACCATTCAGCGCTTCGGTCGTGATCCGACCCACATGAACCACCAGAGGAATCGCCAGCGCTCGGGCCACGATGGTCGCGTGGCTGCCGACCGAGCCTTCCTCAAGCACGATGCCTTTCAGCGACCGGCCATATTCCAGCAAATCGCCGGGGCCGATATTGCGGGCGATCAGGATCGGGTCCGGCGGCAGATCGGCCCCATTGGTATTGCCCTGCCCGGTCAGGATGCGCAAAAGCCGGTTGCTGAGGTCATCCAGATCGGCCAGCCGCTCCCGCAGATACGGGTCCGTCACCTGCTCCATGCGGGCGCGGGCCTGGGACTGTTCCTTTTCCACCGCCGCCTCGGCGCTCAGGCCCAGCGCGATGTCCTCTTCCATCCGGCGCATCCAGCCTTTGGAGTTGGCGAACATCCGATAGGCTTCCAGAACCTGAAGCTGTTCCTTGTCGCCGCCCTGCGAGATTTCCAGCATCTTGTCCACGCCCACGCGCAACTCCTCGACCGCTTCGGTCAGGCGTTCGCGTTCGCGGTGCGGATCTTCGGCAATCGGGTTGGTGACAACGACGCGGGGTTCATGCAGCCAGACATGGCCTTCTGCCGAGCCTTCCTGCGCCGGACCGCCGCTGAACTGGACCGACTGCTGGTGAAGGGGCGACAGAGCGGCGCCTTCGCCGACAAAAGCCCCCAGTTCGGCCATTTCGGCCAGAACCATGGCGACAACCTCCAGCGCATAAATCTCATCGGCCGAGAACTGGCGCGCCTCGCGGGATTGCACCACCAGAACGCCCAGTTTTTCGCCCAGACGCTGAACCGGCACGCCAAGGAACGAGGAAAACCGCTCTTCCCCGGTTTCGGGCATATAGCGGAACCCCTTTGCCGAGGGCGCGTCGGCGGTGTTCACCACTTTACCGGATTGGGCGACGCGGCCCACCAGCCCCTCGCCCAACCGCATCCGCGTCTTGTGCACCGCCTCGGGCGACAGGCCTTCGGTTGCGCAAAGCTCCAGCGTGTCTTCGTCGCGGAACAGGTAGATCGAGCAGACCTCGGCCCGGATGCTGTCGGCAATCAGATGCGTGATCCGGTCAAGACGCTCCTGACCGGCGGCCTCGCTCGCCATCTCTTCGCGCAGCCGCCCCAGCAGCTTGCGGGATTCAGTTTCGGTGCCGTCCGCCATGGCCCACCCAAATTAGTGCGTCAGGCGAGACCTTTGGCAGAAATTGCTCAGGCCGCCTTGTCCAGTTCAAAGGCATCATGCAGCGCCTGAACCGCAAGTTCCATGTATTTCCGATCAACAAGAACGGAAATTTTTATCTCGGAGGTTGTAATGACCTTGATGTTGATCCCCTCATCCGAGAGAATCTTGAACATCTTGGCCGCCACACCGGATTGCGAGCGCATGCCGATCCCTACGACGGACACCTTGCAGACGTCTTCGTCGGCAACCAGTTCGGCATAGTTCAACTCGCCCTTGTCCTTGATCGCCAGCAGCGCCTTTTCGGCACGGGCCACCTGATTGGTCGGGCAGGAAAAGGTCATGTCGGTGCGCCCTTCGTCCGAGATGTTCTGGACGATCATGTCGACATTCACGCCTTCATCGCTGAGCGCGGTAAAGATGGTCGAGGCGATGCCGGGGCGGTCGGCCACCGATACAACAGTCATCTTGGCTTCGTCGCGGGAATAGGCCACACCGGCCACAACATTGGATTCCATGATATCCTCCTCATCGACGACCAGCGTACCGGCCTTGTCGGATTGTTCTTCGAAACTCGACAGAACGCGCAGTTTCACCTTGTACCGCATCGCCAGCTCGACCGAGCGGGTTTGCAGCACCTTGGCCCCCAGCGAGGCCAGTTCAAGCATCTCTTCAAACGAGATACGGTCCAGTTTGCGCGCCTTGCCACAGACGCGCGGATCGGTGGTATAGACCCCGTCCACGTCGGTATAGATGTCGCAGCGCTCGGCCCCGAACGCGGCGGCAAAGGCCACGGCTGTCGTATCCGACCCGCCCCGGCCCAGCGTGGTGATACGGCCCTCGGGGCTGATCCCCTGAAAGCCTGCGACCACGGCAACCTTCATGCCTTCGTCGAACTTCTGGCTTATGTTGTTGGTCGGGATTTCTTCGATCCGGGCCTGAGAATGGGCGCTGGTGGTCATCAGGGGCACCTGCCAGCCCTGCCAGCTGCGCGCCGGCACGTCCATTTCCTGCAGCGTCAGCGCCATCAGACCAGCGGTGACGTTTTCGCCCGAGGACACAACCGCATCATATTCACGCGCGTCATATAAAGGCGAGGTTTCGTCGACCCAGCCGACCAGTTCATTGGTCTTCCCCGACATTGCCGACACGATGACGATCACGTCGTATCCCTTGGCCACCTCGACACCCACGCGTTTCGCCGCGCGGCGGATGCGGTCAAGATTGGCAACCGATGTGCCACCGAATTTCATCACGAGTACGGGCATGGGGGCAAGTGTCTCCGCGCCTTGGATTTGAAGTCCTGAGCCTCTTATGCGAGGGGGGCCGCAAGAGCAAGGCGCAATGAAACCCTGCCTGAGCCAAGGCGCGGCTTTACAATGCGCGGGTGGAATGCCAGCTTATCGGCAGAATTCATCCAAGAGGTTGTTCATGCTCCGTATTGCCGCCGCTTTTGCCCTGATGTCGTCCCCCGCCCTGGCGCAGGTCGCAAGCCTGACAGCAACCGATGGCCAGAACGCGCTGGGCACCATTCCCTGCGCCGCGAATGCGGGCGATCCGCTGCAAAGCTGCCACGCCGAACTGCGCCGTCACGACGATGGAACCGCAACTCTGGCCGTGGCGATCGGCGCCGGGAATGTCCGCAATATCTATTTCAAAGATGGCGTGCCGGAATCCAGCAGTTCGACCTCGAAACTCCTCCACGAAACCCGCGGCGATCTGATTGTCATCTTCATCGAACCCGGTGAAGTGTATGAGCTGCCCAAAGCCGCGCTGAACACTCAGTAGGGGTGGGGCTGGCCATCGTAGTTTTCGAAACAGCCCGTGTTTTCCAGCGACAGGGCCGCGAACCTGTCGACCAGACCGGCAACAGCCTGATCCACATGTATATCCGCCCCTGATCCGCCCATATCGGTTTGCACCCATCCGGGGTGGTAGATGCCAACCGCAATCCGGTCAGCCCGCAAGTCAGTCGCCAGATTGCGCCCCAGATTGAGCGCCGCCGCCTTTGAGGCGCGGTACATGTAGCTGCCGCCGGGCGCGCGGGTATGCGATGCCATCAGCGACGACAGGATCGCGATCCTGCCATGCGCCGCCCGCAGATTGGGCAGCAAGGCCTGAATTGTCAGAAACACGCCGGTCACGTTGGTCGCAAAGCTTTGCGCCCACATGTCGGCGGGATAACCTTCAATGCTTTGATGTCTGTCCAGGTACACACCTGCATTGCAAATCAGCAGATCCACGGGCCGGGCCTGTAGCTGCTCGGCCATCGCGACCTGTTGGTCCGGGTCGGACACATCAAGCCTGACCTGCGCGCTGTCATCGCGGGCGGTTCCGGTGACGTCATGAACCTGCGCACGGTATTGATCCGCCAAAGCCCGCCCTATTCCGCGATTGGCACCGGTGATCACGATATGCATGGATCAGTTCGTCTTCCGGCTGGGGATGAAGGGCAATGGCGCGACAGGCACACCGTCCTCAATCAGGGCCTTGGCCTCATCAGGCTTTGCTTCGCCGTGAATCAAACGGTCCGGTGCTTCGCCCAGATGAATCCTGCGCGCTTCGCTGGCAAAGTCCTTGCCGACGTAGTCCGAGTTTTCTTCCACCTTGCGCCGCAATTCGGCCAGCACCTGTTCAACCTGGGATGACGGCGTCGCCACGCAGATATCCTGCGGCTCGGTCTGCGCCACCTCGGGCTGCGCCTTGCCTTTGCGCGCAGGACGAACGCGTGGTGTCATGATCGCCTTTTCCACCTGCGAACAGCCGCAGACCGCGCATGTCACCATGCGCGCAGCAGCCAGTTTGTCGTAGGCTTCAGCCGATTGGAACCAACTGTCGAAAGTATGGCCCTCGCTGCATTTCAACGCGTATTGAATCATGTTCCGTCCAAAATGTCGGTTGCCGAATAGATACCGACCGGGTCACTAATATCAAGCCTGTCTGGCGGCAGCCTAGTTCGTATATGGCCGAAAACCGCGCAAAATTTCAGCAAGTTCCGACGATCTGACCTTTTGCGCAGCCTTTTTAGGCGAATACCACTTGCGTTTTCGTTCGCCCCGTTCCGGAAAATTAATGACAAGAGATTGCACGTATAACGGAAATACATCCACAAGACACAGCGCCGCACCCGGATTACAGCGCTGTTTAAGATAGGCAAACTGGCCCACAGCGCCCAAGCCGCACTGACCCACGACACCCGCTTCTTCCCACGCCTCTTGCGTGGCGGTCTGGGCCGGGCTCAGCCCGTCAATCAGCCAGCCTTTGGGAATAATCCAGTGCCCCGAGCGTCGTGTGGTGACCAAAAGAACCTCGGGCCGTCCCCGTTTCAGGCGGTAACACAAAGCGCCCGATTGCGGCAAAACCGGAACACCCCCGGATTTGAGCAACTGGTTGGGCGAAAGCCTTGCGTTCATGCCGCCGAGACGCCTTTCGAATGGTAACAATGCCTGTCCACCGAACCGCTGTTTATGGAGTTATTTTGCGGTCGGCTATACAATGCATACCACATGATGCGGACTGGGCCAAGACTGACGATTGGGCGGGCAGTGCCGTTTCACATACGGGTCGCCAACTTTTTCACCAGATCGTCATGCGGAATATCGGCATCCATCGCCAAGCGCCGCAGACCGAAATGCACCCGCGCGATCTGTTGATAGTACCGCGTGTAGACGTAATTCGTGCCGCCACCGGCAAGCGCCCCTAAAACGGGCACCGACTGCGCTGCAAGTTTTTGCCCCAGAACGATCGACAGGCGCGGCGCGACGGCAGCGATCAGGCGCTGCATCGCCGGTCCGGTCAGCGTGAGGCGTACAGAATAGAACCCCAGATCGGCCCCGTCATCATAGGACAGCGGGCCAGCCGCAGACAGCACCTGAACACAGTCGAATTTCACATTTTCCTCAGCCGGATCAAAGCCTTCCCGCGCAGCGGCGCCTTGAATGGATCGCAACAGCATCGTGGTGGTCGCAGGAAGCTCCATCAATGCGGTCGAGACACCTCCAAGCCCCCCGGCCGCGCCCATGGCGGTCGTGACGGCGGTGTTCACCCACGGCTGCTGGTCGGGAACAGCCCGGCGCGAGCCCTGCGCGGCGTGAACAGCAAACCACAGCGCCTGTTCTGTCGCGCCGGTCAGGCCGTTTCGCACCGGTTCCGGCAATTGCTCCAGCAAGGATTCAGCCGATCCGCCCAGCCGGTTCAGCAGTTTTATCCCTGCCCCGCCAGCGGATCGATAGTGTTCGGCCAGACGATCCAATTCGGCGTCGGCATCCACTTTGTCGACAAGAACAATGTCCTGCATATGCGCCCTCCTGTCCTTTAGACATCGGCGCTTTGCGCGGCGGTTTCAATAGGTCAGCGGGTCCAGCGTGTGACGGGGCCCTGAATTCCGGACCAGACACCGGGCATCAGTTCCAATCCCAGAACACGGTCCGGGTTCGTCGGCGGCGGCATCTCGACCCCCCGCAGGGGCGAAAAGCCAAAGCGTTGATAATAAGGGGCATCTCCGACCAGCATGACCCGCTGCCAGCCCAGCTCGCGACCGGTTTCGACACCGGCATGGATCAGATATCCGCCAAGCCCTTCGCCCTGATGCGTGGGGTGAACCGCGACCGGACCCAGAAGAAGCGCATCATGCGCACCGACATGGACCGGCCAAAATCGGATCGCGCCCGCCAGGATGCCCTGCCCGTCACGCGCCACCAGAGACAGATCTGCAACCGGCGGCACATCATCGCGCAGTCGGTAGGACGACAGCGCCTCGCGCCCGGGCGCAAAGCACAGGTCGTACAGGGCTTCGACCTCCCACCAATCATCCGGCTCTTCCGGCCTGATCCCGAACTGCTGCACCCTGGCCCTCTTTTCCTTGCTGGCAATCGCCCTAGCACTTCGATACGCCTTGGGCAAACGCTTGGAGATCAGATGTTCTATCGCCCCGAAGACGGTCACGGCCTGCCGCATAACCCGTTCAATGCCATCATCACACCCCGCCCGATCGGGTGGATCTCGACCCGCGACGCGGACGGGGTCAACAATCTGGCGCCCTATTCGTTTTTCAATGGGGTCGCCTACACGCCGCCCCAGGTCATGTTCGCCTCAACCGGGACGAAGCACGATCAGGATGGCGGCAAGGACAGCCTCGCCAATATCGAGGCGACGGGTGTGTTCTGCGTCAACGTCGTGGCCCACGCCCATCGCGACGCGATGAACGCCAGTTCAGAGGGCCTGCCCAAACATATCGACGAGTTCGCCCATGCCGGCCTGATCCCGGTGGAATGCGAAACCATCCCCTGCGCCCGGATCAAGGGGGCACCCGCGTCGCTGGAATGCAAACTGACCCGGATCGTGACACTGCCCGGTGAGCACAACAGGGTCGCCTTTGGCGAAGTGACAGGCATTCACCTGCACGATGACCATATGCGCGACGGGAAGTTCGACGTCACCTCATTCCGACCGTTGGCGCGGCTGGGCTATAGGGACTATTCGGTGGTGAACGATCTGTTCAGCCTCAGCCGCCCAGACGATTGAATGCGCTGCAATCGGGGGCTCTGCCCCCGCCGCGGCAAGCCGCGACTCCCCCGGGATTTTTATTGGCCAGATGAAGCAGGGGATCCGCACTTCATCTGGCTAAAAATATCCCGGAGCGCGAGGCGGAGCCTCGCAAAAAGCCTCAGTGGCCACCCAGAATGCCGGTGCGGACCGAGTAATCCACGGCGAGCTCGTAATCCGGGTCATCATCGCTGTCGACCATCAGGTGTCCGGCCTTGTTCAGCAGCTTGTGACAATCCCGGCTGAGATGGCGGAGCATCACCCGCTTGCCTGCAGCCTCGTATTTCGCGGCGATGTTTTCGATGGCCTGCAAGGCCGATTGGTCCACCACGCGGCTGTCCGCAAAGTCGACAATGACCGTTTCCGGGTCGTCGGCCACATCGAACAGCTCGACAAACCCTTCGGACGAGCCGAAGAACAGTGGTCCCTGGATTTCATACACTTTGGCGCCTTTTTCGGTCTCGGACTCGCGTGTGATCGCATGGATGCGCTTGGCGTTGTTCCAGGCATAGGCCAGCGCCGAGACGATGACGCCCACAACCACGGCGACTGCCAGGTCTTCCATCACGGTCACGACCGTCACCAGAACGATGACGAAAGCGTCGGTCAGGGGCACTTTGCGCATGATCTTGAACGAGTTCCAGGCGAAGGTTCCGATCACCACCATGAACATCACGCCGACCAGCGCGGCCAGCGGGATTTGCTCGATCAGCGCAGGAATCGACACAATTCCAAGAGGTGTGTCAAAGTCGAGAACAATGAAAACCAGCAGGAAGAGAGCCGCAGACACACCAGCAATCCGGGTACGCCCGCCGGATTTCACGTTGATCATCGACTGACCGATCATGGCGCAGCCGCCCATGCCCCCGAAGAAACCCGTGACGACATTGGCTGTGCCTTGCGCAATGCATTCCTGAGACGCCCCGCCCCGCTTGCCGGTCATTTCGCCCACAAGGTTCAGGGTCAGCAGCGATTCAATCAGACCGATGGCGGCCAGAATGACGGCGTAGGGCAGGATGATTTCGAAGGTTTCCCAGTTCAGCGGCACCATCGGGACGTGGAACGCAGGCAGACCACCTTCGATCGAGGCCAGATCACCAACGCGCGGCACGTCCAGCCCGAACCCGATCACCAGCGCTGCCACAACGACGATACCGGCCAGAGGCGCGGGCACAACGCGCGTGATGCGCGGCATGACCCAGATCACGGCCATGGTCAGGGCGACAAGACCCAGCATGGTATAAAGCTGCATGCCCGACAGCCACTCTCCGCCGCCCATGCCGTGGCCGGTGTTTTCCATTGTTCCAGGGACTTTGAACTGGCCCATCTGGGCCAGAAAGATCACGATGGCCAGACCGTTCACAAAGCCCAGCATCACCGGATGCGGCACCAGCCGGATGAACCGGCCCCAGTGCATCGCGCCTGCGATCACCTGCAGAATGCCCATCAGAACAACGGTCGCGAACAGGTACTCGACGCCGTGCTGCGCCACCAGCGCCACCATCACGACCGCCAGCGCCCCGGTTGCGCCTGAAATCATGCCCGGACGGCCCCCGATCAGCGCCGTGATCAGGCCGACCAGAAAGGCCGCATAGAGGCCAACCAGCGGATGCACACCAGCTACAAAGGCAAAGGCCACGGCCTCGGGCACCAGCGCAAGCGCGACGGTCAGCCCCGACAGAAGCTCGATCCGCAGGCGGGACAGGGTCAGCCCCTCGTCCGGCGACCAGCGCAGATCGGGAATAGCAAGACGATTGGCAAAGCTTGCCAGCAAGGCTCGGGGCATTGGACAGTCCTATAGGTCGGTATGTTCGCGCGAATGGGCTTACTTAGCGGGCAAGACTTACCTGAGCTACTGCAGCAAGCGGGATGCAGCCATGCGCATGCCGCATAGCGTAGCCTCGCAACATCGTGAATTGTCTGCCGCCGCACGGGGGGCAATTGTGGCGCATGCGCTGGATCTCCCTGCTTTTGTTAGGTGCCCTGCCTGCATTTGCGCAGGATTTACAAGGCAATGACACGCCGGGAAACTGGCGCGTGACCCATCACGAGGTTTTCGGCATCTGGACCTCGATCTGCGATGAGCGCGAAGAAGGCGGCGCATTGAGGCAGCGCTGCTACATCCGGCGGGTCGATGTTTTTTCGGGGCGGCCGAAATTTGCGGCACAGTTCATGTTCATCACGCCCGAACCCGAGGGCACAAGGATTGAATTCGGGATGGAGCCGGGCACGCTTTTCTCACCCTCGGGCTTTCGCATTGATCGCGGTGATGAGGTCGTCTGGCGCACCCGGCGACCGGGGTGTCTGACCGGTTTGAGTTGCGTGTTCGAAGGTGACCGAGCGGAAGAAATCGTTGATGCGATGCTGACCGGTGATGCCTATCGCTTTGTGTTTCGGGATCGCCACGGGCAGCCACGAGACCTGACCTGGCCGCTGGACGGGTTTGACAAAGCCTGGGCGGACTTCAACACGCAGTCGCAGGTGCGCAATCTGCCGGGCCGGACCGAATAGACCCCTTGCCAAAGCGCGGGCCAGACCACACAAATCTGTCATCAGATATCCACGCGGAGGCGAAACAGTGACTCAGACCAAAATTGCCGTCATCGGCGGCTCGGGCGTCTACGACATCGACGGGTTGGAAAATGCGGAATGGGTTACGGTCGAAACGCCTTGGGGGGCGCCCTCGGACCAGATACTGACCGGATCGCTGGAAGGCGTTGAAATGGCGTTCCTGCCCCGTCACGGGCGCGGGCATGTGCATTCGCCGACCGAGGTGCCCTATCGTGCCAACATTGATGCGCTGAAACGGCTGGGCGTGACCGATGTGATCTCGGTTTCGGCCTGCGGATCGTTCCGCGAGCAAATGGCTCCGGGGGATTTCGTGATCGTTGACCAGTTCATCGACCGGACCTTTGCGCGGGAAAAAAGCTTCTTTGGAACAGGATGCGTGGCGCATGTCAGCGTGGCGCACCCCACCTGTCCGCGCCTGAGCGATGCCTGTGAAGCCGCTGGAAAGGATGCGGGGATCACCATCCATCGCGGCGGCACTTATCTGGCGATGGAAGGGCCGCAATTCTCATCCCTGGCCGAGTCGAAGATGTACCGCGAACACTGGGGCTGCGACGTGATCGGCATGACCAATATGCCCGAGGCGAAACTCGCCCGCGAAGCCGAGCTGTGTTACGCCTCGGTCGCGATGGTCACGGATTACGACAGTTGGCACCCCGATCACGGAGAGGTGGACGTGACCACAATCATCGCCACGCTCACAGGGAATGCCGAGAAAGCCCGGGCTTTGGTCAAGGGCCTGCCCGCTCTTTTGGGCACGGACCGGGCACCCTGCCCCCATGGCTGCGACCGGGCTTTGGAATACGCAATCCTAACTGCGCCCGAAAAGCGGGACCCGGCGGTGCTGGCCAAACTGGACGCGGTGGCCGGGCGCATTCTCTGATCCGCGTCAAAGGGGCGGCAGGCTGGCCTGAACCTGCTGCCACAACCCGTGCGACCACAGGTCGTTATGGGAGCCATCCGGGATCAGAAAAAGCTGCACGTTGTCATCGGCCATCGCAGCTAAAGCCTCGCTATGGTGAACCGGGACCACGACATCCTCGGTGCCGTGGAAGATCAGCGTAGGCACCTCAATCTGGTTGATGACGTCACGCGTGGCAAACTTGTCCTGCATCAGCTTGTTCACCGGCAGCCAGGGGTAGCGTTCGCCCGCAACATCGACGGTTGCGGTGAACGGAGCCTCGAGCACCAAAAGTTCCGCCGAGGCGCGCTGCGCGGCAACGGCAGCGGCCACGCCGGTTCCAAGGCTCTGGCCGTGCAGGACAACCGGCTTGCCTTGCTCGGTCAACCGGTCGAACAGTTCCAGACCGTCCGACACAAACGCCACCTCGGACGGCTGGCCCTCACTTCCAGGAAACCCGCGATAGCTCGGGGCAAGTAGCCCGTAACCGCTGTTGAGGATTTCCCGCATCCGATCTGCGCGGTCGCCCAGATTTCCGCTCTGGCCGTGAAAGAACAGAACGGTGGGCGCACCCTCGGACACGGCGGGCGCGGACCATGCGGTCAGCACCACACCATCTGACATGGGCAGAGAGATCACGTCGACATCCGACAGCCCCACTGCGCCGGGCTCGGGCAGTTCACCGGATGCTTTGAACAGCAAGTCGCGCTGGTTGATGTACATGTACCCAACGGCGGCAACGTAAGCCAACACGATCAGGGCGGTCAGGGTGTAGATGATCCGCAGAAAGCGCCGCGCACCGGACGCGCCGGGCCGCGAAAGCGCGTTTGGATAAACGTCTCGTGTCTGTGTCATCGGATCCTCCGCAGCAGGTGGGTACTATCAGTCTGGGGACCATCGGCGCAGATTCAAGGAGTGTGCAGCAAGCTTAATCTTCCCTTCAGGATTTCCGGGCTACGCGTTACGGGCTTGACGCACCGATAACTTCGGTGCTTCCTGCAGGGCGCGCAACCAAGGATGACCCATGTCTTTTGAACTCTGGCTGGCCTTTGTGGCCGCATCGACCGCATTGCTGCTGATCCCGGGACCCACAGTGTTGCTTGTTCTCAGCTATGCGCTGTCCAAGGGCCGCAGCGTCGCTGTGGCCTCGGCCACCGGTGTCGCGGTGGGCGATCTGGTGGCGATGACCGCGTCGCTGCTGGGGTTGGGCGCGCTTGTTCTGGCCTCGGCCACATTGTTTTCCGCGTTGAAATGGGTCGGTGCCGCGTATCTGGTCTGGCTGGGGATCAAACTGCTGCGCAGCGCCCCCGCGGGCGGGCTGAGCACGGTGGACACGGGCAGCGACGTGTCGGCCCGCAGCGTTTTCGGCCACGCAGCGGCGGTGACGGCGCTGAACCCGAAATCCATCGCCTTTTTCATCGCCTTCGTGCCGCAATTCCTGCGTCCGGCAGACCCTTTGGGCCCGCAATTCGCCATCCTGATCGCAACATTTGTCGGCCTGGCCTGGCTGAACGCTTTGGCCTATGCGCTGCTGGCGGACCGCCTGCGCCGCATGATCGGACGTGCAGGCGTGATCACCGCGATAACCCGTTTTGGCGGTTTGACCCTGATTGGAATGGGTGTGGCCACGGCTGTTCTGCGCCGCCCGGCCTGACTTAATCGTCCGCGTTTTCTTTCATGAAACCGCGGATAAAGCGGCGGATTTCGCGCGCGGCCGAAGTGTCCAGCTCTTTGCACAAATCGACAAACGCATCGCGTTCGTCCTTATCCAACCGCAAGACTAACTGACTGTTTTTCTTGGTAGACCCCTTGCCGACTTTCTTTGCCACGCGCTTTGACTCCGTCCAGCCCTTGATTCTTACACCTATGCTTTGTATATACATAGCATAGAGGTTGTAGTTATCGGGCAACTAACAAAAATAAAGGACTAAGGCAATGAATCTTCATGTCGCTCAGGCATTTCTTTTGCGAGACCAGCGCAATTGGCGCAAACCGCACCTGTCGTGGCTGCCCGCAGCGCTGTATCGATATTACAGCCTGCCCAACGCTGTTGCAGAACGTCGCAAGTAATCGCCGGCAATCAATCCTTGCATGACTGACCCCGATGGGCCAAATAACCCTGCGTGTTGTCACGCCAAAGGGGTCGGCCATGTCCAGAAACAAAACGGTCAAGGATTACATCCGCACCATCGTTGATTTCCCGCATGAGGGGATCATGTTCCGGGATGTCACCACCCTGTTCTCGGACCCGCGCGGGTTTCGCATCGCCATCGATCAGATGCTGCATCCTTACGCGGGCGAGCGGATCGACAAGGTGGTCGGCCTTGAGGCCCGAGGCTTCATTCTGGGCGGCGCGATTGCGCATCAACTGAGCGTGGGCTTTGTGCCGATCCGCAAGAAAGGCAAGCTGCCCGGCACCACAATCAGCCAGGATTACAAGCTGGAATATGGCGAGGCCATCGTGGAGATCCACGATGACGCCATTCTGCCGGGCGAGAAAATCCTTGTGGTCGATGATCTGCTCGCCACCGGAGGCACCGCCGCCGCAGGGATCAAGCTGATCGAACGGTTGGGGGGCCAGATCATCTCGTGCGCCTTCATCATCGATCTGCCCGAGCTTGGCGGCCGCAAAGTGCTGGAAGAAATGGGCATGGATGTCCACGTCCTGTGCGAATTCGAAGGCCTTTGACCCCACCGCGTTCACAAAACCGTGATTGGAAATCTGCCGCCCCGGCGGCTTAGCGCGGAACGGTCCGCTTTCAACCGGAATTGTCCAACACGACCAGTGATCTTTTCGCGATAACCCCCCGTACCCCAAGTGATGCTGCTTCAAGCATTTCAACTTATGGGAGATACGATATGTTCCGCAAATTCGCCGCCGCCAGTGTCGCGACCCTTCTTCTCAGCACCTCTGTCATGGCCGACGGTCACGGCAAGGACATCGTGGATACGGCCGTCGCGGCCGGAGATTTCGAAACCCTCGTCGCAGCCGTTCAGGCGGCTGAACTGGTCGATACGCTGAAGGGCGAAGGCCCGTTCACCGTGTTTGCCCCAACCGACGCAGCCTTTGCGGCGCTGCCCGAGGGCACGGTTGAAAACCTGCTGAAGCCTGAAAACAAGGACCAACTGGTTGCGATCCTGACCTATCACGTGGTTCCGGGCAAAGTGATGTCCGGCGACCTGTCGGACGATATGACTGCGGCTACGGTTCAGGGCGGTGACATCACTGTCGATCTGGATTCGGGCGTCATGATCAACGACGCCAACGTGGTGCAGGCCGATATCGAAACCAAGAACGGCGTGATCCATGTGATCGACAAGGTGATCCTGCCCGAGTCGTGATTTGCTACCGGAACACGGCCTGTCCGGGCCGTGTTCACCCCTTCAATACCGCTCCGGGATTCATGATCCCCTTGGGATCGAGCGCGGCCTTTATCGCCCGCATGGCGTTCAGCTTGGCCGGATCGCCGTAGCGGACCAGATCATCGGTTTTCAGACGCCCCACCCCATGCTCGGCGCTGACAGACCCCCTGAACTGATGCACCAGATCATAAACGGCGTGCTGGACTGCAGCGCGCTGGTCATCGAATTCCGCCCTGTCATGTCCGCGCGGCGGGAACACGTTGTAGTGCAGGTTGCCATCGCCAACATGCCCGAAGCAGTTGATCCGAAACGGACCGATTGCTTGGATGGCGTCCACCCCGCGCCGAATAAATTCAGGGATTGCCGAGATCGGGACCGAGATATCGTGGCTTGAAACTGATCCAATCAGGCGGTTCGCCTCGGGGATACGCTCGCGCACCGCCCACAGGTCGGCGCGCTGCGCCTCGCTCTGTGCAATGACACCGTCGCTGATCAGGCCCTTCGCATCGGCAGCGACATACATGGCTTCCAGAGCATCGGCAGGCGACTGACCGGATGACATGCCAAGTTCGACCAGAACACACCACTCGGGCTGCACAACGAACGGCTGCCGAACGGTCGGCAGAACCTCGGTCAGAAATTCCAGCCCCTGCCGGTGGATCAGTTCGAACGAACTGACGGTCTCGCCCGCAAGGTCACGGGCAAGAGCCAGCAGGTCGATAGCCGCCTCAGCCGAGGCCACCTGAAACATCGCCGTCCCAACTGCCGCCGGGCGCGGGTACAGTTTCAGCGCGGCTGCGGTGATGATCCCCAACGTCCCTTCGGACCCGATCAGCAGATTGCGCAGATCGTAGCCCGTGTTGTCCTTTCGCAAACGGCTCAGCCCATGCCAGATTTCGCCATTCGGCAGCACCGCTTCGAGCCCCAGACACAAATCCCGCGTGTTGCCATAGCGCAAAACGTTGACCCCGCCGGCATTGGTCGCGAGGTTGCCGCCGATCCGGCAGGACCCCTGCGCCGCCAGCGACAG
Source organism: Ruegeria sp. F5 (assembly GCF_056533845.1). Classification (NCBI taxonomy): domain Bacteria; kingdom Pseudomonadati; phylum Pseudomonadota; class Alphaproteobacteria; order Rhodobacterales; family Roseobacteraceae; genus Ruegeria; species Ruegeria sp. F5. Next base: position 34,414 of record NZ_JBQFOU010000017.1, on the reverse strand, counting down.
GGGGAACAGACGGTTCGACGCCTCAGCCGCAACCTGAACATCGGCCAGAATCGCGCCGGCCTCGGCCACCAGAACATTCTCGGTCGGGTAAACGGCGCGAATGGCCGTCATCCGCTCCAGCGAGATCAGCAGCGGTGCAGGGCCATTGGGCATCACCTGCCCGCCCACCAGACCCGTACCACCGCCGTAAGGCACAACCGGCACCCGCGCACCCAAAGCTAACCGGACAAGCGCCGCCACCTCCTCGGCCGTGCGGGGCAAGGCCAGCACGCCCGCATGGCCCGCAAACCGGTTGCGCGGCTCGACCAGGTATCGCTCAGCCACCGGGCGCAATACATCGCCCCCCAGCGTCGATCGGATCAATTCGGCAAAGCTGTCATCTGCGGGGTTCAGGCTCATACCCCTTCATGGCCCAAGGCGACGGGCGCCGACAAGCCCTATTCCAGATCAATCAGATAGCGCGGCTCCAGCACCACCACTGTGGGTCGGTCGGGCAACGTGCGCAACGAGACGGTGATTTCCGACACGCCCTCTCGTTCCACCGGAAAATCGTCGCGGATATCGACCAGAAACCGGTCCAGCGAAAAACCGGAAAACCAGTGCATCGGGATGATAACCGAGCTTTTCAGCCGCCTGAGGACCGAGATCATCTCCGGCAAAGGCATGGTCGTACCGCCATCCACCGCCGCCATCACCACATCCAGCCGCCCCAGCGCCGCGAATTGTTCGTCCGAGGGAACGTGATGCAGATGGCCCAGATGGCCGATGCACAGCCCCTCGACCTCGAACACGAAGATCGAATTCCCGCGCTCTTCGACCCCGCCATAGATCGAGCGGATATCGGTCGAGACATTGCGCACCAGCATCTCACCCAGATCGAGGTAATGGTCGATCCCCTGCCCGAACTCGCCCCAGCCCGGCAACACATGCGGGATGGCCGGATCGGGATGAGCCGTCCAATGGGTGGAATGGGCATGGTTCATGGTCACCACATCCGGGATCAGATCAGCGCTGCCTATGAACCCGGTGAAATCGGTGACGGCATTCAGCCCGCCCTGTGTCTGGATCATGAAAGAGGCATGCGCGATATAACTGATCCGCACCGAAAACTCGGGCACCGGATCCTGCCAGGCCGCCTTGTGCAGATACTCGATCCCCGGCGCGGCATCCGCGATGGCGATACAATGGCTCGACCGCCGCTCCTGCGCCGCAGCCCCGCCCGAGATCACCATCAATGCCGCAACCAACCAGCGCATGACCAGAGTGTAGCGCATCCCGCCGCCAAGTCATGCCCCTTGTTCATCAGGCCAAAAATATCCCGGGGGAGGCGCGGCCTGCCGCGACGGGGGCAGAGCCCCCTAACCCGCGTCGGTCTTGCCCCGCCTATCCGACCGCAGGCTGGCATACAGAACATGCGTCCGCCACCGCCCGTTGATCTGCAGATAAGACTGCGCCACGCCTTCGTACTTGAACCCCGAGCTTTCCAGCAACCCGCGCGACGCCGCGTTTTCCGGCAGGCAGGCGGCCTCGATCCGGCTCAGGTCCAGACGGGTAAAGGCGTGGTGAACCACGGCCCCGATGGCCTCGCGCATATACCCTTGACGGGCAAAGGCCTGACCGGTCCAGTACCCCAGCGTCCCTGCCTGCGCCGGTCCGCGCCGGATGTTGTCCAGCGTGATCGCACCCACCAGAACATCATCCGAGCGGCGGAACAGGAACAGCGGGATTGCCGTGCCCCCGGCGACCGAGCGTTGCGCCCAGTAGACCCGGTTGGTGAACGACTTCCGGCTCAGGTGATCCTTGGCCCAGATCGGCTCCCACGGGGTGAGGTAATCTTTGGACGCCCGCCGCAGCGCCGTCCATTCGTTGAAATCGGAATGGATGGGCGGGCGCAGGCTGAGGCGCTCGGTTTCGAGTTTCAGCTTGCGTCGGCCCAGAAGCATCACGCCGCGCGCCTCTCCTGCAGTTCCGCCAGCGACGGCGCGCTCGACACCGGACCGTAAAGCGCCAGCGCCGCCGGGGCCTGCACCGCCATGTTTTCGGCAAAGGCCAGAACATCACTGGTGCTGACCGCGTCGATCTTGGCGACAGTATCCTCAAGCGACGGCACCCGGCCCCAGATCTGCACCAGCCGCGCCAGACGCTCGGCCCGGTTCGACGGGCTTTCCAGCCCCATCAACATACCCGCTTTCATCTGCGCGCGGGCCCGGGCGACCTCTTCGGCGCTCATGTCCTCGGCGGCCCGCTTCATCTCGTCGATGGTGATCGTCGCCAGTTCACCCACCTGATCCGCCGAGGTTCCGGCATAAATGGTGGTCGTGCCGGTATCGGCATAGGCCCCGGTCTGCGCGAAAATCGTATAGCAAAGACCACGAGTCTCACGCACTTCCTGAAACAGGCGCGAGGACATGCCGCCGCCCAAGGCAGTGGAATAAATCTGCGCCGTATAGATCGCATCGTCGCGATAACCCGGGCTTTCCAGCGCCAGCGCGAAATGGGCCTGTTCCAGCTCTTTCTCCTGCCGCGCCTCACCGCCGGTAAACTGCGCCGCGTCGGGGATCAGACCTTTGCGCGGCTGCAGATGGCCGAACATCTCTTCGGCCATTTTCATCAGTGCATCGTGATCCACGGCCCCCGCCGCCGACAGGATCATCTGTTCGGGGCCATAGTGCTCGGCCACAAAACCCGACAGATCCTCGCGCGAGAACGCGCTGACCCGCTCGGACGGGCCAAGGATGGTGCGGCCCAGGGGCTGGTCGTGATAGCTCTGCTCCTGCAGCCAGTCGAAAATCACGTCGTCGGGCGTGTCATAAGCCTGCCCAATCTCTTGCAGGATCACGCCGCGCTCGACCTCAATCTCGCGCGGGTCGAAGACAGGGTTCAGAACGATGTCGCCGATCACATCCATCGCCAGCGCCACATCGTCTTTCAGAACACGCGCATAGTAGGCCGTGACCTCGCGCGAGGTATAGGCGTTGATATAGCCGCCCACATCCTCGATCGCCTCGGCGATTTGCAGGGCCGAACGCCGCTCGGTTCCCTTGAACGCCATATGTTCAAGAAAATGAGCAATGCCGTTCTGCTCGATCCGCTCATGCCGCCCGCCGGCGGTCACCCAGATGCCGATGGCCGCCGATTGCAGCCCCGGCATATGTTCACTGACGATCCGAAATCCGTTCTTCAGTTGGTCCTGTCTGACAGTCACTCAGCAATATGCCTTCTGATATGATCCTCAAGGGCGCCCAGGTCATTGGCAATGCGGGTCACCCGTTCCGGACGTTCATACAGATCAGACATGCGGGATGGAAGGGGGGCATGTTCACCGCTCGCCTTCTCGACCGCCGCCGGGAATTTCGCCGGATGCGCGGTGGCCAGCGTGATCATCGGCACCTCCGCCGCGCGGTGTTCTTCGGCGACCCGGATACCAACGGCGGTGTGCGGGCAGACCAGTTCGGCGCTGTTGGCCAGCGTGTGTTTGATCGTTTCCAGCGTCTCCTCTTCGGACACGCGGTCTGAGTCAAAGCTCTCCCGCAGCGCCTCCATCGCACCCTGACTGACATTGAAACCGCCGGTCTTCAGTTCATCCATCAACTGCGCGACTGCCGCACCATCCTCGCCATAGGCATAATACAGCGCCCGCTCAAAGTTCGAGCTGACCTGGATATCCATCGACGGGCTGATCGAGGGAATGGTGTCGCCCTTGAAATACCCCTCACCCGACAGGCAGCGGTGCAGGATGTCGTTCTGGTTGGTCGCCACAACCAAGCGGTCGATGGGCAGCCCCATGCGCTTGGCCAGATAGCCCGCGAAGATGTCGCCGAAATTGCCGGTCGGCACGGTGAAGCTGACCTTGCGGTGCGGCGCGCCAAGGCTGACGGCAGCCGAGAAATAATAGACGATCTGCGCCAGCACCCGGGCAAAGTTGATCGAGTTCACGCCCGCCAGCTTCACCCCGTCGCGGAAGTCGAAATCGTTGAACATATCCTTGAGCGCGGCCTGACAATCGTCGAAATCGCCGTCGACGGCCAACGCGTGCACGTTGCTGTCCGCAGGCGTGGTCATCTGCCGGCGCTGCACCTCTGACACACGGCCCTGGGGGAACAGGATGAACACATCCACCGCGTCCAGTCCCCGGAACGCTTCAATCGCGGCCGAGCCGGTATCGCCACTGGTCGCCCCCACGATGGTGACCCGGTCATTGCGCCGTTTCAGGGCCACCTGAAACAGCTGGCCGATCAGTTGCATGGCGAAATCCTTGAAGGCCAGTGTCGGCCCGTGGAACAGCTCCAGCAGGAAGTGGTTCTCGTTCAGTTGCTTCAACGGCGCGCGGGCGTCGTGGCCGAACCCTTCATAGGCGCGTGCGATGATGTCTTTGAACTCATGCTCGGCAAAGGACCCGCTAACAAAAGGCCACATCACGCGGAACGCGATCTCCTCATAGGGAAGCCCCGCCAGCGCGGCAATCTCGTCGTGGCTCATCACCGGGATCTCGGCAGGCAGGTACAAACCGCCGTCGCGGGCCAGCCCGGTCAGCATCGCCTCTTCAAAGGTCAGTTCGGGCGCCTGCCCGCGGGTCGAGATGTATTTCATGTCGCTTCACTCTCAGAAGGGGCGCGGCTGCGCCACAGGAAATAACCGGTCATGGCCGCCCAGACGAGGGCCAGTCCAAACCATGTGATTGCGTATTGCAGGTGATCGTTCGGGATGCCCGCCGTGTCTACGGGCAAAGGTGTCACGCCCGGATCGGTTTCGGATCGGGCGATCAGCAATATGGGCTCGGCCCCCAGGGCCGCCGCCAGATTGGGCAGGTCGCGGGCGAACCAGATATTGGCGTCGATGTCCGGCTCGGGCGTGTAACTATCGATCTCATCCGGCCAGTGCAGGTTGCCTGTGACCTCCATCGGACCTGTCAGGCGCTCGGCTTTTTTCGCGGTGGTCGGGATAAAGCCGCGATCCACCAGAAAAGTCCGGTCCTTGGTGCTGAAGGATTGGATGATCCGATACCCTGCTCCGACCTGTTTGACCGAGACAAGCACGTGGATTTCCCCCGGCTCCATCTCGCCCGACACGGTCACGGGCAGATACTTGTCCGCTGCTTCGGACACCTGCGGCGGCAAGGCAATCGGGTCCGCAGAAATCCGGCCTTCGATCTCGGCCAGAACGCCTTGCTTCCAGGCCAGCCGCTGCACCTGCCAGATGCCCAGCGACAGCAGCACGCCCAAACCGGCGAGGCCAAATATCAGCAGGAACAGAGTGCGGCGCATTGCGGGGCGAAACCTTGTTGCAGAAACCGGCGTCTTGTTAAGGGGCAGGTTGCCGGGTTTGCAACCGTCCAATTGTATGGGGCGCAATTTTGCGCCCGAAACAGAGAAAAAGCCGCCCCAAAGGGCGGCTTTTGCAATTGGGTCACCTGAGCGGCCTCACATCAGCGGCGCTTGGCCCCAGATGTAAACAGCGAAGAACAGGAACAGCCAGACCACGTCAACGAAGTGCCAGTACCAGGCTGCGGCCTCGAAGCCCACGTGTTTCTCGGGCGTGAAATCCCCGCGCAGTGCCCGGATCAGGCAGACGCTCAGGAAGATGGTCCCGATGATCACGTGGAAGCCGTGGAAACCGGTTGCCATAAAGAAGTTCGAATAGAACTGGTCATCACCGAATTTCCAGCCTTCGTGGGCCAGCAGCTCGTAATATTCAAACGCCTGAAGCGCGGTAAAGGCGATGCCCAGAACGATACCGATGGCCAGACCGTTGATCAGCGCCTTGCGGTCATTGTCATGCACCAGCGCGTGGTGCGCCCAGGTGATCGCACAGCCCGACAGCAGCAGGACCAGCGTGTTGATCAGCGGCAGGTGGAACGGGTCAACCGCGTGGATATCCGGCTGGATGTATTCGGTGCCGGCATAGTCGTACATCGGGTACATGCGATGTTTGAAGAACGACCAGAACCAGGCGAAGAAGAACATCACCTCGGACATCACGAACAGGATGAAACCATAGCGCAGGCCGATGCGCACGACCGGCGTGTGATCGCCCTGACGGCTTTCGACTACCACCTCGGACCACCAGGCGAACATGGTGTACAGAACGGCAATCAGGCCTGCCCAGAACATCCACGGGGTGATGCCATGCATCCAGAGGACGGCTCCGAACAGCATCACGAAGCCGCCAATCGCGCCGATCAGCGGCCAGATCGAGGGGTTCAGAATGTGGTAGTCGTGATTTTTAGCGTGTGCCATCAAAGTCCCTCACCTAAAGGCGTTAGTTCGTGTTTGTATCTGCCTGCACGTCAAGGGCGGCATATCCCTCGGGCAGGTCAATTTCGTAGAATGTATACGACAGAGTGATCGTATGCACATACCTGGCTTCAAGATCGTCAACCATTTCAGGATCGACGAAGAATGTGACCGGCATCTGAACCCGCTCGCCGGGCTCCAGCACCTGTTCTTCAAAGCAGAAACAGGCAATTTTCTGGAAATACACGCCCGCCGAATACGGCGCGACATTATAGGATGCCTGACCGGCGATTGGCCGGTCGGTAGGGTTGTAGGCCTCGTAGAAGGCCAGACCGGTCTCGCCGATGCGCACTTCCATCTCGCGCTCGACCGGCTTGAACTCCCACGCCATGTCCTTGGCTTTGGATGCGTCAAAGCGGACGGTAACGGTGCGGTCCAGAATATCTTCGGGCGCGGCTTCGGCCACCCCGGTGGTGCCGCCAAACCCGGTGACCCGGCAGAACCAGTCGTAAAACGGCACCGCCGCCCAGGCGAGGCTGCCCATCAGGACAACCACCCCTACGGTCTGTGCAACCGTTTTCTGCGGACCCGACAGCGCCATCAGTTCTGCACCTCTTGCGTCGCCATGTTGAAATCCGTGCCCGAGACCTTCACGACCGTCAGGCCAAAGATAATCACGATGAACGCCGCCAGCGTCAGGCCCACGCCCAGATTGCGGCTGAACCGGCGCTGATGCAATTCGTGGCTTTTGCGCAGGGTCATGACCAGCCTCCCAGGCCATAGGGTTTCAGCAGCGCCTCAACCAGAATCGCTCCGAAATGCAGGAAGAGATACAGCAGCGACAGTTTGAAGAAGCTGCGTTCCACCTTGAAATTGTCCGCTTCCGAGTCATCCTCGGTCCGGCGCGAGATTTGCCACGCGCCGCGCAGGAACAGGGCGTTCATCACAACGGCGACGGTCAGGTAGACCGGGCCGCCAATGCCCGAAAACGCCGTGCCCACGGCCAGCGTGGCCAGCAGCGCGGTATAGACCAGAATATGCCAGCGCGTCGCGCGGCGACCGTGTGTCACGGTCAGCATCGGCACGCCCGCGTCGTCATAATCCGAGCGCATGAACAGCGCCAGCGCCCAGAAATGCGGCGGTGTCCACATGAAGGTCAGGGCGAACATCAGCCACGGCTCGACAGACATGGACCCGGTCGCCGCCACCCAGCCGATCACCGGCGGGAAGGCCCCAGCCGCGCCACCGATCACTATGTTCTGCGGCGTCGAGCGTTTCAGCCACATCGTGTAGACGACAACGTAGAAAAAGATGGTGAAGGCCAGAAACGCCCCGGCGAACCAGTTGGTCGCCAGCCCCAGCATGATCACCGACAGGCCCGACAGAGCCAGACCCAGCGCCAGCGCCTCGCCCTCTTGGACCTTGCCCGAGGGGATCGGGCGGCCCTTGGTGCGTTTCATCACCCGGTCGATATCCGCATCCCACCACATGTTCAGCGCACCGGACGCGCCGCCACCAATGGCGATGAACAGAATCGCGCAGAAGCCTACGAAGGGATGCACCGGAACGGGGGCCGCCAGCAGCCCGACCAAGGCCGTAAACACGACCAGGGACATCACGCGCGGCTTCAGCAGGGCGAAATAATCGCCAAAGCTGGCCTCATCCGCGTGCGCCTTGGCGGTCACTTGGCTGGCATTGATGCTTGCGTCGCTCATGTCCGGTCCTTCTGGGGCAAAAGCTGCGCGATCCCCGCGCAGCCTGCAGTCTTACCTAGGCCGCAATCGGCTCAGTTCGAGGCAACCTGATAAGCAGCAGGCTGGCCCGCATACTCTTCCAGAGCACCCTGCAGCCATTCCTCGTACGCCTCTTCGCTGACCACTTTGACGGTGATCGGCATATATGCGTGGTCCTTGCCGCACAGTTCCGAGCACTGGCCGAAATAGACGCCTTCCTTGTCGGCCTGGAACCACAGTTCAGCCAGACGCCCCGGTACGCCGTCCTGCTTTACGCCAAAGGACGGGATGGTCCACGAATGGATCACGTCCGACGCTGTGACCTGCATGACGATGATCTTGCCAACCGGCACAACAACGGCGGTGTCGGTGGCCAGCAGCCACTCATCATCGCTGTAACCGGAATCCGCCAGCTTGGCGCGCATCGCGTCATCCAGAACAAACGGGGTTACGTCCGCGTCAGCGGGGCGAGCACCCTCGTCCAGTGTGGCCGGATGGCCCAGCAGATAGCTGTCAAAGGCAAAATCGTGATCGACATATTCGTAGGTCCAGTACCACTGGTTGCCCACAACCTTGATCACCACGTCGCCTTCGGGAATTTCCTGCTGCTTGAACAGAACCGGCAGCGAGAAGGCACCGATAAAGACCAGAATCAGGATCGGGCCCAGGGTCCAGGCGATTTCCACCGGAGTATAGTGCGAGAACCGCGCCGGGTTCGGGTTAACACGGCTGTTGTAGCGCAGGATGCAGTAGACCAGCAGCCCGGCAACCAGCAGGCAGATCGCGGTGATGATCACCAGAATCATGTTGTCCAGTCTGTGAATCCCATCCGCCAGTTCGGTGACTGCGGGCTGGAAGCCCAGGCCTCCAGCGACCGGTTTGCCAATAATCTCAAGCTCCTGAGCCATGGCGGGGAGGCTGGAGAGGGCTGTCATCAACCCCGAAAGCATCAAAGCATTCTTCATATTCTGTCCTGATCGTTTGATCTTTACGTCCCTGGCGAAAAGGTGTGAATCAGTCGCACCTCTCCCGTTGTCTTTGGACGCGTTAAAAACCATATTCCAGCGGGTAGATAAAGCAAAATGCTTGCGTCAAACAGACGCTATTTTTGATCTGGATCAAACCCGAAAGGTCGCAACCGATGACTCAGGCCCCGTTTCGCCCCTTTGACAGCGCTTTACCGCAGGATGAGGCTTTGGCCATTTTGCGTTCGGCCACTGCCGGTGCCGAGGATGGGGAGTTGTTTGTCGAACGGCGGAAATCCGAGTCGCTGGTCTTTGACGATGGGCGTCTGCGCACCGCATCATATGACGCATCCGAAGGGTTCGGCCTGCGCGCGGTTCAGGGCGAGGTCGCGGGATATGCCCATTCAACCGACGTGTCGATCCCGGCGCTGAAACGCGCCTCGGAAACCACGCGGCTGGCGGTTGGCGAAGGCGGCGGCACGCTGGCCGATGCGCCGCAAGCCACCAACAAGCGGCTTTATACCGACGAAGATCCGATCGAAACGGCCAGCTTCCCGGTCAAGGTCGAAACCCTGCGCGAGATCGACGCTTTCGCCCGCGATCTGGACCCGCGCGTCGTGCAGGTCAGCGCGATGATTGCAGCAGCGGTGCAAGAGGTCGAAATCCTGCGCCCCGACGGCGTGCTGGTCCGCGACGTACGCCCGATGACGCGCGTGAATGTCTCGGTCATTGTCGAACAGAACGGCCGCCGCGAAAGCGGCTCGGCCGGGGGTGGCGGACGCGTTGTTCTCAGCGGTCTGATCGACCCGGCAGACTGGCAGGCCAAAGCGCGCGAGGCGTTGCGGATCGCTCTGGTCAACCTCGACGCGGTCCCTGCCCCGGCGGGTGTCATGGAGGTCGCGCTTGGCCCCGGCTGGCCCGGAATTCTGCTGCACGAGGCCATTGGGCACGGGCTTGAGGGCGACTTCAACCGCAAAGGAAGCTCGGCCTTTGCCGGGCTGATGGGTCAGCAGATTGCGTCGAAAGGCGTGACGGTGGTGGATGACGGAACCATCGCGGATCGGCGCGGATCGATCACTGTGGATGACGAGGGCACGCCCAGTTCGCGGACCGTGCTGATCGAGGATGGCATCCTGACCGGCTATATGCAGGACCGGCAAAACGCCCGTCTGATGGGGGTTGCGCCAACCGGCAACGGGCGGCGGCAGAGTTATGCCCACAAACCCATGCCGCGCATGACGAATACGGTGATGCTGGGCGGTGACGCTGACCCGGCTGCCCTGGTGGCCGACATCAAAGACGGTATATGGGCCGTCGGCTTCGGCGGCGGACAGGTCGATATCACCAACGGCAAGTTCGTGTTTTCCTGCACCGAGGCGTATCGGGTCGAAAACGGCAAGATCGGGGCGCCGGTGAAAGGGGCAACCCTGATCGGCGACGGGCCGTCGGCGCTGAAACGCATCCGCGGTCTAGGCAACGACATGGCGCTGGATCCGGGCATGGGCACCTGCGGTAAGGATGGCCAATGGGTGCCTGTGGGTGTCGGCCAGCCGACGGTTCTGATGGATGGGCTGACGGTGGGCGGTTCGGCTGCCTGAGTCGGAATCACAGTAAAGAGAGGCGCTCGGTTAACGCTGCGCGCCTTTTACAGCGTTCCCACCCTTTCATGGCTGGGAAAACTCGCAAAAATTTTTACGCCTTTTCAACGGCATAAACAACAACCCAGAAACGCCTTCGGAAAAAACGCATCTAATTTTCTTCGATTCACAAGCTGTTAACCCCACCAGCCGTAAACCAGTTCTGCAATCAGGCGGAGCATCGGATGACCAAAGAGCAGCTTTCTTCCAATCACCCCACACTCCCACCCACCACGGAAGAGGATCGGTTTTCCTGGCTCCGTCTGTTGCGCTCGCGCAAGGTTGGTCCGGCGACGTTCCGGCGACTGCTGCGCGAACATGGCACGGCGCAGAACGCGCTGGCCGCGCTGCCTGAAATGGCACGCGCTGCCGGGATCGACGGATATAAAACCTGCCCCCTCGGCGTGATCGAGGCAGAACTCAAGGCCGCAAAAGCCGCCAAGGCGCGGCTTTTGTGCCTTGGGTCTGCCGATTTCCCTGCCGCTTTGAATGACATCGCCGATGCGCCCCCGCTTTTGTGGGCGGTTGGCGACACCTCGCTTTTGCAACCTCCGGCGATTGCCATGGTCGGGGCGCGGAATTGCTCATCCCTCGGGGCCCGGATGGCGCGGGGGCTGGCGAAAGAACTGGGACAGAAAGGGTTTGTCATCGTGTCGGGTCTGGCACGGGGGATCGACACCTCGGCCCATTTGACCGCGCTGGAGACCGGGACAATTGCTGTGATGGCCGGTGGGGTTGATGTGATCTACCCGGCAGAAAACACGGACCTCGCCCGGAACATCGCCGACAGGGGCCTGCGCTTGTCGGAACAACCGATGGGCGTGACGCCGCAGGCCCGGCACTTTCCGCGCCGCAACCGGATCATCTCGGGCCTGTCGCAGGCCGTGGTCGTTGTCGAAGCGGCAGGCAAATCCGGCAGTCTGATCACAGCCCGTGACGCGCTTGATCAGGGGCGAGAGGTTCTGGCCGTGCCCGGCCACCCATTCGACGCCCGCGCCGCCGGGTGCAACTTGCTGATCCGCGATGGCGCGACGCTGGTGCGCAGCGCCGAGGACGTGATCGATGCACTGCCGCCACAGCAATCGGACCTTTTTTCGTCTGGCGACACCGTCACAACCAGCCCCAAGGGCAGCCACGCGGCGACAGGCGAATCGTTGCACATGGAAATCCTGACGCGGCTTGGCCCCTCTCCGATTGCCGAGGATCAACTGATCCGTGACATCGCCGCCCCGGCGGGTGTAGTTGGCCCGGCGCTGGTGGATCTGGAACTTGGCGGGCGGATTCAGCGCCAACCGGGCGGTTTGCTGTCGCTGGCCAGCTAGCCCGGCGGTTCATGATGACGCCATATTTTCAGGGTCAAAAGGAACGCATTGACAATTCGATCTTGCCGCACACATTTTGCACGGCCATACAAAGCGCAAAGCCTGTCGAGCGAGGATTCCTCTTAAATGCCCGTAGTTGTTGTAGAATCTCCGGCCAAAGCAAAAACGATCAATAAGTATCTCGGCCCCGACTACACCGTTTTGGCCTCGTACGGCCATGTGCGGGACCTGCCGCCCAAGGACGGATCGGTGGATCCGGACCATGAATTTTCCATGAAATGGGAGGTCGGAAATGACAGCCGCAAGCATGTCAAAGCCATTGCCGACGCGCTGAAAGAGGACAACGCCCTGATCCTCGCCACCGACCCCGACCGCGAGGGTGAGGCGATCAGCTGGCACTTGCAGGAAGCGCTGACCAAACGCCGCTCGATCAAGAAGGACACGCCGGTCAGCCGCGTGACCTTCAACGCCATCACCAAGGACGCGGTGACCGAGGCGATGCAGAACCCGCGCCAGGTCGACATGCCGCTGGTCGAGGCCTATCTGGCCCGCCGCGCGCTGGACTATCTGGTGGGCTTCAACCTGTCGCCGGTGCTGTGGCGCAAACTGCCGGGCGCGAAATCGGCGGGCCGGGTGCAATCGGTCTGCCTGCGCCTGATCGTCGAGCGCGAGATGGAGATCGAAGCGTTCAAGCCCGTCGAATACTGGTCGGTGCGCGCGCTGTTCGAGACGCCGCGCGGTCAGACGTATGAGGCGCGTCTGGTCACTTTGGCCGGTAGAAAGCTGGACAAGCACGATCTGGCCAATGCCACGCAGGCCGAACTGGCGGTTCAGGCGATCACCAGCCGGGCACTGAGCGTAACCTCGGTCGAGGCCAAACCCGCCGCCCGCAACCCTAGCGCGCCCTTCATGACCTCGACCCTGCAGCAAGAGGCCAGCCGCAAGTTCGGCATGGGCGCACGCCACGCGATGCAGGTGGCGCAGCGGCTTTATGAGGCCGGGTACATTACTTATATGCGGACCGACGGCATCGACATGGCGCCCGAGGCGGTTACCGCCGCGCGCGATGCCATCGCCGACCGGTATGGCGCCGAATACGTGCCCGACAGCCCGCGCATGTACAAGAACAAGGCCAAGAACGCGCAGGAGGCACACGAGTGTATCCGCCCGACCGACATGTCGCGCGACGCCAAGGCGCTGAAGGTCACGGATGAGGATCAGCGCAAGCTCTATGACCTGATCTGGAAACGCACCATCGCCTGCCAGATGGCCGCCGCCCGGCTGGAGCGTACAACGGTCGAAATCACCAGCGATGACGGTCAGGTCGGCCTGCGCGCCACCGGTCAGGTGGTTCTGTTCGACGGGTTCATGCGGGTCTATGAAGAAGGCCGCGATGACGTGGCCGATGATGACGAAAAGCGCCTGCCTCAGATCATGCAGGGGGACCCGGCGCGGTTTGCCAAGACCTCGCTGCGTGATCAGTTCTCCAAGGCGACAAGCGACTCGGACAAGGCCGCGATCCTGTCCGACAACCAAGCCGTATTGGCCCTGCAGCACCACACCCAGCCGCCCCCGCGCTATACCGAGGCCACGCTGGTCAAGCGGATGGAAGAGCTGGGGATCGGGCGGCCATCCACCTATGCCTCGATCGTGACTACGATTCAGGACCGCGAATATGTGCGCAAGGACAAGAACCGGCTGATCCCCGAGGAAAAGGGCCGGATCGTCACGATCTTCCTGCTGAATTTCTTCCGGCAATATGTGGGTTATGAGTTCACTGCCAATCTGGAGGAAGAACTGGACGACGTCAGCGCCGGCGACCGCGACTATAAGGACCTGCTGGGCAAGTTCTGGCGCGATTTCTCGGCGGCGATTGGCGAGACCTCGGAACTGCGCATCTCGGAAGTGCTGGACAAGCTGGACGAAGCGCTAGCCCCACAGCTTTATCCGCCGCGCGAAGACGGATCCGACCCGCGTATCTGTCCGAAATGCGGGACGGGTCAGTTGCATCTGAAAACCTCACGCACCGGCGGGTTCGTGGGCTGCGGCAACTATCCCGAATGCACCTATACGCGCCCCATCGCCGGTGAAGGGGCCGAAGGGGATGAACGTCTGCTGGGCGAAGACGCAGGTGATCAGATCTGGCTGAAATCCGGCCGCTTTGGTCCTTATGTTCAGCGCGGCGAGCCGACGCCCGAGAACAAGAAGCCCCCGCGCGCATCCCTGCCCCGCGGGTGGAGCAAGGATGACATGGATCTGGACAAGGCCCTGACCCTGCTGTCCCTGCCCCGCAAGATCGGTGAGCATCCCGAAGGTGGCATGATCACCTCGAATTTCGGGCGCTTTGGTCCCTATCTGATGCATCAGCTGGCTGATGAGGCCAAGCCGGTCTATGCCAACCTCAAGGACCCCAACGATGTCTTTGAGATCGGTATGAACCGCGCGGTCGAACTGCTGGCCGAAAAGCGCGCCAACCCGGGGCGCGGGCGTCGGGCGGCGGCCAAGCCGCTGAAAGAACTGGGTGAACACCCCGATGGCGGCGCGATCCAGATTCTGGACGGGCGTTATGGGCCCTATGTGAAGTGGGAAAAGGTCAACGCGACCCTGCCCAAGGATATCAAGCCCGAGGATGTGACGCTGGACATGGCGGTCGAACTGGCCAACGAGAAAGCCGCCAAGAAAGGCACCAAAAAGAAGGCCGCGCCGAAAAAAAAGTCAGCCCCCAAGAAAACCGCCAACAAGGCGGCGACTTCATGAAGCGCTAGGTAGAAATACTACCTGACCCCCGGTTTCATTGACTTCCCAATGACGTGGCGGCACAACCTGCCTGTCACCACGTCATTGGGAGAGTTTTCCATGAAGAAAATCTATGCCAATGCCACCGAAGCACTTGATGGAGTGCTGACGGATGGCATGCTGATTGCTGCCGGCGGGTTCGGCCTGTGCGGCATTCCCGAACTGCTGCTGGAAGCGATCAGAGAGGCTGGCGCGCAGGACCTTACATTCGCCTCGAACAACGCGGGCGTTGATGATTTCGGCATCGGTATCCTGTTGCAGACCAAGCAGGTCAAAAAGATGATCAGCTCGTATGTCGGCGAAAACGCCGAATTCATGCGCCAGTATCTGAGCGGCGAGTTGGAACTGGAATTCAACCCACAAGGAACTCTGGCCGAGCGGATGCGCGCCGGTGGCGCGGGCATCCCCGGCTTTTATACCAAAACCGGCGTGGGAACTGTGATCGCAGAAGGCAAAGAGCATAAGGACTTCAACGGCGAGACATACATCATGGAGGAAGGCATCTTTGCCGATCTCTCGATCGTCAAAGCCTGGAAGGCCGATGACACCGGCAACCTGATTTTCCGCAAGACCGCGCGCAACTTCAACGTGCCTGCGGCCACGTGCGGCAAGATCTGCATCGCCGAGGTCGAAGAGATCGTCCCACGCGGCTCGCTGGACCCGGACGCCATCCACCTGCCCGGCATTTATGTGCATCGCATCATTCAGGGCGACCACGAAAAGCGTATCGAACAGCGCACCACCCGCCAGAAGGAGACCGCATAATGCCCTGGGACCGCAATCAGATGGCCGCCCGCGCGGCGCAGGAGCTTGAAGACGGCATGTATGTGAACCTGGGCATCGGCATTCCGACGCTGGTGGCGAACTATGTGGGCGACAAGGACATCACCCTGCAATCCGAGAACGGCATGCTGGGCATGGGACCCTTCCCTTTTGAGGGCGAAGAAGATCCCGACCTGATCAACGCCGGCAAGCAGACAATCACCGAGTTGTCGCGCACGTCTTACTTCGACAGTGCGACCTCGTTCGCCATGATCCGGGGCGGCAAGATCGCCGCCGCCGTGCTGGGCGCGATGGAAGTGGATGAAGAGGGCGATCTGGCCAACTGGATGATCCCCGGCGTGCTGGTCAAAGGCATGGGCGGCGCGATGGATCTGGTGGCCGGTGTTGGCCGCGTGATCGTGGTGATGGATCACACCAACAAGCATGGCAAGTCCAAGCTGCTGAAGAAATGCACCCTGCCGCTGACCGGCAAGAAGGTGGTGAACCGCATCATCACCAATCTGGGCGTACTGGACGTGGTCGAGGGCGGTCTGAAGATCATCGAACTGGCCGAAGGCGTGACCGAGGATGAAATCCGCAGCGCGACCGAGGCCAAAATCGTCAACTGATCCAACGAAAAGCCCGCCAGACCGGCGGGCTTTTTCAGTTCAGGGCGTGGAAGACACAGCCATCCGACACACGATCGGGTGGCGTGGTGCAAAGCGCACGCGCCACCTGAAAGGCCGCCAGCACTTTGGGAACATAGTCGCGGGTCTCGGCATAGGGCGGTACGCCGCTATGTTTGCGCACGGACCCCTCGCCCGCATTGTATCCGGCCAGAACCAGAATCGGGTCGTTACCAAACTCTTCCATCAGCCAGTCCAGGTATTTCACACCGCCCGCAATGTTCTGCGACGGTTTGAAACTGTCCTGAACCCCGAACCGGGCGGCCGTGGCGGGCATCAACTGCATCAATCCCTGCGCCCCAGCAGAACTGACCGCATCTGCGCGGCCGGCCGACTCCACGGAAATCACCGCCAGAACCAGCGCAGGCGACACATTGGTGCCGACCGTCGAGCGCAAAATCTCGACCCCCTGTTCCTGTGCGATATTCTGCAGCGTTTGCAGTCGCGGCGACCTTACGCTGGTTGCCGCCAGTGCTTTGATCGCATCATCCAACCGCCACGCCCCGGCTTGCGCAAGCTCGGGCGATACCTTTTCCCAAAAGGCTTTGTAGGCCCCTTTGGGCTTATGCTTGGCACCGGCATCAGGCGCGTCCGGCGGGGCAACTTTGGTGCGGGCGATGATTTCCGGCACAACAATCTTCGTACCGGTACTGGGCGCTGAGCGGCGCGCCGCGTGTTCTTCGGGCGTGATCCGAATGGTGACACGCGGGCGTTCACCCGGCTTGGGGGCTTTGATTCTTTTGGAAACGCCGCCTGGCTCTACCTCGGTGGCGACGGCGGGCGCGATGCCTGACGTCAGAAATGCCAACACACCGGCGCATTTAAGTGCGTCCCGGAGATTCATTTTTTGCCTGCCTCATGCTTTCGTTTTAGGTGATTTGAACCCCAAACCTTCCCGCAAAGCCAGAAAAACAAAGCGAAATGGGGCAATTTCGCCTCATTTGCCGCAATTTTACATCGCCCCGGATCAAAGCAAACACATTGATGGATTTTCTTTTTGTTTATTTTCCATGGGTTACGGAAAACGTCACCAAAAAGTTAAGCGATCCGGAAAAAAATCTGCGTTTGGCCCAATTCCTGCCACGCGTAACCGTCAAACATTAGGTCATACCGAGACGGTCGGGAGCGGACTGAGAGAGAAAGCTCTGGAAGACGCCAAGGTTTATTAGACTTTATTAGATCCTTTAGGAGGGACGTAACATGATCAAGTTCATCAAGAACTTCCGCAAAGACGAAGACGGCGCCGTAACAGTTGACTGGGTTGTTCTGACCGCAGCAGTCATCGGTCTGGGCACCGTAGCATACCAGCAGATCGCAGACGGCGCATCGGGCCTGGCGGCAGACGTGAACACCGCTCTGTCCTCGGCAACTCTGAGCACCGGCACCAGCGACGGTTCGGTTGCAGGTGGTATCACTGGCGCAGGCACCAACTAAGCCTTCTCGCCAAGCCAGAATTAAAGCCGCGCCATCTTGGCGCGGCTTTTTTTGCTGTCGCGGGATGATGCAACCAGATCGCCCATTGAACTGGGCCGGTCTTTTCCCAGGACCCGTTGCCGGCTCGATTGCCTGCCTGGTCGCGCTTTCCCATCAAGGATCTGAAGCGCCGCGGGGATGTAGAACCTTAATAAACGGCCAGAAATTAGCGAATTTGACGCGAAAACCCATGTTTGGCCCAAATTCCGCCACGCAATCAGGTCAAGTTTATTGCAACGGATATTAGGCGCGGAAACTCGGCAAACAAAATCGACCCGCCAAAAATTGTGTTCGAAGGGGTGACGAATGATCAGGTTCTTTAGGGACTTAAAACAAAGGGAAGACGGGGCGATCACCGTCGACTGGGTTGTCCTGGTCGCTTTGATCCTTGCCTTGGGCGCGGCTCTGGTGGCGGCCATTCAATCGGCAACCGACACCGTTGGCGGCAATGTCAATACGACGCTCAGCACTTCAACCGTAAGTACCGGGACAACAACCGGCTCGCCTGGCGGTATCGTAAGCGCCGGACAAGTGAACTGACTGCTGCCTCGGACGACCGGACTATCGGATACACAACGAGATTGCACTCGCCGCCGCCTTCGGGTCGCGGCGAGTTTGCGTTTCCGGACCCCGGTAATGTCTGTGCACAGGCGCAATAGACCCCAACAAATCTTTACAAAAAATCCATTTGTCCCACATTTCGACACAATTCCGATTTAGAAAATAGGCTGTTTCAGAGTGGTCGGTTGGCTGCGAAGCCATCGATCAAACCAAATAAGAGGTGCATGCATGCGAGCGGTATTCGGACTTGTCCTGATTGTCGGGGTGGCTCTGGCCGGGGGTGCTGTCTATATGGCGCGCAACTACATCTCGGCTTACCAGCAAGAGCTTGCCCGCCAAAAACAGGCGGCGGCGGAAGCCTTGGCAAATGCCAACAAACAGGTCGAGGTTGTGCCCACCGTGGGCGTGATCGTATCGAACCGGACGCTGAAATACGGTGAAAAGCTTGTCGCGGAAGATGTTCGCATCGTCGAATGGCCCGAGACAGCGATCCCCGAGGGGACCTTTACCGAGATGGCCGTTCTGTTCCCCGAAACCGGCAACCCGGACCGTTTCGTTCTGCGGGCGATGGAAAAAGACGAGGCGCTGATGGTCGTGAAGGTCACCGAACCGGGCGGGAAGGCCGGCCTGACCTCGCGCCTGGAAAAGGGGATGCGGGCCTTTGCAATCAGCGTCGATGTCGCTTCGGGCGTTTCGGGCTTTCTGCGGCCGGGTGACAATGTCGATATCTACTGGACAGGCACCAGCGGCATTGCCGAAGGCGCAAATGGCGGTATCACGCGCTTGATTCAGACAAGCATCGAACTGATTGCCGTCGATCAGACCACCGGTTCCGACGTGACCGGCGCGACTATCGCCCGGACCGTGACCGTTGCTGCAACCCCGGAACAGGTTGCCGCTTTGGCGCAGGCGCAAAACACCGGTCGGCTGTCGCTTGCATTGGTCGGCATCCAGCAAGACGAGGAAATTGCGACAGCAATCGAGGTTATCGAGGTGGACCAGCGAACCCTGCTGGGCATCGAAGAGGTCGCACCTGCGCCGCAGGCCGCGCCCAAGCAAATCTGCACCACTCGGATCAGACGGGGAGCCGATATCATCGAAGCCCCGATTCCGTGCACAAACTGACGGGAATTCAAACCGTTACACGCACAGGGCCGCGCGAACAGCGCGGCCCTTTTTGATGGGATTGTTGCCCATTGTCCACATAAGGAAAATTCCGGAAACCATTGATTATTGCAATAAATTTGGTTTTCGCGCAGTCTTTCTCACCATAGGGCAAAAGACCCAAAAAACGAGGCGTGATCGGAGAGGCAGGTCACATGACATTACGTTCCTGGATCAGCGCAACCCTGCTGGGGTTGTCGCTTGTTATGGGCCCGGTCGGCGATGCCGCCTGGGCTGAAACCCTTCGCGTGGTAAAGAAGGGCACGGTGGAAACACTGGACGTGCCCATGAATCGCGCGATCGTCGTGGAAAGCGAAGAACCGTTCGCGGAACTCAGCATCGCAAATGCCGGCATCGCCGACATTTCATCGCTGTCTGATCGCACCATCTACATTCTGGGTAAGGCCCCCGGCCTGACCACACTGACCCTGTTTGATGGCGTCGGCAACCTGATCGCCAACGTGCGCGTGCGCGTTGCACCGGATGTGACCGAATTCAAAGAGCGTCTGCGTCAGATCCTGCCCAACGAACCGGTCGAGGTTCGCACGGCAAATGACGGCATCGTTCTGTCGGGCACAATTTCAAGCGCGGCCAAGCTGGCCCGTGCGCTTGAACTGGCGGAACGCTACGCGCCCGAGCGTGTATCGAACCTGATGTCGGTTGGCGGCGTTCAGCAGGTGATGCTGAAAGTCCGCTTTGCCGAGATGAACCGGTCCGTGGCCAAAAGCCTATCCGCGTCCCTGGGCTTTGCGGGCAACGACCTGACCGCAGGTTTCAACACCCTGAACAACCAGGGCGCTCTGACCAACGCGCTGAACGGCGGCATTCCGTTTGTTCAGGAAAACAACGGCGCCATCCTGTTCGGGTTCGGCGCAGGTTCAACCCAGATTCGTCTGTTGCTGGAAGCCCTTGAAACAAAGGGGCTGGCGCGCAACCTGGCCGAGCCTAACCTGTCGGCCCTGTCCGGGCAGGAAGCAAGCTTCCTTGCAGGTGGCGAAGTTCCGATCCCGGTTCCGCAGGATGACGGCGTTGTGGCCATCGAATACAAGGCCTTCGGTGTCGAGATGCTCTTTGTTCCGCGTGTGGTAGACGGCGACCTGATCAACCTTGAAATGGGGACGGCGGTGTCGGCGATCGACTCCAGCTCGGACTTCACCATCAACGGTGACACGGTTCCCAGCTTCATCACCCGCCGCGCCAAGACAACTGTCGAACTTCGTGACGGGGAAAGCTTTGCCATCGCCGGATTGCTTCAGGACGATTTCGCGGACCTGAGCAGCCAAGTGCCCTGGCTGGGCGATGTGCCGGTTCTGGGCTCGCTCTTCCGTAGCGCGGAATATCAGCGCGAACAAAGCGAACTGATCATCATCGTCACGGCGCACCTAGTATCCCCTGTCCGCGGCGAAACTCTGGCCCTGCCGACCGATCGCGTCAAACCGCCCAGCGAATTTGATCTGTTCGTGAATGGCCGGGTCTCTCGCACGGTGCGTTCCGGCGCGGGTGGTGCATCGGAAGTCGCCAGACAGGACTTCGGCAACTCTTACGGCTACGTCCTAGATTGATCAGGAGGATCGGACCAATGCAGAAGTGGATCATTACACTGGGTCTGACGGTCGCTGTCGCCGCATGTACGCGCGAGGCAGGATACGAGATCGACCAGGGCACATTCGGAAATGCCGCCCTGAACAACACGCAGGTCATGACCGGAGAACTGACCTATGCGCAAATTCTGGGACGGCGGTTTGCTTCTGAGGTGCCGAGCCAGGTGAACTTCGCCTTCAACAGCTCTCAGCTGGACGCCTCCGCCCAGCGGATACTTTTGCAGCAGGCGGACTGGATCAAACAGTTCCCCGAAGCAAGGTTCCGCGTTTACGGGCATACGGATGCGGTCGGCTCGGACGGTTACAACCAAAGCCTGGGCCTGAGACGCGCACAAGCTGTCGTGAATTTCTTCTCGCAGCAGGGCATCTCGCGCTCGCGGCTCGAGGCGGTGGTCTCGTTTGGCAAAACACAGCCGCTGGTGGCGACCCCGAATCGGGACCGCCGGAACCGCCGCACCGTGACCGAGGTCGCAGGCTTTGTTGACAGCCGGTCGCAGACGCTGGACGGCAAGTATGCCCAGGTCATCTATCGCGAGTATATCGAAAGCGCGACGACCGAAAGCGCGATTCAAGAAGTCGAAGCCACCGATGGCGGCGACGGCGGTGGATAATACGCTTGGAATGGGCGACATCGTCGCCCATTTCCCTACAATTGGTTCTTTTGCGCCAAATTCTCGCCCAACTTCAAAGCGACATTGTGAACAATAGGGTGACCTGCGGCTTGAATTGACCGCATCGGGGCGACAGCAAATCAACCTGAACGACCGACGTTCGCACGAGATGCTGGGCCCTCACGACGAGGATTGTGTTTATGACCAGCGCTACGCCGCAAGATGAAAGTACCGCCATTCTGGCCTGCACGATCAGCAGGGACGTGCAGAATTTCGACCTGCTGATCGAAGATATGGAGGCGGCTCTGGGCGAGCGTTGGGGAGATCTTGGTTTTGCCGAGGCCCTCGCGTTCTTCACCCAGCCCGAAGCCGATTCGCTGCAATTCGTCGCGTTGGCCATCGATGGCGAAGACGAAGATAACCTGACGCTGATGGGTGAAATCATCGCTCAGGCCAAAGACAAGAAAATCAAAGTTGTGCTGATTGCCGAGGACGTGACCCCCGCCTCGTTGCATCAGTTGCTGCGCAAGGGCGCCGACGAATTTGTCCCCTACCCTCTTCCCGAAGGGGAATTGGCGGAAGCCATCGAGCGGATGAACCAGCCTGACCCGGTTGCCGTTGCCCCCACAGCAGCAGCCACCCTGACCGACGGCGCGTCCAAGGAAGGCGCGCTGTTCGTGACCCACGGGCTTGCCGGAGGCGTTGGATCGACCACGCTGGCCGTCAACCTTGCGTGGGAGCTTGCCAGCGTGTCGGACAAAGAGGCCCCCTCGGTCTGTCTGATCGATCTGGACCTGCAATATGGCACGGTTTCGACTTACCTCGACCTGCCGCGGCGCGAGACGGTGTTCGAAATGCTGTCGGACACCGATTCGATGGATGATGAGGTTTTCTCGCAAGCCCTTCAAACCTATGAAGAAAAGCTGCAGGTTCTGACCGCGCCGTCAGACATGGTGCCACTGGACCTGATCACGCCGGAAGACATCCAGCGGGTGATCGATCTGGCGCGGAAGCATTTCGACTATGTGATCGTGGACATGCCCAAAACGCTGGTTCTGTGGTCGGAAACGATTCTGCAGGCCGCGCATGTGTATTTCGCCGTGATCGAACTGGATATGCGGTCGGCGCAGAACGCGTTGCGCCTGAAACGCGCGCTGCAAGCCGAAGAACTGCCCTTCAACAAGCTGCGCTTTGCCCTGAACCGTGCGCCCAAGTTCACGGACCTGAACGGTAAAAGCCGCGTGAAACGCATGGGTGAAAGCCTTGGCATTTCGATTGACCTGCAACTGCCAGATGGCGGCAAACCCGTCATGCAAAGTGGCGATCATGGCCTGCCGCTTGCCAATTCGGCCGCGAAAAACCCGCTGCGCCGGGAAATCGCGAAGCTGGCGAAATCGCTGCACAGCCTGGGCAGCAACGACGCAGAAGCCGCGTAACATCATCCCAAGGGGGGATCCGCCGTGTTTTCAAGATACAAGAAACAACCTGCTGCGCAGCCGGTACAGACACCCGACAAAGCCCCCGAGGCCGCATCAGCCCCGGCGGCGACCTCTGCCGCAACCGCGATTGTGCGCAAGCCCATCCAGAAAAAAACGGCCGAAGTCGTCGGATCCGACCGAGAGCGCAAGCGCAAAGAGCGGTTGGGCGAGATCAAGATCGAACTGCACCGGGAACTGCTTGAAAACCTGAACCTTGCCGCGTTGGAAAACGCAGGCGAGGCAGAGTTGCGCTCGGAGATCAGTGCCATCGCCAGCGAGGTGCTTGAGGCCAAGAATATCGTTCTGAACCGGGACGACCGGTCACAGCTCAACAAGGAACTTTATGACGAAGTCACTGGCCTTGGCCCACTGGAAACCCTTCTGCAGGACGAATCAGTCAACGATATTCTGGTAAACGGCCCGCAGCAGATTTTCGTGGAACGCGCCGGTAAGCTGGAACTCAGCGACATCACGTTCAAGGACGAAAAGCACCTGATGCGGATCATCGACAAGATCGTGTCCGCCGTGGGCCGTCGTGTCGATGAATCAAACCCTTACGTTGACGCCCGTCTGGCCGATGGTTCGCGTTTCAACGCCATGGTACCGCCGATTGCGGTGGACGGATCGCTGGTTTCGATTCGTAAGTTCAAGAAAGACAAGCTGGGCATCGACGATTTGGTCAATTTCGGGGCCTTTACCGAAGAAATGGCCGCTTATCTGCAGGCCGCTGTGTCGACCCGACTGAACATCATCGTCTCGGGCGGTACCGGTTCCGGTAAAACGACCACGCTGAACGCCCTGTCCGGCTTCATCGACGACGCCGAGCGCATCCTGACCATTGAGGACACGGCGGAACTTCAGCTGCAGCAGACCCATGTGGGCCGGATGGAAAGCCGCCCCCCCAACGTGGAAGGAAAAGGTGAGGTCAGCCCGCGCGACTGTCTGAAAAACGCCCTGCGTATGCGCCCCGACCGCATCATCGTGGGGGAAACGCGTGGCGCCGAGGTGATCGACATGTTGCAGGCCATGAACACCGGCCACGATGGATCGATGACCACGATCCATGCCAACTCGGCCCGCGATGGTATCTCGCGTCTGGAAAACATGATCGCGATGGCCGGGATCGAGATGCCGATCAAGGCGGTCCGCAGCCAGATTTCATCTGCTGTGAACCTGCTGGTTCAGGCCAGCCGCTTGCAGGACGGCTCGCGCCGGATGACCTCGATCACCGAGATCACGGGGATGGAAGGCGATGTGATCTCGATGCAGGAAATCTTTCGTTTTCAACGTGTTGGTCTGACCCCCGACAACAAGATCATCGGTCACTTCACCGCAACGGGCGTGCGCAGCCACTATTCGGAACGCTTCCGCCTGTGGGGCTTTGACCTGCCCGCGTCGATCTACGACCCAACCACAATGTAGGAGATCAGGACATGCAACTGCCTATGGAGGCACTTATCTATGTCGCCATCTTCGTGGGGGTCCTGGCCCTGGTCGAAGGTATCTATCTGGTCGCATTCGGCAAATCCATCAGCCTGAACAGCCGGGTCAACCGCCGTCTGGACATGCTCGACAAGGGCGTTGGTCGCGAACAGGTGCTGGAGCAGCTGCGCAAGGAAATGCAGCAGCATATGAAAACGCAGAGCATCCCTCTGTATTCATTGTTGGCTGACAAGGCGCAGAAGGCGGCGATTGCGTTTACGCCGCGCCAGTTGATCATGATCATGGGTCTTGTGTCCGCAGTGGCCTTTATGGGGCTCAGCATCGGCACCCCGACCGACCTGCCGCTGCGGATTGCGATTTCGGTCGCGATTGGCGTGGGCGCTGTCTATGCTTGGGTCAATCACAAAGCCAAAAAGCGCATGTCGATGATTGAGGAACAACTGCCTGATGCGGTTGAACTGATGGTCCGGTCGCTGCGTGTGGGCAACCCGTTCGTGTCTTCGGTCCAGATTGTCGCGAATGAGGTTCAGGACCCGCTGGCAACCGAATTTGGCGTCATCGCCGACGAATGCGCCTATGGCCGCGACGTGGGCGAGGCGCTGAAAGACATGGCGGAACGGCTCGATATGCAGGATATGCGCTTTCTGGCCGTGGCCGTGGGTATCCAGCAGCAGTCCGGTGGTAACCTGGCCGAGATTCTGGCCGGTCTGGCGCAGGTCATCCGTGCCCGCTTCCGCCTGTTCCGCCGCGTGAAAGCGATTACCGCCGAAGCGCAGTGGTCCGGCAAGTTCCTGTCTGCCTTCCCGCTGGCCTGTCTTGCGTTCATTCTGGTGAAGGACCCCGGCTATTATGACGAGGTTCTGGACCACGCCTACTTCATTCCGATGTGCTTCTTTGTCGGCATCATGCTGACGCTGAACCTGATCGTCATGAAGATCATCACCAACATCAAGGTCTGAGGGCAGTACGATGGAATTCCTGACCAGCATCAACGACCTGTTGACCCAGCACCTGGGAGAGTTCGGCCCCCTGATCGTTGTCGGCGTTCTGGGGATGGTCATGGTCCTTGTGGCCGTCTCGCTGATGATGAATCAGCCCGAAGACCCCCTGAAGAAACTGCAACGCTCAAACTCGCAGCCAAAAAAGAGCAAGAAAAACAAGAAAGAACAGCTTCGCAACTCCAGCCGCAACGAGCAGCTTGAAAAGTTCGCGACCTTTCTTGAGCCGAAGAACGAAGAAGAGCTGTCGGCCATTCAGCTCAAGATGCGGCAGGCCGGATATCAGTCCAAGGACTCGGTCCGCTTTTACCATTTCGCCCAGTTTGCTCTGGGGATCATCGGCATCGTCATCGGCGTTCTGCTGGTCACGGTCTTTGCCGGGGATGAGGAATATACCGGCCAGCAAATCCTGATCCGCGTTCTGGTGCCCGGCGGTATCGGCTATATGCTTCCCAGATACTGGATCACCCGCCGCGTGGAAGAACGCAAAGAGGCGATCATCGCCGCTTTCCCAGACACGCTGGACCTGATGCTTGTCTGCGTTGAAGCCGGACAATCGCTGGATCAGGCCATCGTCCGCGTGGCGTCCGAGATGAAAAGCTCGTACCCCGAAATCGCGCAGGAATTCGAAGTCGTCGCGTATGAGATGAAGGCCGGTAAAGACAAAGACACCGTTCTGCGGGACTTTGGCACCAGATGCGGCGTTCAGGACGTCAACGCTTTTGTGACCGTCATGATCCAGTCGGCAACATTCGGTACATCTATTGCCGAAGCTCTGCGGGTTTACGCCTCGGAGATGCGGGACAAGCGGGTTATGCGCGCGGAAGAGGCCGCAAACAAGTTGCCCACAAAGATGACACTGGTAACAATGGGCCTGACCGTTCCGCCGCTTCTCGTTATTCTGGTCGGACCATCTTTCAACGTCATCTCGACCTTCGGACGCTGAGGTTGCTACCAAATGAGACCACTCCGCCGGTGTGACCTTTCAGGGTTTCGCCAAGTGCTCAAGGCCATCATGGTGTTTACCGTGATGGCCTCTTGCACTGAAAGCGGGCAGTCCAGCGATCTGGATGCGCCGGGGGTGGACCCCACGGGGCAGGCTGCGGACAGCATCACCGTCGGAAACCGCCTGATGGCAGCAGGGGAATATGAACTGGCGCTTGAAACATTTACGCGCGCCGCCTTGGAAGAAGGGCTGACACCCCAGATACTGACATCGATGGGCACCGCGAACCTAGGCCTTCGCCGGTTGGGACAGGCCGAAACCCTGCTGCGCCGCGCGGTCGAAGACGACACAGATTGGCCAGTAGCGTGGAACAATCTGGGCGTTCTGCTCATGGAGATTGAGGAATATCCCGAGGCCGCACAGGTCTTTCGCCGCGCCTATGCGTTGGACAATGGCGAAAGTGACGCAATCCGCGACAATCTGCGCTTAGCACTCGCAAAAATGGAAAATCCTGTTAATAATACTCTACAAGAACAAGAATATACGCTGGAACAGCTTGGCGACGGGCAATTTTCGCTGCGCAAAATCCAGTAACCGAGGCCAGAGCAGTAAAGGACGCAAAAATGCGCCAACAATTCTTGATTCCATCCATCATTCTTGGCGGGCTGGTTCTGGCTGGCTGCGCGAAAGAAACCGAAGAGGAAAAGGTCGAACGCACGTTTCAGGAAGTGAACGTCATCGACGAAACCAACCTGAACGACGTTCTTCTCAGCGCAGCGGACCCGAACGAGGCCGTGACCTATTTCCACGGCGCTGCCAGCAAGAATCCCGACCGGATCGATCTACAGCGCGGACTGGCCATATCGCTGGCCCGGGCCAAGCGCACCACCGAAGCCGCTGCCGCATGGAAACGGGTGACGACCATGAAAGGCACAAACAGTGCCGACAAGGTTGAATATGCCGATGCGCTGGTGCGCAACGGAGACTGGGACAAAGCCGAAACCGTTCTGGATTCGATCCCGCCCACATATGAAACGTTCAAGCGGTACCGACTTGAGGCGCTGGTGGCGGATTCCCAGAAAGACTGGAAGCGCGCGGATCATTTCTATGAAACCGCCGTCGGGCTGACGACCCGCCCCGGCAGTGTCATGAACAACTGGGGCTATTCCAAACTGACCCGAGGCCAGTATGACGAAGCCGAGCGCCTGTTTACCGATGCAATACGTCAGGACAATTCGCTGTTCACCGCCAAGAACAACCTGGTTCTGGCGCGTGCAGCGCAGGGCAACTACAGCATGCCGGTTGTTCCCATGTCTCAGGTCGAACGCGCCAGATTGCTGAACACAATGGGAATTTCGGCGGTAAAACAAGGGGATGTGAACACGGCCAAAAACCTGTTCCGCGAAGCGATTGCCACCCACCCGCAGCATTTTGACGAAGCGGTCCGCTCGCTTCGCGCGCTGGAGGCAAGCTGAGTCATGCAAATCCCGGCGGTTGCTGCGCTCTGGTTCCTGCCTTTCGTGCTGCCGATCTGCTTTTACGTCGCCTTCACCGATATGCGTGAGATGCGGATCAAGAACCACGCGGTTGTGACTCTGGCCGTGGTGTATGTGGTCGTCGGATTGATTGCCCTTCCGCCCTGGTCCACCGGGGCAGTCAGTGGCGATATCGGGCCGCTTTCCCTTACGCTGCCAATCTATTTCTGGCAGCTTCTGCACATCGTCATTGTCCTCATTATCGGTATTGTCCTGAATGCTGCCGGCACTATGGGCGCGGGGGACGCAAAATTCCTGGCCGCGGCCTCACCGTTCGTTTGGACCGGAGACATCCTCATCTTTCTGCCCGTCATGATCGCGTGCCTGCTTGCGGCGGTTACAACCCATCGCATTGCGAAACACAGCCGGTTGCGCACCATCGCGCCGCATTGGGACAGCTGGGACACCGGCAAGAAATTCCCGATGGGTCTGGCGCTTGCGGGCGGGCTTGCCATGTATTTGATATTGGGCACTGTTCTCGGATCGTGAACTATCATCAGCGCGCCTTTTCGCTGCCTTGGTCCCGCCACAAAGCTGGGCCAGATTTCACCAAAGTCGCCCGTTAAGGGCTTTTGCGTGACATTTGGATAAACGGGCAACGCTCATGAATATGCAGACCACATCCGTTATGGCCCCCCCTGCCCCCAAGGGGTTGGGTGAAATGCAGCTTCCGCTGGTGATGATGCGGGACATCATGCTGAAAACCGTTTTCCGCAAAAACGTCGACACGGTATCAGAAGTGGCCGCCGCCATCTGCCTGCCCGGATCGGTCACGCAGGAACTGATCGACATCGCGCGCGAGCAGAAACTGCTCGAGGCGACCGGGACGCTGAACGCCAACAGCGGAAACGAGATGGGATACCAGTTGACCGACGCCGGCAAGGCCCGCGCGTTGGACGCGCTGAGCCAGTCGGAATATTTCGGCGCGATGCCGGTGCCGCTGGATGTGTACCGCGAGCAGGTCAAACGGCAATCGATCCGCAACATTCAGGTCACGCGCGAACAATTGACGGGCGCCATGGGCCATCTGGTTCTGCCCGACATGCTGCTGGACCAGCTTGGCCCGGCGGTCAGCGCCGGTCGTTCGGTTCTGATGTATGGCCCTCCGGGTAACGGTAAATCCTCGATCTCGAACGGGATCAGGGATGCGCTGGGCGACAATGTCTATGTTCCGCGCGCCATCGAATATGCTGGTCAGGTGATCACCGTTTACGACCCGATCGTGCACACCGCGATTGAACAGGAAGAAGACGACCCCAACAGCCTGCGCCGCCGCAAGCGGTTCGACACGCGCTATGTGCAATGCGAACGCCCGACCGTTGTGACGGGGGGTGAACTGTCGCTGAGCATGCTGGATCTGGTCTATAATCCCACCGCGCGCACTTATCAGGCGCCGCTGCAATTGAAATCCACCGGCGGCATCTTCATCGTGGACGACCTTGGACGTCAGGCCGAACCCCCTCAGGCCCTGATCAACCGCTGGATCGTTCCGCTGGAGGAAAGCAAGGATATCCTTGGCCTACAATCGGGTGAGAAGTTCGAGGTGCCGTTTGACACGCTGGTCATCTTCTCGACCAACTTCCACCCGAACGAAATCTTCGACCAGGCCGCCCTGCGCCGGATCTTCTTCAAGATCAAGATCGACGGCCCAAATCAGGAAAACTTCCTGAAAATCTTCGCCATGGTCGCCCGCAAACGCGGCATGCCGCTGGATGAGGCCGCGCTGGTGCATCTGCTGAAGGTCAAATACCCGACCATCAACAATATCTATGCGAACTACCAGCCGATCTTCCTGATCGACCAGATGATCTCGATCTGCGAGTTCGAGGGCATCCCCTATCAGATGAGCCCCGACTTGATCGATCGCGCCTGGGCGAACATGTTTGTGAAAGACGAAACAATCGTCAAATAACGCCGTGCCATTACCACTCCGAGGCGGGTAGTCTGCGTCCATGACGCAGATTCCCGCACGGATTGAGGCCTGGTTCACAGCCAAGGGCTGGTCCATCCATCCCCATCAGCAACAGATGTTTGACCGGGCCAAGGAACCGGCCAACCTGCTGATTGCCCCGACCGGCGGCGGCAAGACGATGGCGGGGTTTCTGCCGTCGCTTGCCGAGCTTTCCGACGGCGCGCATGCGGGGTTGCACACAATCTATGTCTCACCGCTCAAGGCGCTGGCGGCGGATATCAAGCGCAACCTGCGCGCACCCGTGGATGAGATCGGCCTGCCAATTCGCATCGAGGACCGCACCGGCGACACCTCGGCCACGCAGAAGAAACGCCAGCGGGTGGACCCGCCGCATATCCTGCTGACCACACCGGAAAGTCTGGCTTTGCTGACCTCTTATGAGGACGCGCCGCATATGTTCCAGGGGGTGCAACGCGTTGTTGTGGATGAAATCCACGCTCTGGCCGAAAGCAAGCGTGGGGACCAGTTGATGCTGGCGCTGGCCCGTCTGCAGCGCCTTTGCCCCGACATGCGCCGCGTCGGCCTGTCGGCCACGGTGGAAGACCCTGATGCCATCGCCCGCTTTCTGGCCCGCCACCCGGACCCCTGCCGGATCATACAAGCCGACCCCGGCCCCGACCCGGATATCCGGATGCTGGAAACCCGGGAAATGCCCCCCTGGTCCGGCGGCGGCGCGGCCTATTCCATCCCGGCCGTGCTGGACCAGATCCGGCAGCACAAAACCACGCTGATCTTCCACAACACCCGCGCGCAGGCCGAGATTTTCTTTCACAATCTGTGGCTTGCTAATGACGAAGGCTTGCCCATCGGCATCCACCACGGTAGCCTCGATCGGCAACAACGCGAACGGGTCGAGGCCGCAATGGTGCGCGGGGATCTGCGCGCCATCGTCTGCACCGGCTCTCTGGATCTGGGCATCGACTGGGGGGATGTGGATCTGGTGATCCAGATCGGGGCGCCCAAGAATGTCAAACGTCTGGTCCAGCGGATCGGGCGTGCGAACCATCGCTACAACGCGCCGTCCAAAGCCCTGCTGGTGCCCGCAAACCGGTTCGAAGTGGTGGAATGCGTCGCCGCGCTCGAAGCCGCCAAGGCGCATGAGCTTGATGGCGAGCCACGCGGCCCCGGCCCGCGCGACGTGTTGTGCCAGCACATCCTGATCGCCGCCGCTGCCGGGGCTTTTGAGGCGGGTGCGTTGTATCACGAAATGACCTCGGCCGGGCCATATGCGCGGCTGACGCGGGCCGAATTCAATGCCTGTCTCGATTTCTGCGCGACCGGGGGCTACGCCCTGCGTGCCTATGATCGCTGGCAACGGCTGCAGCAGCGCCCCGACGGCCTGTGGCAGCTGCGCGACCCCCGCGCGGCGCAGCGTATCCGTATGAATCTGGGGACAATTCAGGACACAGACACGTTGAAAGTGCGGCTGAGGCGGAACCGGGGCGGCAAACCCCTGGGTGAGGTCGAGGAAGGCTTCGCAGCCTCGCTCACCTCCGGTGACACCTTCCTGATCGGCGGTCAGATCGTGCGCTACGAAGGCCTGCGCGAAATGGTGGTCGAGGTCAGCCGCCGCGCCGACAAAAAGCCCAAGGTCGCCGTGTTCTCGGGCACCAAATTCGCGACCTCAACACAGCTGAGCGACCGCATCCTGCGCATGTTTTCGCAGGACAACTGGCCGCAACTGCCGACCCACACCGCCGACTGGCTAGCCTTGCAGCGCGACATATCCCGCCTGCCCCAACGCGACCGCCTGCTGATCGAGAGCTTTCCCAATGACGGGCGGGAAAACCTGTGCGTTTACGGCTTCGCCGGACGCAATGCGCAGCAAACGCTGGGGTTGCTGCTGACCAAGAGGATGGAGGAAACCGGGCTGGCGCCGCTGGGGTTTGTCGCAACGGATTATGCAACTCTGATCTGGGGGCTGGACGCCGTAACCGACCCGCGCCCCCTGTTCCAACTGGATGCACTGCGAGAGGGGCTGGACACATGGCTGGCCGGAAACGCGGTGATGAAGCGCACCTTTCGCGCCTCGGCCACCATTGCCGGGCTGATCGAACGCAACACCGGCGGTCTGCGCAAAAGCGGGCGGCAGGCGACGTTTTCCTCGGACATCCTGTATGACACGCTGCTGAAATACGATCCCGATCACCTGCTGATGCAGATCACCCGTGAAGAGGCCATGCGCGGCCTGGTCGATTTCGGGCGGATCGAAGCCATGGTCGCCCGCATCGGCGACCGGATCGATCTGTTGCGGCTGGACCGCGTGTCACCCCTGGCCGCGCCGCTGTTTCTGGAGGTCGGCAAGGTTCCGGTCAAAGGCACTGCCGAGGAACGGCTGTTGGCCGAGGAAAGCGCGCGATTGTTGCAGAAGGCCGGGTTGGAGCCCTCGTGATTCACCTTGCGTTGCGGGGTGAAACCGGCAAAGAACGTATCATGAACGGAAAAGAGTTTTCATTTGCCGGTCAGCGCCTGACTGCCCTTGCCTCAGGCGCTCTGTGGTGGCCGGACCAGCGCTTGCTGTGCGTCTCCGATCTGCATCTGGGCAAGTCCGAGCGGCTGGCCCGGATCGGCGGCCCCGCGTTGCCGCCTTATGACAGCCGCGACACGCTGGATCGGCTGGCCGCGGATCTGGACAGGACCGGGGCCGAAACGGTCCTGTGCCTTGGCGACAGTTTCGACGATCTGCTCGCCTCGACGTCGCTGGCCGCGTCCGAGACGCTTCGGATTGCCGCGATGCAGGCGGGCCGGGACTGGATCTGGATCGAAGGCAACCATGACCCCGGCCCCATCGAGTTGGGCGGCACACACCGGGCCGACTGGGCCTGCCAATCGCTGCTCTTTCGCCATATTGCCGAACCCGGCGCGCAGGGTGAGGTATCCGGGCACTATCACCCCAAGGCAACGTTGCGGGCGCGGGGGCGGGCAATCACCCGCCCGGCCTTTTTGCTGGACAGCAATCGCCTGATCCTGCCCGCCTACGGGGCCTATACCGGCGGGTTGCGCAGCTCGGATCAGGCATTGTCGGGCCTTATGGGCGCGAATGCGCGGGCGATCCTGACCGGGCCCAACCCACAGATGATCCCGATGCCGCGATAGGTTCAGATCAGACCATCCTGCTCCAGCCCCGGTCGGTACTTCCGGCTGACCGGAACCAGATCGTCATTGACCAGCCGCAGCCAGATTTTTCCGTCCGCCTTCTCGATGCCGTTTATTGCGTCGTCCGCGACCCAATGGGACCGGTGCGCGCAATGCCCGGGCACGGGCTCCATCTCGGCGATGGCATCGGTCAGGCGGGACCGGATGGTATATGTGCCCTCAGAGGTGACAACGTCGACATAATGGTCGCGCACGGTGAGATGAAAAATCTGGCCCTTGAACGAGGGGGGAAGCCGCCGCATCAGGCGCGGCGCGACGGGCTGAGGCTCATCCCCTTCCCGTTCATTCCGGCGCACCAGAAACAATCCGGCGGAAAACAGAATCCCGTAATTTGCGACTGTCGTCAGCGCGGGGGTCATGTGGCCGCCAAAGGTGAACAGAACCCAGGCCAAAAGCCACAGCGACGGGGTCAACAAGGCTAGCACCAATGCTGCATATGCCAGATCACGCAGATGAAGATTTGCCTTTGCCAGCTTGTCCTGCACCAGTTTCCGCGCCACCCAGGTCGCTGACAGGGCCAGCCCCATCACCCCGGTCCAGAACAGCAGGCGCAAAATGAACGGCAGATCGGCCACCAGGAATGGCGGGAAAGCATAGGCCAACACTGGAAGGAATATTGCCGCGGCAACCACCCGCTGAGGCGTGCACAGGTTGCGAACCAGAACCAACTTCGACGTCATACTTATTAAACGATCCACTTCCAATCCCGATACGCCAGCGCGGGGCCGGCATTCGCCGCTAGCCCGTAACTGTCTGGGAAAGCAGGAATATCACGATTTTGGGTGCATTCAAAGTTAATTCACTGGGAATTTTTCGGCGCGCGCGTCAGTTTGACCGCCGCAGGAAATACCGGTCGGACCGCAGCAAACGGTCCGACCGTTCGAGATCAGGCCGTCAGCCCTTCGGGCTCGGGCAGGTCATTGGCGCGGCAGCAGGCTGTCAGGGTGTTAGCCAGAAGGCAAGCGATGGTCATCGGACCCACGCCGCCCGGAACCGGGGTGATCGCGCCCGCGCGTTCGGCGGCGCTGGCATAATCGACATCGCCAACCAGCTTGTTCTTGCCGTCGCGCTCAATCCGGTTGATGCCTACGTCGATGACGGTCGCGCCTTCCTTGATCCAGTCACCCGGCACCATCTCGGGCCGTCCGACAGCGGCCACGACAATATCGGCGCGCCGCACCACATCCGGCAGGTCCCTGGTGCGCGAATGGGCGATGGTCACGGTGCAACTATCGCCCAGCAGCAATTGCGCCATCGGCTTGCCCACGATGTTCGACCGGCCAATCACCACCGCATCCATGCCCGAAAGCGAGCCATGGTGGTCGCGCAGCATCATCAGGCA
>NZ_JBQFOU010000016.1:0-92971 GCF_056533845.1 Ruegeria sp. F5 | reverse complement strand
CGTAAACTGCGAAAATGCCCTACTCGAAAGCTTTTACGCAGGTGAACACATACTCAATGCAGATCTACAAGTATATCAGGAGTTAATTGAGATTTTCCCTGAGCTTGCTGACAGAAGATATAAACCAAGTCCTGCTCGCCCGTTTATCCGCCGCATCGAAGCAGCTCTCATCAGCTAAATGACAAATTGGATCTCGAACCCATGCTGTTCAGCCCCAGCCCGAAAAGGCAACCGAACAAAGCGATGCTTCGCGAACCGTCAAACATCCACGTCCAACTCGTACTTACAATTTAAACACGGATGCTGGCTGACCAATCTAGTCAGCTATTGGCCGGCCAGCTGAATGTCATTCGGGGACGTTAAACCCCCGAATGCAGAACCTACTAGAATCACACAATCACGGTTAAGCATTAGCAACGCGAGCACAACAAGCATGAATACGCCAAGCCATTTCATCCACAGAAAGATCAATACCGAAAGAACAAGAACACCTTGCGTGATAGCAAATCGCAAAAAAGCAGCGCCCTCATCTCCGGCGCGTACTGAAAATGATATTCGGAGATCCTGAATTCAGACAGAATGACCCAGCGCACGTCTTTCGGCTCAAAACCGAGCGCGCTCATCCTGGGGCCGTTCTCTTCATTTTGCGATATATCGAACTGCGCGGCCTGTTGAACTAACGGCATAAACGGCGGGAAATACCATGGTTTGTTGGCGTCGTGTGGAATACCAGTATCAACAACAATGATACCTCGCTGGATACTAATGGCTTGTCAAATTTTGGGACAATGCCGTATTTCCAGTTGATCGTGTTGTTGCCCTCAGCTGAAAGCTTCACCGTCCCAGACCAAGGTCATCATGTCGCGTACAGAAGACTGAAGAACCTGTGTGCCGGTGTAAATTGCCAGGATCTCGTCGCCGAAAGTGGTGAGTCCAGGGGCGAGGCCGCTGATGTTTATCCAGTCGCCCCAGTTGCCCGGGCTCATCATGGTTTCGGGGTCGGTCACGGGATCAGGCTGCACCCAGCCAGCAGCATTCAGGGCCGGCGCGACGTCGAACCGGGCGTTAGTCGTCTCAACCTCTTCGCAGGTCTCGGCGGTACACTGCCAACTCGTCCAGTCCTCAGCGGAAACTCCGGGCGCTGCGGGCGCGGTCGGATCAAAAACCAGCGCACGCACCGCAAAGGTGCCACCCGCCGTCGGGCGCGACACCGAAAGCGGGTCTTGCGCAGGATCAGAGAGTGCAGCCGTCGGCGCAAGCGCAAGTCTGCGACCGACAAGCGCAAGCTGCTCAAGGCCAGGGGCCACCGCGGCCCCGAGCGGTGGTAAAACCCGCAGCGGGGTCAGTACCGGCAGCGCCCCGCCAGAAGCCGCGATCTGCATCAACGCCACCTCGAAGGCCGCGACGAAATCTGATCGCATGGTATAGCCCAGGGCCAAAGTGGCCTGCTGCGGAACTTCGGGTCGCAACTGCGCGCGTTCGGCGAAAAACAGCGGTGGTTGCTGGCCGGGTGGCGGCAGGGTGATCGCGGGACCCGCGATGCCAAGAGCGGCGGCAATCAGGCGTGCGCGCTGTTCTTCTTCACCGTATTCGGTCAACAGATTGATATAGCCCCCGATTTCGGTGATGTTCAGCGGCGGCGGCACTCGGGACGGCGCCACATCGCCGGATATCGCCAGCCGGTGCGCAATGATCTCACGCGCCCTCTGAATCTCGGGTGAATTGGTGGTTTCCAAAAGTTCGATGATGGCCTCGACCAGCGAGTCCTCGACAGGTTCGTCGTTGGCGGCAGGGGGGTTCACGTTGGTGTCCGTCATGACGGCTCTCCTTCCTTACTGCTCACTGCTCTGACGCTGGCTGAATCAACTCGCCATCGGGTCCGAAAAAACTGTCGAGGTTGCGCAACTGATCAACAAAAGCCTCGGCACCATCGCGCGCCGTCGAACTGGGGTCGGATAAGTCTTCGCTAACCTCGGTGAACGCCGACAACATCAAAGCGACAGGCAGGGCGGTATTGGAGGTATTCAACCCGCTGGTGCCCGTAAACAGCCCCGCAAGCACCGAACGCACATATCCCTCCGTGTTCTCCTGACGGCCAGCCAACTCACTGATCGCCGGAGCATTCTCGGCCAGTTGCGCTGCCTGCTGCGGGAAAGCTGCGGATTTCTGGCTGGCCGACTGTTGCTGTTTCTCCTGCTTCTTGGCCTCTTCCTTTTTGTCACTTTCTTGCTTGGCTTGCTTGGCCTTGGCCTCCTCGGCCTGTTTTTCGGCCTTTTTGCCCAACAAGGCGGTGGCCTGCGACACCAGATCGGTCGTCAGCTTGGTTGTGGCGTTGAACGCAGTATCGCGCCCTGTGGCCACGGATTTGCTTTCCTGTTCAAGAAGTTTCTGCAATTCCGCAAGACCGGTCAGATTGGCCCCGCCCTTGGCAAGCTCGGGTGCGGCCTTCAGGATGTCGGCGATGGCCGACGCGCCCGAACCCGGCGCACCGCCTGCACCCAAACCTCCGGCTGCGATGGTCAGATTGGTGGGCGGCGGATTGGTCAGCAGCGCAGAGGGCGCCGTGGCACTCAGCAGGTTGCCCTGTGGCGCAGGGAAGGTCGGCGCCGCCGAAACCGGGGCGGGGATGGGGCTGTCCTGCCAGTTCCAGAACCGCCGGTGGTCGATGGTTTCGCAGGAATTGCAACGCCCCAGCACCGCCTCGCCCAACAGCCCACGGGTCGGGAGCGAGATCTGACGGCGCGGCGGATGAAAGCCCTCGCGGTGGAACCGCAGGATCGCATCCTGAATCTGGCCGCTTGTAAGCCCGGTTTCCTGCGCCAGTTGCGCCGGTATCGAAAAGGGCATGATCATCATGTTGCCGTAGAACCCCAGCACCTTGTTGCCCACCGCTGACAGCAGCGGGATTTCCGAGGCCGCGTCGACCAGCCCGCCCTCGGGCACGCCAAGGGTGAAACGTTCAAGCAAGATCGCCCGTTCCTCGTCGGTCATCCCCACCCAGATCGCACGGGAATAGCTGACGGTGTTGCGCAGAACGTGCTGGTACAAATCCTCGATCAGGCGCAGGTCCTTCTGGGTCAGAACCTCGTCAAAGGCACGCACCGGGATCGGCAGGTTTGGCGACAGCACCGCCTGACCGGCGTCCGAAACGATGTTCTCACCATCGATCCGAGCCGTCACAGTCCCAAGCTGCGGTGGCCCGATCACATCGTCAAACTCAGCCGCCGTAAGCGAAAATTTCAACAGCTTCTCTGGGTCAGTCTGGTCCCAAATATCCTTCATGAGTTCAAGGGAACTCAGGATAGGCGTATCAGGGTCGTCGAACCGATAAGCAAAGCTTCCTGTGCGGCGGGTCAGCTCCACCCGGGCAATGTCGGCCTTGGCAACCGAGGACGGCAACGCAAGGTTGCCGCCGACTTCGGCTAGGGGAAGACGCCGAAGGTTGCGCAGTCCGGCGACAAGCTGGTCTTCGTCGCGGGCACGATGGCCATCGAACGTATCGACATTCATGCTTGGCCCGCTCAGCCGCGTCGGACCGATACGTGCACCGTCCTTGGTGACGATCAAAGCACTTATGTCGTCATTGGGAAAGAACGCGCCGAAGACGCTGAACTTGACGATTAGCTGCGCATTGGGCAGGACGCCCTCGGGCTCGATGGAGCGGTCGGCAATGAAATCCTCAAGCGTACCAAGCGCCCGGCGATACCGCCGCCCCGGCAACGCGCGTCGGAGCGTATCGGCATAGCGGTAAACCGTGCCATACCGTTCGACAAGATCGTCCCGCGTTTCATCACCACGGAGTTTCGCGCTGCTGTTGGCCGCCGACTCGAAAAGCTGACCCACGGGCGCAAACCGGATCAGTTGCATCGGTACAAACGCGACAAGCTGCACCCCATCCACCCGCGTGTCGATCATATAGTCGCGCAGCACCTCGAACCACTGCATCGTGAGTGCATGGCAGTGGTTTCGGTTTGCGATGATTTTGGTGGTCACCGACTGCCTGTCGCTGCGAGTTGCAAGCCGAACCGAGGTACGGGTTGCGCTGCGCTTCAGCCGAGACGAGCGCTCAAGCGCCGAAGAAAAGTTCTCATGTGTCTCGCTCAGAAAATCGCGCGAGGTGTTCTGACTTGAGGAGCTGCTTCCGGAACTGTTCGAGTTGGTCTCGCTGAAACCGCCGCTGAAACCGCCGCTGATCGAGCCGAAGAGCTTGCCTATGCCCTTCCCGATTGGGCCACTACCGCCAAATCCGACACCAAAGCCGCCGCTACGGCCTTTCGAGTCGGTGTGGCTGCGCGTATCGAATTTGCTTTCGCCGCTGATCATCTCATCAAGCGAAGACTCGAACGTGGCATCAAGCGATGTGTCGACGCTCTCGTTGAACTGCTGCTCTTCGGTGACGTCGAGGGATTCGCGCTCGCTCACGCTCAGGCGTTCACGCTGCTCGAAAACGGCGATCTGTTGTTCCTCGCCTGGGGCGAGAGGCAGAGAATAGACCGGTCGGCCAAGCGAAAGGCCCTGATGGATGCCCACCACCCCCATTTTCACCACATAGCCCAGACCGAGCGAGGCCGCCTTGGGCACCCGTTCCGGATCAATCTCTAGATCATCGAAATAATCGCCCACATCAATCGGCTCGTCGATCGGCATCCTGTCCGCAAAGGCCCAGTTGCCGGGGGTCGCACCAAGCGCCGCGATGACATCCGACGCCGAGTATGCCCCGGCGGCAAGGCCGGAACTGGGTACCGAGACGGGTGCAAAGGTGCCGCCCGCCGTGATTTCACGCCGCAATCGAGGAGGTCCGAGTAACGGATCGATCAACCGGAAGAGTACCGAATAGCGATGCCTCGAAACAGTGCCGCCCTGGGTTCGGTATTGATGTGCGCAGTCACCTTCGCCGATCACAAGCGGTGGTTGCTCTGTTCGGAAGTCATCTATGTTCACAACCGCGTCGGTTTCGTCAACCGGAAACAGATCGGAAAGCTGCGCGATCACCGACTGAGGCAAAGCCAGCAAGGTACTTGAAAGCACGGCAAGACCGATCTGCCCATCTAGGGCGTCGATCCGGGCGACATTGAGCGTTGAAACCCCGTTGCGGCCTTGCAGGCGTAGACGCAGACCGTTTTGCGGAACCCGAAGCGGCGGCAGGGCAAGCGAAAAGATGCCGCGCGGGTCGGTCACCGCTTTGCGCGGCGCCCAGGCAAACTCGTCGACACCTTCGTTCGGCCCGAACTCGGGTCGCAGAACCTCGACTTGAATGCGGTCGGCCGGAGTGCCGTCAGGGTTGACCAATTCGCCGGTCAGCGTCGATGGCAGTGTCGGCACCACGCCGGTAAAAAAGCCTTCTAGCTCGTCGTTGAATTGTGCAAGGCGCCGGTACACGGCGGTCGCTGCGAACTGCCGGGCTTCGATGAGTTGGCCGATGGCCCTGTCGCCAAGTTCCACACCCTCGCCGCGACGCAAAGCCCGAAGCCGGGCCTGCTCGGTACCGCGGAGAATTGCCGCCTGGTCCTCCGGATTGGCAGGTCGCCCGGTCGAGCTGGCGACGAAGCGCCCTGGGGGTACTGTCACTTCTGGCGCCGTTACGCGGATGGCCTCGGTGGCCTCGGTGTTACTTGTGCGACCGTTATCAGTGTCGGACATGGCGCCTTCCTCCGCGGGACCCGTTACCGGGCTTGCCGCTGCTTGCTGCGTGGTTGATAAAACCCTCGCACTTCGCTGGAGCGGTAAATATCGTGCAGTTGCAGTATTTATCTCATGCATATGCATGAGGTCGCAACTTAGTGGCGGGTTTCGCTCAACCCTCGCATGAGCATCTGTGGCACGAATCGTGCATTTGTGTTACAATCAACTCACAATTGAAGCTCAAGTGTTTGATTATCTGTAATTTCCGAGTGAGAGCTGGAGACAGCTTGATGATCGTTTCAT
Source organism: Ruegeria sp. F5 (assembly GCF_056533845.1). Lineage (NCBI taxonomy): Bacteria > Pseudomonadati > Pseudomonadota > Alphaproteobacteria > Rhodobacterales > Roseobacteraceae > Ruegeria > Ruegeria sp. F5. Next base: position 87,046 of record NZ_JBQFOU010000016.1, on the reverse strand, counting down.
CCCCCCTTAAGCCGCTCACGTCCCGTGAAAAACAAGTGGCAATCGAGTATTCCAGCGGTCTCAGCTACCGCGGCGTTGCGCGCAAGCTGGGGGTGTCGCCCTCGACCGTGCGCACCCATATTGCCGCCGTCTATCGAAAACTCGGTGTAGTCAACAAGATCGAGCTTGGCGGTGCGATCACACCAATGGCCCCTGTTGTGACAGGGGCGCTGCCACGTCCTAGCATTGCGGTCCTCGATTTTGCGCTGCCGCCAGAAACGGGCCTCTCTCCGGTGCTGTCCGGCTGGATCGCCGACAGCGTCACCTCAGCGCTCTCGCGTTTCCGCAGCCTATGCGTAACACCCCGCTGCGGCATGCAGGTCGCCGTTGCAGATGCGTACGACTGGCGCTCCGCGGCTGCGGCGACAGGTGCCCGTTACCTCGTCTTTGGGCGGGTTGCGCAGGCTGGCACCCGCATACGGGTCGCTGCGGAACTGATCGACGGAACCAGTGGCGCGCTGGTTTGGTCGCGGTGCTATGATCGCAAGGTCTCGGACATGTTTGACTTTTTTGACGAAGTCTCAAGCAGACTTACCGCCGCCATCGCTTTGGAATACGAGGCCAGCGAAATTACGCGAGTGCACGGCTTGATCAGTGAAAACCCAAGCGCGTGGGAACTTTATTGCCATGCCCTGCATTTGTTTTCGCGCCAGATGGCCCGAAGCCATGACGAGGTGATCCGGAAATGCCTATGGGCTCTTGAAAAAGACCGCGCCTTCGCCTCACCCCATATCCTGATATCGCGGTGCCATTTCTACGATGTGATTTCAGCCCGTAGTGCGGACAGGGCAACCAGCACACACAAAGGGCTCGACCACGCCCAACGAGCGATTGCGCTGGACAGCCGTGACGACAACGCCTTCATGCTGCTGGGCTTCAACCTTGGCGCTGCCCGGCGGTTTGACGACGCTGAAGAGGCCATCGCCCGCGGCATCGCCCTCAACCCTTTCAACGGCGGGCTCTATTCCGCCCGAGCGACTGTTACGGCTTTCTCGCCGCGCGGTGATCTGGCCCAGGCCCGGTTCGACGGGCAGACCGCGCTTAAGCTTGGGCTCAACGACCCGGCCTTGTGGACATGCTACACAACGTTGGGCGTTATTGATCTGGCAGACGAAGAGGCCGGTGACACGGAAGCGGCAGTGTGCAACTTGCAGCGCGCAGCAATGTTACCCAATGCCGATTGGCCTGCAGATTTCGCCCTTGCGATGGGCTATGTTGCAATGGGCCGAACCACTTCAGCGTCGCGCCACCTGAGGCAGGCACGAAACAAACTTGGGCACCTGAACGAGCCGGACGTGTGCTGCTGCTTTGGCGATGTTCAAGCCCGCTCGGTCGCGTTTACAAAACTGGCTTCGCGGACCCTGTCCCTCAGGTGAACAGAACCTACTCGCGTGGTGATCGGTGTTCACATGTTGAACGAATACATGAACGAAGCCCGTCCACTCTACGACGGATCTGTTGCAAACTTTTTGCCATTGACGCTCAAGAACACAGAGAGTGAATAGCGGCCGGTGTAATTCAGCCGAAAGTCAGTTCATGATTTCTTTCAAGGGTGCGCAATATCCGAAGGATGTGATCCTATTCGCGGTCTTCTTCTACGTTCGATATGGTGTTTCATACCGTGACTTGGAGGAAATCATGGGTGAGCGCGGTGTTTCGGTGGACCACACTACACTGAACCGCTGGGTGAAGAGATACTCTAGCGCGATTGCTGAGGCCGCGCGTCGCCGAAAAAAATATTGCGATCGTTCTTGGCGAATGGACGAGACCTACATCAAGGTGAAAGGGGCGTGGGTATACCTATACCGAGCTGTCGACAAGCACGGTAAGACGCTTGATTTCATGCTTTCGCAGCGTCGAAACAAACCTGCCGCCACCAAATTCTTTGCCCGGACACTGGAGGTCAGCGGACTCCCGAGAAAGATTGTCATCGACAAAAGCGGAGCTAACACGGCTGGCATCAAGGCGATCAACAAAATGTTGAAAGGCTTTGGTTGCCCGATCCCAATTGAAATGGTCAGGCGGAAATACTTGAACAACTTCTGTCACAGGACCCGAGACGTTGGGCGCAATATTGATCACCGCGCCTTGGACTGATGCCGTGCCTGTGGGTGTTGTATGATTCAATGCCCCGATGACAACCAACGCGATGAGAATGCTGCCACCATAGATGACTGTCTTGGAGACTGCGTTCCATGGTAACAGGCGGAGCTTTGAGAAGACGAGCCAGGCGAGCCCGAAATACAGTGCCAAAACAATCAGCATTTATTGTGCCTCATCAGGTATTCATCATCCAATCAGCTCCGTCGGCAATAGGAAGGCCATTCAGACGGGTTCCATCATTTGGGAGACGATTATTCTAGTTTCTTTCTCGGCATTAGAACGAGAGCTTCGCGCCGACTATGGGTCCGGAGAATGAGATATCACTCACAACATCTGAATTCCCGATATTCCAGTCGAGATGGCGGTATCCAAAACTCAAGCTCCAATTGTTGATCTGGTAGTCGAACGTAACACCCGCCTGCCAAGTTAGATCGCTATCACCCCCGCCGACGTCGGTTATGAATGAAAAGGCCCAACGGTCAGCAAGGGGAAACAGTCCTCGCACACCTACAATGGCATCAGTGTTGGAGATTGACCCTGAAACGCGCTGGGAACCATTGCCAACTGCCAGGTTCGCCGTTGTGTCCATGTCGAGGTAGCGGAAGCCACCAAAACCGACCAACTGACCATCCTGTGTATGCCTGAAGTCATACCCGACGGAGCCGGTAAACACGAAACCAGTAACTTCGGCATCTGCACTAGCAGGGATGCCGGGTCCTACAGCGCTGTCTTGATCTGCGCTTACATCTAGGTACTGAAAATCCCCCAATACCGAGATTGGCCCGTTATTCGCTTCCAGGGCACCCATCAGACCGAAATCAAGGTTATCAAGTAAGTCTGAGAAACTCACGGTCATGCTTTCACCGGTGACCGTGGTACCACCCAATTCAGGCGCCCAGAGATAGATAAACGCGCGGAAGTCCCAGTTATTTTGATCAGCAAGGGATGACCCGGCGATGCAAGTCATGACCGCCGTCAACGCGGTAGTGCTAATGAGCTGTTTCAAACAAATTCTCCATCTTCGTTTAGCAACTAAAGGCCCGGCGACCCAAGATCAGGGCCGCCGGAATTTCGGTCATTGATTGGGAGATTCCTTGCGGACGATGAAGGCATCCACGGCTTCTTGCGTTTCAGGTCGAATGTTCTCAACCCCTTCGTAAGGCATCCCAAATGCGGGAGGTGTGTCCGGGAAATTTTCCTTACGCGCCTTATGCCGGGCCAGAATACGCACGAATTCCTGCCCTCCCCATGCGCCGACTTCTGTCGAAACCGAGTATTCCTCGCGTGTATCATGGTAGAGGTTGTAGAATTTCGCCACGATCGGGTTCTCACCCGGAGGCGGCAGCTTCAGCTTCAGCTGATCCTTTACAATGGCCTTCGGTTTATCATCGGAATAGATGATGACATGGTCACGACGTCCCTTTTGCTCGTCTTCAAACAGGATTGACGCTGTCTGGTCCACTCCATCTACAAGCCGGTCACGTGGGATATACTGATCAGCCTCCGCGAAGCGCGCCAGCGTTGTATAGATATCAGAGACATGGATGATGCTGTTCAGCATGCTGTCGGCTTCAATCATTCCAGGCCAGCGTATAAAGGCGTCTGTACGTACACCCCCTTCGGTCGTATCGGATTTGCCTCCACGGAAAATCATTGGGGTATAGCCGGATTGCGGAGAATACTTGGTGAAATGGCCGTTGTCGCCCATCACCACCACGATGGTGTTATCAGCGATGCCCAGCGTCTCCATTCCATCAAACATGTCGCCCAGCCAACGGTCGACCAGCTGCATCTTGTCTGCATAAAGGCCACCATTCGGCGACTGCGGCCCTTCTCGACCGGTTCGCGTGTTGTCGAGCGGCAGCATCGGCCAGTATTGCAGGAAGAATGGCTCTTCCCCGCCTGCAAGCCGGGACAACTCTTCCATCATTTTGTCCTGGAACGCCTGGTTCATTTCACCATATTTGGCGGCATTCCATCGCTCCCCTTCTTCCATCCGAATCTCACGGATCGGGCCTCCGGCTTCGCCTTCGATGACGGTCATCATGTGCGATGCGTCAGGCCGAAAGAATGCGTCCAAGGTGTATGTGGGCAAGTAGTCATTGTTCGCGACCGACACGCCCTCTTTGATGGCGTCGTCATTGAAAATCGTAAGCTGACCTTGCTGGTGCACCGCCATCTGGGCATAGTCAAAGCCCTGGTTCATGGCCCAACTCTCTGCAATGTCACCCATGTGCCACTTGCCAACGTGACTGGTTGCATATCCGGCCTGTTTCAGAACTTCCGGCAGGATAACCTCATCACCCGGTAGGCCAAAGCCCGCGATATCAACCGCAGTGTCGCCCATTCCCATACGGACCGGTAACCGGCCAGTCATCTGTGCAACACGGGTTGGGGTGCAGGACGGCTCGGTGTACATGCGCACCAGACGCATCGCTTCGTCCGAGAAATCGTTTATGTTTGGCGTTTCATATCCACGCAGAGCATTCAATTCTGGGATGCCCATATCGCCAAAGCCCAGGTCATCAATCAGAACACTTATGATATTTGGCGCTTTGCCGCCATTCGCTTCGCGAAAGCTTGCCAGCGCATCATCAACGGCAGCATCATCCTCAGCCCACTGTGCGCTGCGTTGCGATTGCAGGATGTAATACTCAGCGTCATGATTGATAGGCGCTTCCTGTGCCAGCAATGGCTGAGCAGCAAGCACCAGAGGCGCGATTGCCAGTTTCGTCAGTTTCATTTTCACTCCGTTGTTTTTGCCTTCAAGTGGTTCAGGGCCGTTTCAGGGCCTCGAATTCACAAAGTGCATTAGAAGCTCGTCTTTAAGGCCGGTGAGACAGTCACTTACGTGCGGATCTGTCGGGTGCGCAGAAATGGCCAGCGCGTTTATCTCGACAAAGTCACGGCACATTTCGGCAAAGCTTTCATCATGCGTGAACAGTGTGCTCACCCGGTCGAAATCACCCGCGAAACATTCGGACAAACCTGCTTCCCAAAGCGCCTCAATATCCAATGCGGTCCTCCCCTGTTCCCGCCTGGATTTTGACTAACGCTGAATGACAATTAGATATATGATTTCACGGCATGTAACGGTTACATGTGGGGGGTAACCGACCGAAAACACGTCGAAACGTGCCGATTGAGGGGGGAGGCTCGTGATGGAAGAAAACTCTCAGTATCTTCCAGAAAGGCAAGAAATACTCGATGCGTTGGAACGCGTGTTGTCCAGCAAGGAATTTTCTGGGGCCGACCGCCTGCGTGAATTCCTGAGCTATGTGGTTACCGAAAGCGTTGAGGGGCGAGGCGATAAGATCCTAGGCAAGCGGATTGCTCAGGATGTTTATGAACGACGATCGGAAGAAGATATCGCCACAGCCAATGTCGTGCGTGTCGATGCAGGGCGCCTGAGGCGCAGGTTGAGTGCCTACTATTCCGAAGAAGGTGCAGCAGATCCGCTGCGCATTGAAATTGCCAAAGGCGGGTATTCTCCACAGTTCGAAAGAGTCGTGCGGACTACCACGCAGCCAGAAGAGGCGTCTCCCAAACGCCGCATCGCGCTTGTTGCTGGGATTGTTGCCGTGGGGCTTCTTGCTCCAGCGGCTGTTTTCCTCGGGACACGGAACGACGAAACTGCACCGCTGAAACTTGCTGATGACGTTCAACGCCAAAAGGTTGAGCGCTCGGTTCTGTTCGAAATGTCTCCGACCGCATTACAGGCAAAGAATCTGGCAGAAGAAGCGCAAACGATGCTCTTCCCTGCTACCCAGCCAACGCGGCTGCAGGCCGGGCTCACTTTGTTTGAAAGAGCAATAGAATTGAGCCCCGACTACTTCGGGGGCTATGCTGGTGCGGCTCAAGCGGCGGCAATGTTTGGCGGACTTGCACCAGATGGGCCTCAACGAGAAGAGATGTTGGCGAAAGCCCGTTACTATGCTGAAGAAGCCCTACGTCTTGCCCCATCGGAAGCCTGGAGCCAATCGGCCATGGGACTTCTATTGATGTTCGAGAGGAGGTTTGACGAAGCCAACCGGTATTCCACACGGGCCGTCGAGCTTGACCCAAATGACCTCATCGTTCGTGAGTTTGACGCGATCATCGCCTTTTTCTCAGGAGATTTTGAAAGGGCCGTCGTAAGTGCTGATCCCGCAATTCATGCAGGTCGAACCGGATCTCGCTTTCCATGGCGCAATGTACTGGGAAATGCCTGTTTCTATTTGGGTGACTACCAGAATTCCATAGACCACCTTTTGGAGGCGGCGGCTTCCGGCGAGCCTGTGAGCGAGATCAATACGGCCCATCTTATTGCCTCGTTGCAAGCCGCAGGCCGCACCGAGGAAGCTCGCAAACACATGACCGAATACGAAGAAGCCTGGCCAAACAGCCGGATCGAAGAATTCATGTACAAGCTCTTTCGCAATCCGGAAGAGGCTGAAAACTTGATGACACAGCTTAGGCAGGCAGGGTGGCAGTCTTGATGTGACGTGGCCGGGCTACTGAGATTTGCGCCAGTCAAGGGCGGGATAGTGCGTCAGAGCAGCTGCAGTTCGCGGCAAATAAACCTGTCACCAGAATAACAATACTATCGATCTGATCAATTTGCGCATCAAACCGTGAATCGGGTAATACGTCGGTAGCAGTTCGACTGTCTTTGGTTGCCCAACCGCCAACAAATTTCGTGCTTACGTTTCTAGTTCTCTGGCTTTCAATTGGCCTGTCTCATTGCGTTACCAAGGTCTTCCCCGTATTGCGGATTTGCAAAAAGCTTCTCAAACAGCGCATCCACGCGACTGTCAGGCCACTCGCGTGAGAGTTGTTCCGATAGAGTCCTAGCTTCAGCCTTATTTCCCATCATCTGATGTGACGCAATTAGATAAGCAACGGATACTGGTCCGACTGGGCCTCCTTTTTCCGTCACTCGTTCAAAGGCTGACACGGCGCCTTCATAGTCCTTCATATGAAACTTTGCTGACCCCATAGCGTTCTGAAAAACGTAACCCCGTTCCAGCTCGATTTTTGAAAGCGCATCCTCGCTAATTGCGATAACTTGTTCAAACGAACCGGAATACAGCAGGACCAGCGACACGAATTCCAGCACATGTACGTCGTGTGGTGCCAAACGCTGCGCTCTTTGCGCAAATTCCATGGCCTCTGGCCAGTTTCCTTTGGCGAACTCGACCCAGGCCATTGCGGACTGGCTCCAACCCGTTTCAGGGGCCAACGCGATGGCCCTGTTGGCCTGAGTGTCTGCATAGTTCAACATGTCCCGCGCCAGATCGGTATCGGATGTAAGCACAGCAATTGTCGCAGCGACCTGCGCAGCGCCTGCATGACCGCCGAAATAGCTGTCGTCGTTTTCAATTGCTCCCTTAAATATGGTTAAGGCCGCGTCAAGACGCGCAGGTTCCAAGGCCGGGAAGATCAGATCACGACCAGTATTGGCCAGATTTACAGCCTGAAGACGCATTGGGGATGCATCAAAAATGGCGCCGCGCTCGTCATGACTCAGGCCATCAACTGGCGAGCCGACTGGGTCGGCTAGTCTTGTCGACAACAAAACAACAGCAACAACAAAACAGGCTAGAACGAAAAGGCCGGCAACTCCAACGAAGGGGCGACGCCAAGTGTTTGCTCCGGTTTCCGGCTCAGCCAGAGGAGGTTCATTCGTCTCGGGCGACCTGACCAGAATCTCTGGAGCATAGCCGCCCTTTGGCAGGTCGAATATCGTGCCCTCTTCATGACCATCTCCGGCATAGTATTCGGCAAGCTTGCGACGCAGGCGACCAGCATCGACCCGAACAACGTTTTCACGGCGTGACATCTCTGACAGGGTCCCACCATAAACATCCATGGCGATGGTCTTGGCACGAATATCATCGGCCCGACCGTTGAGCGATTCCTCGACCACATACGTCAGAAAGTCCTGCAATCGCTGCGAACCCGCGAAAGTCGAAGAACTGACAAGCCGCTGAAGTGCCGCCCGCACATCTTTGGGAGCAGGTGACCCGCCCTCATTCAGTGCAGTAGATGTGTCTTTGGTTAAATCCATATTTTCAGTAAGTTACGCATTAGATTACACCGTATTATGCCCCGATAAACCTTTTGTGAGAAGTGAATTCGGCGAAAACTCAGGGAAGTCTGCTGATCAATCGAATGAGTCATCGCAATTGGAACGTTACGCCTTTGATACCCTGTTTTCCGATCACCAATCCGCAATTGCGGATTTACGGCGCGCGGATACGGAATTCGATGAGATCTGCCGCGACTATCAGCTTCTTTGTGACGAGTTTCTGTCAATGAACACAGAGCCAGGAAGCCACTCGTACCAATTCGCCCGCGATATCCGCGATACCCTGGATGGTCTCCGGGATGAAATCGTCCAATCGCTGCGGCGCGCAGGAAAGATGTAATCCATAGGGGAAGGGATACCGATGAGATCATTATTGAAACATGCCTCAGCCATGGTGCTGATGGCAGGCGCGGGTTTTGCCCAGGATGCGCCCATCATCCATGATGGAGAGTTTGAGTTCTTGCGCGCACAGTTTGGCGAGCAATGGGATGCGCAGGACACCGAGATTGAGGCGAAACTTGCCGAGATCCGCGACGCCAATGGCGGCCAGCCGCCCAATATCCTGTATATCCTGATCGACGATGTCAGCTTCGGTCAAATGGGTAACCGGACGATGAACTACGTCACCGGTTTCGATACGCCCAACATCAACGACTTTGCCACCGAAGGCATGTCCTTGATGAGGATGTATACTGAGCCATCCTGCACACCGACACGAACGGCCATGTTGACCGGTCGTCATCCGGTGCGCGCCGGCGTTGAAGAGGTCAAAGTTGCGCTGGTTGGCGAAGGTCTTGCAGCTGAAGAAGTCACGATTGCCGAGATCCTGAAGGAAGAAGGATACAACACTGCGCATGTTGGGAAATGGCACCAGGGCGATATTGAGCAGGCCTATCCGCACAATCAGGGGTTTGACTGGGCCGCATTCCCTTTGCATCAGCAAGTACAACTCAGCCTGATGACACGGGATGCAATGGTTGCCAACAATATGCTTGGCTTCCATCCGTCCGGACAGTCCAACCAATTCCAGCTGGATGAGCGATTCAAGCCCTACGGTCTGGTAACCGGCGTTGAAGGGGAAGTAGGCGGCTTGGCTCGCGAAGTCGACATGGCGCCGGGCGAAGAATGGACACAGGCCAAATACGAAGAAATGAACCTGCGCTATCAGCGACAGGCACTGGAACAGCTAGACCGCCTCGCCGCGCAGGACGACCCATTCTTTATGCAATACTGGCCACTCTATCCGCTGAATTTTGCTTATCCGGATCAAGCGGTTTCCCGCAATGGTGGCTTCCATGCCGACAAGTTGCAGGTTCTGGACGGCTGGATCGGTGAGGTTCTGGCTAAGCTGGATGAAACTGGCAAGGCGAACAACACCGTCGTCATGATCATGGCTGACAATGGCTTGATGTATCACTACGAAGGAACGTCCGGTCTGAACCAGTTGATTTATCGCGGCGGCAAGACGCAGCACCTTGAAGGCGGAGTACGAACTGACGCGTTCATCCGCTGGCCCGGCGCTATTGAGCCAGGTAGTGCAGCAGGTGACATCGTGCATGTATCTGACCTGTTCACCACCTTCGCGCGGATCGCAGGCGCAACTGACCGCATCCCCCGCGACCGCGTGATCGACGGCATTGACCAGACTGCGCTGTTATTTGAAGGTGAAGGCAACTCGCGTCGCGACTACGTCTATGTGTACGAAGGGCCCGTGTTGCGTTCAGTCGTGAAGCAAGAGTTCAAAATGCATTTGCCGGCCCCCGGTCAGCCCGGAGCTGCGGCCCCCGTGTTCAATGTCTATCGCGACCCACGTGAAGAACATCCGCTTGTCGGGTATTCATTATGGTCCGGTGCATCATTCCAAGACATGGTGAAGCGGCATGAGAAAACCATTGCAAAGCACCCGCATCTGCCGCTGGGCAAGGGTGTGCCGTATGAAGGTATTGAGAACCTTCGTCCCGAAAGCGAGTTGACCCGAGAAGTCTTCTCCAGCTGGCAATGATGAAGGTAGACGGCGGCGAGAACCTGTCGCCGTCTAACCTGACCATCCAACTTCTCCCAGGTGTATGATGTTACGCAACTTCCATTGTCTTGTTCCTCTGACCTATGCACTGGTCGTGGTAGGCTCTGCTTCCGAAGCTGAGGAAAACGCGTCAAATCCATTGGCTGCGGTTAACAACACCGACATTCGATATCAGTACTTCGATTTGGCTGGGGGTGCAGACCGTCAGGATGCCTTTGTCGATGGTGCATACATGTTACGCCCCGATCTAAAACTAAAATACGAGCTCCACTACAATTCAACGAATGCTACTGGCGAAAGGTTCAACGGGTTCGAAAAGACAAGCTTCAAGCTGATCTACTTTCCCTCACAGAAACCCTTGAATGACACCTGGAGCGTGAAGTCCGCACTTGGTTTGGAGTGGATCCTCGATTTTGGTGACCCCGACGAAGGCATCGGCACCGGGTCGGATCAGATAGCCCCATTTGGTGGGTTCGCATTTGCAAACACTAATACTGGGCTGACTCTGATCCCTCTGGTCCAGCACTTTGCTTCATATAACGGTTCGACCGATGTCAGCCAGACTGCGATGCGCCTTATTGCGCTTCAGCCATTTGGTGACGGGTATTGGGTCAAAGCAGATATCAAAGCTCCATACGATTGGGAAAATGATGCGTGGCCCGCGACCGCAGAATTCCAGATCGGTAAGAACCTCAGCCCTGGAATTGCCCTCTACGCAGATGTGTTGGTCGGTATTGGTGCTGACAGACCCTACGACCAAGGTGCCGGGATAGGTCTCAGATTCAACTACTAACCGCCGCCAATATGCAAGGAAACTCCGATGCTCCATCTCAGATCAATTAGCGCACTCGTATTTCTGACCGGCGTACTATCTATGCCCGGGCTTTCCCGTGCTCAGTCTCTACCTGCGCCAGGTCAAAACGAAACAGGCTGGCGGCATGGAGCCTCATTCTATCTGTTCACACCCCTACGAACCACGGGTACGTCAACCGTGGCTGGACAATCCGCGGATTTGGATCTGGACCTTGGTGACGTCCTGGATGTGCTCGATTTCGCAGCAGCCGGCCGGTACGAGGCATGGAACGGGGATTTTGGCATCATCGCGGATGTAAATTATGTGGGGATCGAACAGGATTCCAATCTGCCTGGCCCTCTGGGTGCCGGGGTAAACGTCGACGTTCGTCAAAAATGGTTTGGTGTGCTTGGGGCTTACCGTATTTCAGATGGCGAATACGGCAGCAGCGGCCAGAGGTATGCAATCGATCTCCAAGGTGGTCTGAGGTACAACTCCATCCGTCAGGAAATCGACATAACTACCCCAGGACCGGGAAATCCACCTACATTGGGCGGAGATCAGGGCTGGATAGAACCAGTCGTCGGCATACGCGGAATGTGGCGGCTAAACCAGAAATGGACTGGGATTGGGTCCTTGGAACTTGGCGGTTTTGGTGCCGGTGGAAATGACCTCCAGATTGGTGTTAATGTTGGTTTCGACTATCAACCTTGGGAGAAGACCGCGTTCACGTTCGGGTATCGTTACTTTAGCGTCGACTATAGCGACACACTAAGTTCCGGTGAATTTGCCTATGACGTAGACCAGCATGGTCCATATATTGGTATCAAGTACTTTTTCTAACGAACGGGTGTGAAACAAATTCCATGAGAAACAATCGAATGGCGGTTAACACGACAACACGCCGTGAACGGACTGCGGTTCGCGAATGCCCGGCAACTCAAAGAGACCAACCAATCCCAAATGAAATCGGCGGATCTCCTACATTGTTGCGTTCGGAGTTTTGTCTGCATCCATGAACATCACTTCCGCTCTACACATCCCGACGTGGTTGCCCTGTGCAAACACGACTACCAACCGGAGAATGGCCGTTATCGCGTACCGGAAAGGCCTGGTCTGGGGCGGGAAATCTCAGACAAAGCAATCAGGGGAGCGTTCATGCACAAACGTGTCGCTTGAACTAGCTGAACTGTAGATATTCAGTCTAACCGAAGGGCTTGCGAAACAGCTGGTTAGACGCAAAATTCAAATACTGCACCAGTTTCTCGTGGTAGAATTACTCGATTGTTGAATCTGAGATTTTGGCGATCTTTTTCAATAGGCTGACGACTTGCTTGCGTTCATCCACTGAAAGCATCTCAAGAGTTTGGTCGTTTACTTGCCGAACGATTTTCGGAAGTTGCATCGCTTTTTCGCGCCCAGCATCTGTCAAAAAAATTAGAAACGAACGACGACTGTCCGGATCGGGCCTTCGTTCAGCGTAGCCAGCTTCGACCAGCGCGTCGATGTTTCGGCTCGTGAAATAGTCCGGGAAATTGAGCTTTTCACCCAAAGCCCTCTGGTTGATCCCATCTTCGTCAGCAAGCAGCATCAAGTTGGCGAAGACCTTTACGTCGACGTCCACTTCCTTCAGCGCGTGCTTCATCCGAGCGTCGATTTCGCGGGCTAAGGTCTGGATCAGAAACCCGAAACTGTTTTCTCGAATGTGCTTTGTGCTTTTCATTTGGGTCATCAGGAATGCGCTCCTGATCATGGCCTTAATCCCTAATCTTGCATCCTGCAAGTGTTGCAGCGATTTTTGCGTTTACAATGGTTGTAAATGCAAGTATTGCGATTACAAGTCAAGCAGCAGGTTGAGCCGGTGTTTATCAGTCGAAATAGCTGAGGTGCCGCGCTCATAGCCAAAATCATGAGGAGTGCGGGCGATGCTCAAGCGGCAGGGTGTTTTGTTGATCTTAGGATTGATCGCAGTTTTCGGACTTCTGCATGTCGTGTTTGCGCCGACGGATCATGACTCGAGAACCACCGCTACGACCTTGCTGGGTGGGGCTGCGTTTCTCCTGATGACGTGCTCGGTAGTGTTGTCCACGCGCGCTCCGGTTCTAGAAGACTGGTTTGGTGGGTTGGATCGAATGTATCAGACCCATAGGGTTGTCGGGGTGCTCGCCGCCCTGTTCGCGCTTGTCCATTTCTTTGGCGTACCAAAGGAGCTTCCGGCGGGCGTTGATCCTTCGCAAAACCCGCTGGTTCCTTCTGCCCCGCTTGGGATGCTGGGACTTATCTTTCTCGTTATTGGTCTGTTCATCGCTTTGAACAGAAAAATTCGATATTCCTTCTGGCGACCCACACATAAGATCATGGCGCTCGTATATGTGCTTGTGATCGGACATTTCTTCACAGCACCTCAGATCTTCTTTGTGCAGTTTAGCCCCTCCGGTTTGCTTCTACTGGCCGCAGCGACGTTTGGTGTGGTTTGCCTGATCTATTCAATTTTCGGGATGAACAAGAGAACTGCGGCACCCTACTCAATCGAGGCCGTCAATGCGCTTGAACGGGCCACCGAGATCGTCCTTAAACCCACAGGGCCGCACCTTGAGTTCAAGCCTGGTCAATTTGCTTTCGTTGAGATTGCAGGCAAAGGGTGGAGCGAGCCTCATCCATTCACAATCTCAAGCGCTCCCCGCGACGGGCACTTGAAGTTCACGATCAAAGTTCTGGGTGACTGGACGCGCAAGGTACGCGAAGAATTGCAGCCCGGTGGTCATGTCAATGTTCGTGGCCCATACGGGCGATTTGACGCGACGAAGGCCGGAGATAAGCAAATCTGGCTGGCTGGTGGCATTGGATTAACTCCGTTTCTTTCAAAAATCCGCGCCATGGAGCCTGGGGATTCTCGACAAATTCATCTGGTTTATGCGGCTCGCGAAGCACAGGATGCGATTTTTCTGGATGAACTTCGTGACCACACTGCCCGTTTCGGGAACGTCACGCTGGTGCCCCTGTTCTCCGACGAGGGGAACTTTGCTCGCGTAGACATGATGAAACAGAAACTGCCCGATCCCTTGAATAGCTATGAGTATTTCATGTGTGGTCCAAAGCCGATGGTGGACGGTTTGATGAAAGACCTCAAATCCGAAGGCGTTCCACGCAGCAAGATTCACACCGAGGCATTTGAGTTCCGTTAATCACCAATTCATCAGGCTGTATTTCCATGAAAAAGCTTCTCTCATTCATCGCTGAGATTGGAACCATCATGTATGTGGGCGGGATTCTATCCCACATTGTAATCGGGGCCATCAACGCACATCCATCTCCCGAAACAGCTGCTGTCATTTACCACTACAAGCTGCAGAGCGCTTACATTCTCATTCTGCCCGGCCTGGGTCTGAAAATCCTGGTCGATCTGATCCTATTCTTTGGCTTTGCAGAACGCGCCTGGTGGATGCGGATCAAACTTGCAATGACGGCCTTTCTGACAGTCAACGCATTCGTTTTTCTGGTCCCGATGATGCCGGAACTGCTGGAGATGGCTAAAGCCTCAATCCCAGATGGCGAACTAAGCAAGGCTTTTCTTGACCGTGAAAACACCGAGAAGCTTGTTGGGATGTCGAACGTAATCCCGTTGGTTACAGAGATGATCATGGGCGCGTTCCGACCGAGGATTTCGAAGGCTGAACGGATGCAGTTGGTCGAACGGGCCTGAACACAACCTCTCAACCCTCAAGACACCGAGGAATAGTCACATGAACTTCCGACCCCTGTTGTTTCTCCCCCCTTTGGCAATTGGCGTGGGTGGGTTCATGTGGCTAACCAATGAAGACGCGCCGGAGGTAACACCTCCGGCCGAAACAGTAACGGTCGTGCACACGATGACGCTGTCCCCAACGTCCGCAGTGCCGAACGCATCCGGGTATGGTCGCGTCACTGCCGTGGACAGCTGGCAAGCAATTTCGCAGGTCGATGGGCGTACAACCTTCGTGTCTCCTGAACTCGAGGTGGGGACAGTTATTTCAAAAAACACGGAAATTTTGCGGGTTGATCCCCGGGACTACGAAATCTCACTAGCGAGGGCGACTGCATCCCGAGACAGCGCCCAAGCTGCATTGGATGAACTGGAAGCGACCGAGCAAAACACGAAGGCTTCGATTGAACTGGAAACCCGCCTTTTGGATGTACGCAGGGTAGAGTTGGCGCGGCAAGAAACTCTGTTGGAACGGGGAAGCGCATCCCAGTCTGTTGTCGATACGGCTATCGGTAATCTACTCGCGCAAGAAAAGATGGTTTTGAATCTCGAAAATGCGCTGCGGTTACTCCCCGCGCAGCGCGCCTCGCTGCAGGCCACGATCGACACCCGTGCTGTCGAAATCGAAGAAGCCGAGCGAGCATTGGCAAACACGACCATTACCACTCCACTCACCGGGCGTGTTGTAGCCAAATCGGTGTCACCGGGACAGTTCATTCGTTTCGGTGGCACCGTAGCCACAATAGAAAGTACTGCCGCATCGGAAGTCACGGCAGAATTCCAAACTCGCGTTCTTGGCAATTTGTTTACAACGCTAAGAGGTATTGAACCCGCCGAGGCGCTGCGAGGTATGGATGTATCTGATGCCTTTGATGTGTTGCAGAGCTTTGACCTTCAAGCAGAAGTGCGTATGTCTGTTGCTGGCGAGGTTTACGCATGGCCAGCTGAGCTTGTTCGGTTTGACGGCAGCGCAGACCCGACAACGGGAACGGTTGGTCTGGTTGTCCGAATAGAAAGCCCAAGCGTACCAAACCCCGACAGACGCGGGCCCCCGCTTTCAAATGGCACCTTTGTTGAAGTCCAAATATCTGCTCCGTCTGCGCTAGAAGCACTGCGTGTCCCGCGCGCAGCTTTGCACACCGATGGACCAGCCCGCTTTGTCTACGTTCTGGACGATCAATCCCGGCTTGAGCGGCGGGAGGTGGAAACTGGGTCGGTTCAGAACGACGAGGTCATTGTTCACAAAGGTCTCGCTGTCGGCGATCAGCTCGTCTTGTCCGACCCCCGACCCGCAGTCATTGGTATGTTGCTGGAGCCTGTTGAGGAATTTACAGGCGAAGAGTCATGATCGCATATTTCACACGGCATCCCGTCGCAGCAAACCTCGCCCTGATCGCTGTCTGTTTAATCGGCCTATCCACACTGCTGGACATGGAGCGTGAAAGCTTCCCGGAATTCACTGCGTCTGAAGTTTCGGTCTCGGTCGAGTTCCCGGGCGCGTCGGCCAGCGATGTGGACGAGCAGATCTGCCTTATTCTCGATGAGGCGCTGGGAGCAGTTAACAATCTGGAAGAGATTGAGTGCCTGTCCGTTGAAAACCTGGCGACGGCCACCCTCACAATGGCGGAGAACGGAGATATCGGGCAATTTTACAACGATATCTCATCAGAAGTCTCCAGTATTAATGATCTACCGTCAGAGGCCGAACTTCCGTCGGTCAGCATTCTTGGTCAAACGGAAGTGATCGCATCTGTAGCGGTTTCGGGCATTGAAGCACATGATGGCCTGATTCAATACGCTGACGCGTTTGCGGAAGAATTGGCCAATTTGCCAATGATCGCGACCGCCGAGGTCACGGGCATATCGGAAGCAGAATACCGTATTTCGTTTGATCAACTGGCATTGCGACGGTTTGGGCTTAGTCCGAAGGACGTTGCTGACGCTGTTGAGGCGCGCAGTTTGCGCGCGCCCTTAGGTACAGTCGCAACGACGGGGCGCGAGATCACCCTGCGCTACTTCGATGCGCGTCGTTCGGCAACCGACCTGGAAAACTTGGTTCTGGTGGAGACGCCGGAAGGCGGGATCGTGCGTCTGGTAGATGTGGCTGAGGTCACATTGTTTGAAGCCGCACCAGAGCAGCAGTCTTTTATTGACGGGGACCGCGCCGCAATCATTCAGGTCAGCAAACGCAAAACCGATGACGCAATTAAGGCCTTTGCACAGGTTTCTGACAAAATTAAGCAAGAAGAAATGCGGTATCCTGCGCCGTTTCGAATTACGGTCGTCAACAATTTGACCGAAACCGTTGAGACCCAGATCAATCTGGTTCTAGGCAATGCTATCCAGAGTTTACTGCTCGTGGTTTTGGTCATGTGCCTGTTTTTTTCCGTGTCCGAAGCGATCTGGATTTCATTCTCGCTGCCGTTTTCGTTCCTCGGTGGTATTTTCCTCATGGGTCTGGTCGGGGTGACGATCAACACGATCTCTTTGATCGGATTGCTGATGGCAATCGGTCTGATCATGGATGACAGCATTGTCATAGCGGACAATATCGCGAAATGGCGCCAGAAGCTGGGGCCTAAAGAAGCTGCCATCAAAGGCGCTACGGAAGTTATGCCAGGTGTGCTGTCATCCTTTCTGACCACTGCGTGCGTGTTTGGCCCGTTGATGTTTCTTTCTGGTGAAACCGGAAAAGTGCTTCAGGTGATCCCGATCGTGTTACTGCTGACGATGATCACAAGTCTGATTGAGGCATTTCTGATCCTTCCTCATCATATGGCTCATACACGTGCCGATGCGGTAAAAAATGCCCGGCGTTCTGTACCACGCTTGTTGGATCGCTCGCGCGATGGGTTCTTCATTCCAGTCGCTTCGGCTCTGCTACGATGGCGGTACGCGACCTTGGGATCGGTTTTTGCGATCCTAATCCTGAGCATCGGAATGTTGGCATCCGGGCTAGTTAAAGTCGTCGGCTTTCCAGAGACCGAAGGTGACACGATTGAGGCGCGAATCGCCTTGGCTTCTGGTTTACCCATCGAGCGCACTCAGAATGCTGTGGCGCAACTGATTTCGGGTCTGCAGCAAGTAGACACGGAGCTGACGCCTGGAACCGAAGAGGCTCAGCCTCTAGTCGAGCGTATTCTGGTTCAGTATTCGGTCAATCAGGACGTCAAAGACAATGGTGCCTATACGGCTACTGTTACCGCAGATTTGCTTGAAAGCGCTTTGCGCAACGTCGCTGCAAATGACGTACTGGCCCATTGGAAACAAGCTAAGGGACCTCTGCCGGATCTGGTTCAAAGCAATTTCACGCAGATCGCGGCTGGCCCCGGCGGAGACGATCTGGACGTGGAACTCGCCTCGCATGATCTTGAGAATTTGGAGGCTGCGACCAATGAGTTACTTAAAAGGCTGATCGCTCGAGATGACGTGACCGAAGCCTATCAGGATTTTTCGAAGGGCCGATCTGAGATCCGACTTTCGCTGACGGAGTTCGGCTATGTCACCGGATTGACCCCACAGGGCGTAAGTGCGCAACTACGGGCTGCGTTTTCGGGAACCGAGACAGATAGCTTCCGCCAACAGTTTTCAGATGTCGCAATCCGCGTTGAGCTTGGCGACTCAGTACCAACACTTGCCGATCTGGAGCAGTTCCCAATTACAATCCCAACCGGTGAGCAAGTGGCACTATCGGGCGTTGCCAACATTGAACTTACTCAAGCCTACGCGCAGATCACCAGAAAGAACGGGCAAGCCATTTCCCGAATTATTGGAAAGATCGACCGCCGAGCGACTACTTCAACCGCTGTCTCGGCCCTCGTCACAGACCAAATCGGGCCTGATTTGCAACAATCGTACCCCGATGTCTCGATAGGTATCGGGGGTGCCACGGAGGAGCAGCAGAAGACGCAGGCCTCGATTTCTACTGCGCTGCTAACGGGCCTTGTCGGTGTCTATCTGATCCTCGCCTTTCAGTTCCACAGCTACACCCTGCCGTTCATGATTATGCTCAGCATTCCTTTTGCGTTAATCGGGACCATTTTTGGGCATTTTGCTCTCGGTATCGACATCTCAATGCCGAGCTTCATCGGCTTTGCTTCGTTAGCGGGTATCGTAGTGAATAATGCTATCTTGTTCCTGACGTTTTTTGAATCAGAGATCGAGGATGGCGATTATCTGAACGCAGCGATTGACGCGGTTCGCCATAGGTTCCGTCCCGTGGTTTTGTCCTTTGCAACAACCTTCGCCGGTTTGATGCCTATGCTGTTTGAAACCAGCCCACAGGCTCAGGTCCTTGTCCCATTGGTGGCGGCGGTAGCTTTTGGTCTGCTGGCCTCAACACTGCTCGTGATCTTCGTCTTCCCAACTGTGATTGGGATCTATTTCGACTTTGTCGATGTCAGAAAGTGGCGTGCAAATCGACAGGGCCACAAGAATAACAGTTCAACACTGGAGCCCGCCTAACGTTCTATTGGCCGAGAACCGGAATGCTGAGCAACTTTCTATTCAATTATTTTGGCCTGTTTCGAGCCTTGGCTATGGCGTTAACGGATGGGCGGTCGCTGCACTTGCTCGCAATGTCCGCGTCACTGCTCTTTGTCAGTACTTGCTTTTACGTGCTCGTCGAGGGCTGGAGCATTTTGAATGCGATGTACTTCTCAGTCATCACCATGTCGACTGTCGGCTACGGTGATATTGCGCCCATCACCGCAGCGGGAAAGGTCTTTACGATGATCTTCACTGTCGCTGGCATTGGGATTTTCGTGGCCACGATCACAACCATCGCCACCATCTTTGTTGCGAATTTCAAGGTGCGAAAGTGACTAATAGTAGGCCGAAAGCTCAGGTTTTAGCCTGCGCGTTGGCTTTAGCTGTCATCAGCCATACACGGACCTGCATCTAATGGCAGGTTTGTAGATATGTACGGACTGGCGGGAGACTTTCGGCGACATTCCAGAACTGGGAAGGAGGAAAGCTTAGGGACGAACGATCAACGCGAGATTCGGCGTAAACTTTTAGTTCTGCGAAATGCCGAGAAGATCGGCTGCGTTAGCAAGTCCAAACCGGGATAAAGCAAACACATGATCTTCTCGGAAAGCTACCAATGGCGACAGGCTTCTACTCCTACAGAATCCGTATCGTTTCCGCACAAATCACTGTTGCGGATCCGACCGGAATTGCGGCACAAGACACTACCTTGGCGAACGCAGTTCTGGTTGATTGGTCGACCAACAATCTGTGGCGCCTGAACTTCTTGGATGTTCTAACCGTTCTCGGTGATCGTTACTTGTCGCTGGGATTTTGGAGGGCACAATGAAAGCCTATCTCGTTGCGCATATTCTATTGCTGCCATTTCTTACCTTCACTGTCCTTGCACCGCTTGGTTTTCCACTCGCTGGTGCGGTCTTGGGTGCAGTTATCGGAATTGTTGGCTGTGCCGTGCGCTATGGCGCCAAAACTCCTCCAGCATTTATGGCCGCCCAGGTTCTGGGAGTTCTGACCGTGACGGTGGTTCTTCTGCTCAGGCCAGAGATCCGGGAGACCGACGCACTCGCCATTGTGTTCTCGTTTCTCGCAGTTGGGGCGTTCGTGAGCATCCGTCAACGCAGACCGTGGACAGCAGAACTATCTGCGGCCGACGTCGGTGAATTTGCTCAGCATCCGGCATTCATCAAGTCCAATATGATGTTCTCGATGATGTGGATGTTGATCTTTGCTTGGTTCGCTTTTGCAAACTGGCAAGACCTCTCGGCCATGTATAGGTGGGTCCCGATGATCCTTGGTGGCGTCATAACAATTATCGGGCCGAAATTTTTGATGAGAATTGGCGTCAAACGCGGCATTGTTCCTCCGCAAGAATAGTTTGATGAAGCGACGAGGGACTCATTGCAGGGCGGAGAGAAATGAAAATCTAAACGGATTCTAAGCCTTCGTTTGCTCCTTCAAGAGATTGACTAAAATCTACATCAGAACGAGGGAAGTTTCGGGGGGCAGGTCAAGTGGTGCGAGGTCTTTCAGTCGTGTATTGAAAATCAAATCTTCCACCTGTCGATCAAATGTAGTTGAGCTTCTTGCTTATCCAAAAAAGGATTTCCGCCAGCACCGAGATCGCGCCGGCCTCTTCCGTGATTACCAGGGCTGTTCCAGATGTACCAAGCTGTGCCCTATCCGCAGGAAGGCCTTCTGGGATATCCATAGTGACAATATAGCTGGACGCACCAGTAAGTTCGCGCAGGCTTGGCAACCCGCTTCTCGCATCCACAACGCCTTCTCGAGTTCCTGGCGGAATCGCAAGGATTGTCGTCTCAAACTCGCGACCTGGCATCGTGCTCAAAGCAATCCGGATCGTATCACCAACGGACACATTGGGATAACTGCTTTGCGGCAACTGCGCGATGAGCAACCGGTCTGCAGGAAGCGAAAAGTTCAAGGCACCTTGAAGAGTCGTTACGCGATTGCCGGGGCGCAGCGAGAGGGCAGTGACGATACCGTTGTCAGGTGCGCGCACAACTGTCTGTTGCAAAGCCCACTCAGCCTGTGCCAGTGCCTCCTGAACTTCGACAACTCCAACATCAACGCCGTCCACCTGCGCCGCAATTCGCCGTTCAAGACTGCTTTTGCGTGCCTGTGCCGCACGCAAACCGGCTTCGAGTTGCTCAATCGTCGAAACCGCTTCCTGAAGTTGGAATTCAGCGGCGGCGCCACGTCCGGTAAGTTCGATTATGTCATCGCGGCGCTGTACACCGAAAGCAAGTTGCGCTTCGAGAGATTCGATCTCTGCAAGCGCCGCCTGATGATCTGTTTTTAACTGGTCTGCGGCTGACTGTGCGGATGCAAGCGATGCTTGAAGCCGGGCGACTTCAGCCGCGTACGTAGTATCATCGATACGAAACAACACATCACTCTTTGCCACCGGTTGGTTGGCTTCAACGGCCACTTCGGTGACGGGGCCAGACACGTTTGGTGCAATATTGATGACAGCACCTTGCACAGACACTGACCCGGAGGGTGTCGTGTGGTTTAATGCTCCGATCACAACCAATGCTATAACCAACGCACCACCATATACGACTGTCTTAAAGAGCCCGTTCCATGGCAAGACTTTAAGCTTGGCAAAAACAAGCCAAGCAATGCCAAAATACAAGCCGAGTACAATGAGCATGTTTGATTACCCTTACCGTGTTTCTTTTACATCCGTCGCCGTCAAAACTCGCGCGTATAGCTGATGCCAAGCAGGTCACGTTGTCCGAAAGTGTTGTCAATGTAGCTGCCAAACACGCTAATGCTGTCGTCCGGTGACGCATTGAAAGTAACGCCCGCACCGACGCTGAAACCCGAGTAGTCGTTTGAACCAGCGGATAGAACTCCACCAGTCTTTATCGTCCAGCGTTCGGATAGCGGCTTGAGGCCCAACAATCCGACATAGCCACCTTTGCTGGCAATCTCGGTGGGAAAGGCATCAGCGAACTCGAAATCGCTGCTGCTGATCCTACCATCGGTGTAATTTGCACCGAGAGCCGGAAACAAAAGCCACCCCTTCGGTTTGATGCCAAATGCGGCAAGCGGTACAAACGTTCCGATGGCGTATTGTGTTTGCAGTACGCTGCCTTCTAGCTCCTGTTCTGAGGCTGATACATTCACGATACCAAAATCGAAGAGATAAGATCCGCCAATGCGCCACTGATCGCCCTCCGAGACTGAAACGTTGATCTTAGTGACAGGTCCGAATGCCACCGACCCGAATAAGGTGCCAAAATCGCTATACCGGATGCCGATTTTCGTAACGATCTTAGTTGGATCATCCGAGAGTTTTTCATCTGGAACGGTCTGCGCCCAGGACGTGGAAGCCGCAACAGCGAAGAAAGTCCCTAGATATGCAGGGGCTATCATTCGCCTTCTGGTCATACGCTGGTACCCTCACCATCATTCATGGATCGGTTTTGCCGTTTCCGTACTACCGCGCAGATAATGGTGAATACCAGGTTGATTGGAACCATCAGCGTCATGAATGCCAAGACACTTGCCGAATAGGCCGGATTGAAGCAGCACGCATCCACCAGAAGGTATACGAGGCCGACATTGCGCAGGTTTGTACAGATGGCCAGCACCTGCCTATATTCCCGATTGCCGCCGCCTAAAAACCAACCGACCGCCATGAGCGAGAGAATGAAGATCAACATGGCGATCAGGCTCATCGGCCCAACACCTGCAGCCGCCTCTTGCCTGGTCCCGAGGCTGGTCACTACAGATGCAATGAAAGAAACCGTCGATATGAGAATCGCCGGTTTGTAAATGTGCTCGGCCACTGTTGGAAAAAACCGACGGATCAACATACCCAACAACAGTGGGACCCCGATGACACCCACGATACGGATTAGCAATTGGTCCCAGGCAACACGTTCAAGCGCATCGGTTGGAAGGACAATCTGAGCTGCCGCAGGGGCGAGTATTAGGCCAATGATTGACAGCAAGAATAGCAGCGCTCCGGCAGCACCGACTTGTCCCGGTGCTTTGGTTGAAAATTGGACTGCGTTGATACCGCCAGGGGCCACTGCCAACAAAAACAACACGACGCTTACTGGCCGCGGAAGGGGCAAGAACCCGATGATGAGGATTGCGATGACAGGCGGTACGAACACATTCGCGGCAAGTACTCGAGCAAGTTTTTCTCGTTCGAGAATGGAGGAGCCCATTTCGCGAAAAGTTGCGCTCATTCCGATGCAGAGCATCGCGAGGAAGAGAAAAATATGGATAAACAGCGTGACAGAGTCTTCGAAGGGAAGGGGGGAGTCCATCACAGCGGCTCTACATTCCAAAGGATGCTAATTGTAGCGTAAATCGCGACCGCGAAAACCAACCCGGCTGAGATCAACGCAGGTGAAATCGGAAATGGCTTACCGGAAACACTAGATAATCGCTTTAGAAAACTTATGTGCTGCACGATGGCAATTGACAGCATGAGCACCGCCAATACCAACATGAACAAGCCGACAAAACGCGCGCGTTCCAATGGTGCCTCTTCAAGCCCAGGGACCTCTGTTAAGATTCCGAACAGAGCTGGGATTGAGAAGCCAAAAGCTATGAGAGCTGTGGCCGTTCTCATATATCCCATCGTCGTCCTGTCCGATGCGAGCCGGGAACGCTCGAATGCAAGATCTGTGCGCTCTTCAGCCATCTGGTTTGTAGAACGAAGCGGTTTATCCTCTTTTTCACTGTCCATAGTGGGCCTCAGTAAGAAAATCAGGTTTCATTTGGTTTGTCTTCGACCCGCTCTTCCCGAATTTTCCGGACGAGAAAATAGTCGAGAAAAGTTCGGACGAAGGCGATGGCCGTCAGCTTGGCAAGCTCTTCGATTGTCGGGTCTGTTGCGGTCGCGATAATGTCCGCAGCCAGCTGCAACTCGAGCGCCACAATCAGATACTTTCCGAGGATCCGTCGCGCGATCGGCTCTGCATCCGACTCTCGGTGCAATATGAGCGCTTTCGCAAAGGCGAGACCTCCCGCAGCAACAACAATGACACTCGCCGCTTCGAAAATGATCTGAATATAGCTCGCCGCTTGAACGATCAGTATTTCCAACGCATGCATGGTAACTATCCTGTTGCGACAGGTTCATCTCGACTTTCAGTGCGACCGACAGACGACACTGCGCAAGCATTGAACAACTCACCCAAGTGATCTGGATCGAGCGTTGATTTGTGAGCAATGGCAACGATGCGGTTGGTCGGATTCTCACTGCCCCAAGCGCGGTCTTTTGTCAGCTCGACGCGCCGTCCGACAACCTGCAGCACGTATCGGTAATCCCGGTCGTCATCCAGGTGCACAAAGCCTTTGCAGCGATAGATATTCGAAGGCAATTCTCTCTTGATCATTCGCTCTAACGCCTTGCGCTGTAACGGCGCATTGTGCGCATAGCTCCAGGTGCTGAAGAATGAACCGTGATTGTGCCCGTGATCATGGACATGGCTGTGTTCTTGATCAGCCATCACGCGAGAAACATCGAACCGCCCAACGGACAGCAGGATTTCGAGCGGAACGCCACACTTGACCGCAGGTACAATCCGGACCCTCGAGAAGAAGCCGTCTATCCACCTTTTTACTTTGGCAGTTTCCTCGACACCCGCGAGATCAACTTTGTTTAGGATCACGAGATCCGCAAAACCGATCTGCTGCAGTTTGAGCTTGGCAAGGTCCGGGTCGTCATAAGTGAAGACCTGATCGGCGTCGACGACACATGTTACGCTGTCAAGCCGTATCAGGTCGCGGTAGGCTGAATCAACGAAGGTCATATAGATGCTTGCTGGGTCTGCCACCCCGCTGGCTTCAAGCAGTATGTATTCGATGGGATCATCACGTTCGATCAATGCCGCGACAGACTCAACGAGATCATCTCGGATCTGACAACAGACGCAGCCGTTCGCAAGGCTGATCATCCCATCTTCGACGTCAACAACCAATTCTGCATCGACATTGATCGAGCCGAAATCATTCACAAGAATGCCGACTTTCAACCCATGATCGCCTGTCAGAATGTGATTAAGAAGCGTGGTTTTCCCAGCGCCCAAGAAACCGGTTAATATCGTTAAGGGAACGGGTTCTTTCTCGGTATCTTTCATGCTTTTTCCTTGCTGAAAGCGGTCTACGCGCCGTATCGATGATTGGTCGGCGCGTAGCTGTCTTGGTCGGAATTAATCCGTATGTTCGCGTGCAGCGATCAGCGCCTGCACATCGACTCGGAATGTCTCTTCGTCGTAATGCTGGGTGAGCGGGCGCAATACGTCTTCAGGCATGTAAAGAGCTGGATCGAGTTCACGGTCCCGATACATCGCATCCTGCTGTTCCTCACGCGGAAGGCGCGGTTTCGGAATTGGGATGTACTCCGGCAATTTGCCGCCGGGGAACATCTCTGGCGGCAAGTCCTTCGGGTTGGGTGGTTGCATTGCGGCGCTTTCGGGGCGCAATGCCATTCTCTCCCACACACGATCTTTGGTGACGTTCACCACCTTTACGTCTGGTCCACCAAACAGGAACAGACCATCCCAGTGGGCGCGGATCTCCGCAATGGCCTCTCCTGCGGATTCCTCCGTATAGTGGCAGATCATACCGACGCGGGGTTGAATCTCGTTCATAAGATAACCGGCGGCGTAGTAGGGGGTGTGGTAGGTGTCGAGCGTGAACTCAAGCACTTCCCTCGGCGTGCCGTATTTGTAGTTGAGAAGCTGCGGCACGTCGGCCTGCCCCTCGGTCACAAAGACATCCACGCCCTTGGCGAATTTGATTGTGGATTCGTCTGGACGCCCGTCGCCGGTCCATACGAAAGAAAGGCCGGCCTCTTCCCAGTCGACACGGAAGGCTGAGGCCCCGTTCTTGACGTGGCTGCGACCCCAGTGGGTGACTTTCAACCCCGGTTCGTCAAGGCAAACGCCACCCTCATCCTTATAGTCAAATTCAACGACCTCGGTGTTGTATCCTTCGCCAATCGGACAATGGTCGAAATTCTCCAGATGCCATGTCATCATTTCGTGCATCTTGTCGACCATGTATTTCGTGCCTGTTTCCGGGCGATCACCTGAAGGCCCGAAAATGCGCATGCCGTTGCGCCATCCGCCGGACCACGCGCGAAACGGCATAAAATAGGGAAGGTCGGCATAGTGGTCCACATGCAAGTGGCTGATAAAGACGTCACGCACCATCGGTGGCAGGATTCCGCGTTGTAGAATATTTTTTACGCAGCCATTTCCAAAGTCGAAAAAAAGGCGTCTTGGAAAGGGCGTTCCATTTCCCAGCTCCAAAACAATAGACGTACCCGACTGCTGGAGTGTCGGCGGCCAAGGTGTACTGCCTGTGAAGCAAATCCTCATCTCACCTTCAGGTAAGAACTCGTTTGGTGGCGAAAAATTGTTACTCGAGCATCCCGGGGTGGGTCGGAAATAGTCCGGCAGAGAAATACCGCCGCCGGGGCGGGCGCCATATGGGTTGCGTGGTTGGCTCATTCTAGAATCCTCCGGATATGGTTTTGGTGCTCAGTGTTTTGACTTTTTCTTGGTTCCTGAAGATCAGGCCCCGCGGTTCGCTTACATCGTCGAGGTCAATCGACATTGGTGAGCCTCTCTGTGTGCCTTCTTATTTCAGACAGAAGTTCATCTCGAATAGTCTCCCAGTCCTTTCGTGCAGTAGACCTCTCCGGAAAGCGCGCTACGTGCTTGAGAGCTTCATCAAGATCTTGCACCGCTTCACGGACGTTTTCGTGTCTGAGCGCTCTGGACAGTGCAGCCTCGGAATGCTCCGGTATAAGGGCATGGAGTTCCTTACAGTTCATGGCTGAATGTGACCTCTATTTGGTGCTCTTGCAGACATGATAGAAAAGGCTTGGCACGAAACGACAGTGAGTTACGGTGAGGCAGGGGTGAGTTAGAGCGATATATCCAATCCTTCGGGGGAAATAAGTTATTGAAGTAATGAAGGAATTTAAGAATATTCCAGAGCAACAGATAACAGCCGAAGAAGTCAGGCATGCGCTTGAGCGCGTTCTTGCGTCTGCGGAGTTTGTTGGGTCGCCTAAACTACAAACCTTCTTAACCTACATTGTCGAGCAGGAACTTGATGGTCATGGGAGTTCTACAAAGGGCAAAGTTATTGCGACCGATGTCTACGATAAGGAGCTTGATGAAAACGGGAGTGCACTGAACCTCGTCCGGGTTGAGGCCCGTCGCCTCCGGCGAGGTTTGGATGATTATTACACCGGGGTGGGTCAATCGGACCCATTACGCATAAGTATGCAGACCGGGGGGTATCGACCAAAGTTCAAACGATCGATAATGGTAGAGCCAAGTGGCGCAACCAGCCAATTGGTGTCTACTCACTCGATCAGTTCGCGGCGTTACAAGTTCGGGTTGTCCCTCAGCGGACTGGTGCTTTTGTTGGCAATTGGGGTCGCATATCTAGGGTTCCTTAACTTTCAGCCAAATACGGAGTTCGCAACCACGAAATCCCAAGCAGAATTGGCCGCCCTTCGGGAACGCTCAATTACCAGCGTTCAGGCTAATAACTTGGCTGAGCAGACCCGGGGATTGTTCTTTCCGCTATTTGATCTCCGGCGGCAAACCATTAACTTGGATGCGTTCCGGCATGTCATTGAATTGGATCCGAACCTGGCTGCGGGTTATGCAGGTTCAGCCCAAGTGCTTGCCCTAAAGTCACTTCTAACAACCGATGCGGGCGCATCTGCTGCCTTGCTCAATGAAGCGATGATTATGGCAGAGCATGCGACCACACTGGACCCAATGGATGGCTGGGCACAGGCGTCACACGGCTGGACCCTAGTCGTATCTGGAGACATTGAAGGGGCACTTAGACGCGCCAGAATTGCTTTGGATCTTGAACCTCAAGATGGCCACATTCAGGATTTGATTGGCATTACAGCCCTTCTGGCAAATGATCCCTTGTTTGTGTCGGAGGTGTCTGACCCAGATCGATCTCGAATTGGAATAGGCCGCTTCGCCTACAATAACATCTACGGCGCATCACAGTTGATGCTGGAAAACTACGAGGCAGTTATCGAGGCCTTTTCGAAAGCAGCGGAACGCGGCCATCCTGTAAGTCCTCCGAGCCTCTTTTTGCTTGCAACCGCGTATCACGAAATGGGTAACCCTGAAAGGGCGGAACAGGCGGTAAGCGAGATGATAGACACTTGGCCTAATTTTCCTGCTCGTGAGGTCGTAACTCGGTTTTTTGTGAACGATCCTGCGACGCGGTCGCGTGTGCTCTTTGTGCTTGATACCTATTCACCAAGCTGACTAAGCAAACTCCCGGTTGGGCAGAGTGAATAGCACGAGTTGTTGAGCATCTTCCCGTCCGCAAAAAAATTCCTGCCTCAGGCCGTTTACTTCGACCAACTTGCACAGGCTCCTGTTCGAATTCTTCGATTAGTATCGACCGAATCTAAACGCTAAAATTCAGAGGTTGATAAGCCAAGCATATCTGCGAAGCTCTTCTTATCTGCCAGACACGAGGCCTCAAGTGCGACTGATCAGGAATTGTTTGATTGTAGCCGCGACAATCGTATTGGCTGTCGCCGGACTAAGGCTGGCGTTTCCACTGCCGCGAGAAAACTTCGCCGAACAGACTGTGATGCAAGGGTCCGATTGGACTGGACCACTTGGGACGACCATCAAGAGCGCTTTGGAGAGCAATCCCGGCTTCGACGGGGTGCGCCCGTTAGGAAGCGGCCGCGCGGCATTCGCAGCCCGCGCCATCCTCGCGAGGGAAGCGACATCTTCAATCGATGCTCAGTATTACATCTGGCAGGATGACGTGACCGGCCTGATGCTACTTGACGAGCTTAGGGCAGCAGCCGAGCGTGGTGTGCGGGTTAGGTTGCTGGTCGACGATAACGGCATCTCAGGATTGGATGGTTTGCTTGCCGAACTGGATGCTTTGCCCACTGCAAATGTTCGCATTTTTAATCCGTTCACACTGAGAAACCCCAAACTATTGTCGTACGCCTTTGACTTCAGCCGCCTGAACAGGCGGATGCACAACAAGTCAATGACAGTGGATGGGGTGGCCACAATTGTCGGTGGTCGCAATATCGGCGACATATATTTCGACTACGGGACAGGAACTCACTATCTTGACGTAGATGCGATAGCCATCGGTCCTATTGTGGAAGAGGTATCGCTGTCCTTCGATTCATATTGGAATAGCGCTTCTTCGTATGATGCCGTTCTCTTCTTAGACCTTCCCGCGGAAAAAAGCCTACAGACCAAAGCTAATGCGGCGCGCCAGACTGCCATCGGCGCAGGTTATCAGAAAGCAATCGAGGAAAGTGAACTACCCGACCGGATTGAGGGACATGATTTGAAGTTCGACTGGAGTGAGGTCACTCTTTTTGTCGACGACCCGGCCAAAGGCTTGGGTGGTGTCACAAGTGAAGACCTAATCGTCGAACGACTGATCGAATTCGCCAAAGCCTCTCAAACATCACTGGATCTTGTATCTGCTTATTTTATTCCCGGTGAACGAGGAGCCGAGGTCCTGAATGGGTTAGCGAAGTCCGGAGTAAAAGTCCGTGTCCTGACCAACTCCTTGGACGCGACCGACGTGATGCCAGTTCACGCAGCTTACATGCGGTACAGGGATGACTTGATGAACAGCGGTGTAGAACTCTTAGAGCTGCGCGCTTTGCGGCAGGAACATCGAGACCGAAGCCTACCAGAGATACTGGCCGGATCGGCATCGGGCCTGCACGCAAAGGTATTTGGGTCAGATAGTAAGCGGATTTTTATTGGCTCATACAACCTCGATCCCAGGTCTGCGAGTCTTAACACCGAAATGGGTCTGTTGATCGAAAGTCCGACGATCGCTGTGTCGCTCGCTGATCAATTGAACAAGCCTGAGCTCTTCTACCGTCTTGAGCATGACGACAAGGGGGAGATGATCTGGGTTCAAGAAGAAAAAGACGGGACTGTAAGAGTTCATACTACAGACCCGGAAACCAACGGTTTTCAGCGCGCCCTGACGGCAGTGGTCAGGTGGCTACCGGTAGAATGGATGCTTTGATGACTCCATTGCAGTGTTTTGACCAGTAGTACGACTTTAGTTTCATTTTCAGAAGGTACGAACTTTCTGTACCAAACAAGCAAGTTAGCGCAGCAGGTATGCTACACCATCTTGCCCAAGGCTAAAGTAATGCACAATGATAACTGTTTCAGTTTTTGCTCGATCCACACGGATCGAGCATGACTGGATCGAATGCCACCGACCAGGTTGTTAATGGCCAAGCTTATCCTACTACATTGAACTCAGGACCGTAAGGATAACCGGTAATGTTCTCATTGCCGTCCTCGGTGATAACCAGGATGTCGTGCTCGCGGTAGCCACCTGCACCCGGCTCTCCATCAGCAATGGTCAGCATCGGCTCCATCGAGATCACCATGCCCGGTTCCAGTACAGTGTCGATGTCTTCGCGCAATTCCAATCCGGCTTCTCGACCATAGTAGTGTGACAGCACACCAAACGAATGGCCATAACCAAAAGTGCGGTATTGTAGCAGGTTGCGCTCCGCAAAGAAGTCATTGATCTTGTGTGTAACTTCGGCGCAGGACGCGCCGGGCTTCAGCAGAGAAATTCCCAGCTCATGCGCACCCACATTAGCCTCCCAGATCTTCAGGCTAGCCGCGTCCACTTCGCCTACGAACATGGTCCGTTCAAGTGCGGTGTAGTAACCCGAGATCATCGGGAAAGTGTTCAGCGACAAGATATCACCGCGCTGCAGACGGCGGCCCGTCACAGGGTTGTGCGCCCCATCGGTGTTGATGCCCGACTGGAACCAGACCCACGTGTCGCGGTATTCGGCATCAGGGAAGCGCTTGGCGATTTCCAGTTCCATCGCGTCTCGCCCAGCCATTGCCACGTCAATCTCGCGCACGCCTTCTTTGACGGCCTCGCGGATCGCGTATCCACCGACGTCAGCCACGGCGGCACCGGCGCGGATCATCTCAATCTCGGCAGGCGATTTGTGCATGCGCTGGCGCATCGTTGCTTCGTAGAGATCAACAGTCTTGGAAGGTGAAAGGAAGCTATTCAACTTGCCCTGCTGCAACAGAGTTAGATGGTCGCCTTCAAAGCCTATGACTTTTCCCGAACCGGTGACGGACAGGATCGCGCGCCAATAGTTGTCGCGCTGCCAGTCGGTGTAGGTGATGTTGTCCCCGTAGCATCTGCGCCACGGCTGGCCTGCATCGATGCCCGCCGAAATAGTGACGCATTCTGTAGGTGTTACGACCAGCGCATAGGGTCGACCAAACGCGCAATAGGTAAAGCCCGAGTAGTATGAAATGTTGTGCATGGACGTGAACACGGCAGCATCCGAGCCCGTGTCGGACAGGATTTTGCGAAGACCGTCTACGCGGGCAGCGTATTCGCTTGGGGCGAATTGCAAGTCAGCTTTTTCGCCATTGTGGAAACGATAGAATTCAGGACGTGCAGTCATAGCGACCTCCGTTTAAGAAGGTCCCGGCGTTCAGGACTGTTAGAAACACGCGCCTCCCGGTGGCGACGCCATCGCCATTTGCGTAAGTATTATTTTGCCAGAATTATGGTTCGAATCCAATCTTTTTCGTCCGTCCTGACTAACTTTTCTAGAAGTATTGCGAACCTCTATTATGTTGTTTCAATTAACTAATTCAAGATCGGCACGTATTGAGAATTAGCGGGGCCCATGACTATTGTCATTAACCTCAGCGTAACAAGATTTTGGATAATCGTCTGAGGTCAACTTCGATTTTCGCGACAGGTCCGCTTATCTGCCGAGGTTCCAACGTGGTATTGGCTTTCAAACGTTGCGCCATTCCTGGATGAAGACAGACGTGTGTCCATCTTCCGAGACATTAGAAACGATGCCCTTCGCCGCAATCAAAAAAGCACCGGCCTCGGCCGGAGCTTTTTCTTCGCCAACAAATGCTCAAGAGGTCGTTTCGTTTAGTTGCCCAACGCTCTTTTGCTGAGGTTGCGATTCAGATGGGCTGAGATTTGGCACGACATCACTTGTCACACCCCATTTGATCAGATCTACTCCATCAGCTTGATCATCTTCGGATACACGAAGACCTGTCGTCGCCTTCAGGATTGGCGTCAGTACCAAGGCCGTTACAATTCCCAGTCCGAGCGAAACAACAATACCCAAAGCCTGCATTCCCAGCGAGACTTGGGCATTCTGGAAAGCATAGTCTCCTTCCAAGCCAACAAATCCGCCGTGAGGAGTGCCGGAATGCAGGACGCCAATCATCAGAAGACCATATGAACCACACCCGGCCATCAACGGGATCAGTTTATGCTCATCAATCTTCATCTTCAAAGTCGCTTCGTAAATGAAGTAGGCGACGAAGGGTGCTCCTGCACAAACAAGGAACATTTGCCATGGGACATAGATATCAAAACCGCTCGCGCCGGCGATATGTCCTGCAAACGGGCCAAGCAGCAAATAGGCGTACTTCCTGGTTTTGTAAGCAATCAGTGCACCCGAGAGCGAACCACCTGCCCAAGCCGCGCCAAAGTTGTTTAGTGCGATGCCGACGGACGTATCTGCCATCGTAATGCTTACTCCGAGAGCGCCAGGATCGAAGAAGAACATGCATGCGATAATGACCAAGGGCATGCCTGCAAAGACCATTACGACACAAGTTGTAGCAAGTCCTAGATTTGGTACAATATACGATGGAACCTTGGGATGCTCAGAGAAAATACCCGGACGATGACCCAGAGCCTTGGCAAATACAATCGCCATCCCGCCGGGGAACAAATAGACGAAACCGGCTCCGAAGTAGTCGTGATATCCGGCGTTTGTCAGCCAACCAACCGAACCCCAAGTCCACTGGCTCAGGATCGCGGATACGATTGTCGAAACCACACAGGTCACATAGAACGCTGATGCCTTCATTCGCTCGCCAACCGCTAGGTGCAGCAGAAGGTTTATGAGACCAGTAAAGGCTGCCAGGAAGAAGGCGAAGATCTGAAAGGTATTCAGTCCTGGGAATATGGCCGGATCAATGTGTTGAGCAAGCGAATTCATCATATCGCCGCCAATCCACCAGGCCTTGATGGCATCCCAGAATGCCACGTTGGCGGGATAGTCCGGTCCTTGAAACATGATGTAGTACTGGGAGACCCAGATGGCGAAGCCGATTACATAGTAGACGGTAAAGCTTATGAAAAAGCCGACCAGCTTTTCTATGGTCGCGTTGAAGTTGTTGCCGCGACGAATGCCTCCTGCATCACCCAGGATGAGTCCAGCGATAATCAAAAGCCCGCCAGCACAGCCCGATGCGTAGACAACGTTTTGTAGCAACTGTCCAGTACTGACCTGGTCAGCGAAGATTTGTGGCGCATTCTCTAGTGCCATTTTTGGTCTCCTTCCCCCAAGTTGTTCGTCTCTTGTTTCAATTGCGGAATGTCGCTCGTAGACGCAAACTTCCCGTGTCTTGTGCCGGGTAGATCCGGCACAAGTTTCTCATTTCAGTTGCTTGCCAACTGAGACCAATTAGGCCGCGGTCTGAATAGGTCCTCCGACCGCCGCCGATACGCGGTTACGCCGCTTCCTCTTTATCCTTTAGTGCCCGGATCACAGCTTCCGGTGTCATGGGCACGTCGACCCAAACACCGATTGCGTTATACACGGCCTGACAGATTGCCGGAGCGGCTGCGGCCGCAGGGCTTTCCCCCGCGCCGCGAGCGCCAAATGGTCCGACCGGATCTTCGCTCTCGACAAAAAACACTTCCGCGTCCGGTGGAAAGTCCCCTGTGCGCAGCAGCTTGTAATCGAGCAAACCGTCGTTCAACACCCTGCCGTCTGTGGGATCGAACTCAATGCCCTCATAGAGAGCAAAGCCCGCGCCGCAAATCGCGCCACCAATTACTTGGTTTTTCAGAACCTTTGGGTTCATGACTGTGCCGCTGTCCTGACCTGCAAGGTAGTCAGTTATCTGGATGATGCCGGTCTCGACATCCACTTCGACCTCGCAGAATTGCGCGGCCCACTGACGGGCAAAGGCGATTGTGGGTGGCATTGCCTTGTCGGGGCGACCAGTAATGACCGTAGTTTGGGCAAGGCTGTCCGAACATAGGACGTTCATCATCTCTTCGAGCGCAACGCGACGGTTGTCTTCCGGACGGTTCTTAAGGCAAATGAAAGCGTCATCAATGGTCAGTTCTTCAGGATCGATATTGTCAAAGAACTCACGCGACGCGATCTTCAGAACCTGCCGCTTGGCGTCTTTGGCCGCTTCACGGGTGGCCCAGCCGACGCGGAACATAGTTGTCGAAGCGGACGAGCCAGAGGCGAAGGGCACGGCTGAGGTATCGCCGGTTTCGATGTTGACCATTTCGATTGGCACACCGAATTCTTCTGCGGCGACTTGCGACAGGGTCGTTTCACTGCCTTGCCCCTGACGGCCGCAGGCGGAGAAAACGTTGATCG
The DNA here is from genome assembly GCF_056533845.1 of Ruegeria sp. F5. Classification (NCBI taxonomy): domain Bacteria; kingdom Pseudomonadati; phylum Pseudomonadota; class Alphaproteobacteria; order Rhodobacterales; family Roseobacteraceae; genus Ruegeria; species Ruegeria sp. F5. The sequence goes on along the minus strand of NZ_JBQFOU010000016.1, from coordinate 52,301 downwards.
AACCATCCAGGTTCACCCGAACAACCGAGCTGACGTTGCCGCCGAACTCCACACCGCAACAATGTGCACCGGTACCGACGCCAACACCGCGACGTTTGCTGCCTTCTACGGACGAGGGCACACCCCAGCCCTTGAATCGCTCTTTCCAGCGGAACTTTTCAGCGCCCTGCACAAGCAGCGCCTCGGTGTCCCCAGCCGATAGGTGGAACATCTCGGGCCACTCGCCTTGCTGTTCGTCAGTCAGCCCGTCTACATACTCGGTTAGCGTACCCTTCATATGCTGACGAGGCTCCTGCATCCGCAGGGATTGACCAGCCTTAATTTGATTCTTGATGCGGAACTCGACCGGGTCGACATCAACTGAAATTGCCGCCTTGTCGGCTAGGCGTTCAACGGCAAGGCCCATCGTAATGTCGCCCACCGCACGCATGCAGCCCGACGTTACCAGGTTGGTGCTGGCACCGCGAACACCATAGTAGCCGTTCTTGGCTCCGCCCCAAAGGTCGCAGCAAAAGAAATAAACGTCTGTTTTGAAGCCGTAGGCACCGTTATCCATCAAGTGATTGAAGTTGGCTGCAGTCAGTGAGCCGTCCTTCTTCACCCCCATACGACCCTTGGTGATCTCGATATGGCGGCGTTTGACTGTTGCCATGCATTCTTCGCTGGTGAGTTCGATCTTCACCGGGCGTCGAATTTTCTGGGCAAGAAGCGCGGTTACCATCATGAAGTTGTTGGACCACCAAAGCCCGAAAGACGCGCCGGACGGTAAGGCTACAACCCGCACGTTTGCCATCGGAATACCAAACGCCTGATGAATACCTTGTTGCAGTTCGGACGGCGTTTGAGATGACGTCCACATCGTTACCTTGTCACCGTCCCAGTCGCAGATACAGGCGTTGCGCCCGATCCCCGCGTAGTTCTGGGCCTTGAACCGCATTTCGATTTCAACAACTTCATCTGCTTCGGCCAAGCCTTCATCAATATCGCCCCAAACTACGCGATACTCATCGCGCACGTTGCCCTCTTCACGAACTTGTGGGGCTTCGTCCTTTAGCGCTTCTTCAACGTCCAAAAGTGCGGGTAGTAGGTCATATTCGACCTCAATCAGCTCCAACGCTTGTTCGGCAATCTCTTCGGACGTGGCCGCGATTGCACCAATCTCGTCTCCTACGAACCGAGCTGTGCCGTCGAGAATCTTTCCGCGATAATTGTCCCAAACGCCGTCCCAGTTCAGGTCCGGCGCATCTACGTGCGAAACGACCCCTAGGACACCAGGAAGTTCGAGTGCCTTGGAGGCGTCGATTTTTTTAACTTTGGCGTGCGGTACAGTCGAACGAATGATCTTTCCGTGCACCATGCGTGGCATCTCAAAATCAACGCCGAATTCCAGCTCGCCAGTTACCTTGTCCTTGGCGTCTAGTACAGGAATGCCCTTGCCGGCGATTTTGAACTTCTTGGGTGTGTGTTGTTCGCCCATCATGTCCTCCGAATGTCGATACCCGTGCTTCCGGGTCGGCGCGAAGCTGCGCCATAATTGATATCTACGTCGATTTCTGTGCCTGAATCTTCTTAGCGGCATTCATCACTGCATTGACGATGTAGGGGTGCGCCCCACAGCGGCAGATGTTTCCGCTCATTGCTGTGGCGGCTTCTTCCTTGGTTGGGTTTGGGTGTTCTTCGAGGAAGTGTTTGGCAGCCAGAATGAAACCGGGCGTGCAGAACCCACACTGAAATCCCTGTTCTTCGATGAACGCTTCCTGAACAGGATCAAGCGCGTCGCGTGTCCCAATCCCTTCGATCGTAACGACCTCACGCCCAACAGCCTGACTTCCCAACATCAAGCAGGATGTGACGGGTTGGCCATCAACCAGCACCGTGCAAGAGCCGCATTCGCCTTCACCGCATGACACTTTAACACCAAATAGGCCTAAATCGTCGCGCAACACATCAGACAGTGCTTTGTGCGGATTGATTTCCACAGCATAGGACTGACCATTCACTTTCAACGTCTCAGTCATGACAAGCCTTTCAAGTTTTCGACACATTTCTGGACACCACGCGCTGTCAGAACGGCGGTCATGTCCGTGCGGTATTCTTTGCTTGCGCGGATGTCGCTGATGGCGCGGGCTGCACTTGCGGATTCGGCACCGGCCTTCTGCGCCAGCCCGTTGGCTGCTTGCTCAAGTGTGGCACCGCTCAGCACGCCTTCCGCACCACTGACACGCACCACGTTGGGGGCTACCGCACCCAGAGCAACGCCAGCACTTTCAATATTATCGCCATCGTCCAGTCGGAGACACACCGCTGAGCTAACTAAGGCAATATCGACTACGGTCCGTGCGACACGATTATAAGAGGCTGCAATACGTCCGCTGGCCTTAGGAATGAAGATTTCCTTGAGTAACTCACCATCGCCCAGATCGATCTGGTTTACACCTTTGTGGAATTGCTCCAGTGGCAGGCTGCGCTCTCCACTTGGACCTTGAATCACAGCCTGTGCACCAAGTGCTGTCAGTGGCGGCGACAGGTCAGCCGATGGTGAAGCGTGGCACATGTTGCCACCTACAGTCGCTATGGTGCGCGACTGTTTGGTGCACATCATGCGAGAGGTTTCCCCCAATGCAGCAGTAGCCGCATTAATGCCGCTGGCGCGGTCGAGATCATCCAATGTGGCCATGGCACCTATACGCAGGGCCCCATCTTCCTCGTCGATGTAACGCAGATCAGCGATGTGCGACAGGTCGATGCAAAAATCCAGATCAAGTTTTTTGCGCTTAAACAGCAGCATCATATCCGTGCCTCCGGCCCAGAACCGCGCGCGGTCCCCGTGTTCGGCCTTCATAGCAACGGCTTCCTCAATGCTGTCCGGGCGAAGATATTCGAAAGAGCGTGTCAACGCGGTTCTCCTACCAGTTATTGCGAACAACGGCACATTGCCGCCATTCTCAGATGCAAGTTCCTGCGCGCGGCGCCTAGACGGGGAGGGACACGTCACGCCGCGCGCTTAGTGCTTGTTCAGTTTGCGGCGTTCACCGCGTTACAAGCATTCGAGCAAGGCCCCAGACTCGGCCTTAGTTTCTCCCAAGTAGAGCTGCTGGAAGTATGCCGGCTCATTCTGGTGTACGGCTGTAAGTGCAGCATCCCAAAGCAAATTGGCGAAACGCAATTTCATAGCACCCCTCCCTGTCAGCTATTCTTGCAATACAGTAAGCTCCAAACAGTGCATTTTCATAATTTATTAAGAAAATGTTCTCATAAGGAATGCTAATGCATACTCCGTAGCGTTGATCCTAAAGAGGATTCTACGATTCTGAAGTGAGGTCACGGCCAAGAGGAAATCCAAGATAGAATTCAGCCATCTGCACAAGGTCGCCAGCCTTACGCACCGTGATCTGGTCTATTTGAGTTAGGAAGGTGGCAACGGGTGAGCGGCAGCCTTGAAGTGCTGATCTGTGTTGCGATCCAGGCAATCTATCAACCGGTTTGAGAGTTCGAGCCCGGCCGCGCTCATATTCGGAAGTTTGTAAAACAGACCTATGCGAATCGGTTTCAGAGGGGGAAAACCCTCATCCTCACTAAGTATTCGCATCTCATCGTCCAACGTCGCATTGGTCATGGCACTAACGCCCAACCCAGCTCCGACGGCGTATTGCAATCCAGATACATCCGGGCTGGTGTACACGAAGCGCCAATCGCGGTTAACAGAGCCAAGGGCGTCGGTCATGCGATTGCGATATTCGCATCCAGTAGGGTGGCCTACAATAGGAACTACAACGTCGGGGCTCAGTAGGAAGTCATTCTTGGCTACCCAGATCGGCTGATCCTCCCAGACCCGCACCAAGTATTGCTGGGTCTTTTCGCCTATTAAAGCAATAATCAGATCAAGCTCGCCTTTATGTAAGTCCTCAAACAGCGCCAAAGACAGTCCACAATTAACTTCCAGATCAACATCCGGGTGCTCATCCACATACGCGGCAACCGTGGCTTGCAACTTCGACACCGCAAAGTCAGTTGGAAGCCCGATCCTCAGCACCCCTTGTCGCTCTGGACTTTTGAACCGCGCCACCGCTTCGTCATTAAGATGCAGGATTTGGCGAGCGAATGCGGCCAAAGCACTGCCTGCCTCAGTCAACTCCAGTGACCTTCCTTTCTGTTCCAGAAGCTTGGTTTCAAGTAAATCCTGCAGCCTGTTCATTTGCAGGCTGATTGCGGGCTGAGTACGGCCAAGAGCATCACCGGCGCGCGTGTAACCGCCCAAGTCGATGACCGTCACGAAGGTCCTTAGCAAATCCGTTGGAAGGTTAATCGTCGACACAAAGCATTTCCGATCTTTATTTAATCATTATAACTATAAATTGTATTAATCCCTTTGCAAGCTCTAACGTCACCTCATTCCAGAAACCCAACGGAGAGTGAGGATGAACCGCAGCGACTTTCACACTGAATTTGGTAATGCGGGACCGGTCGTTCTGCCCGTTATCCATGTGCTCAACGAGGCCCAAGCGGAGAAAAATGTCCAGGTCGCAATCGATTGTGGTTGCCCCGGCGTATTTCTAATCAATCACGATTTCGAAAAGGAAAAGTTGGTCCCAATTATTAGGTCTGTCCGGGGCAAGTTCCCGGATTACTGGTTCGGCGTAAACTTCCTCGCAGTAACTGGAAAAATCGCGTTCCCGATCCTTGGCGACCTGCAGCGCGAAGGTGTCCGCGTAGACAGTTACTGGGCGGATGATGCATGCATCGACGAGCGCCGAGGAGAGAACGATCAGGTCGAAGCTTCTGAAATAGACCTCATTCGTCAGCAAAGCGGCTGGAACGGTCTCTACATTGGCGGAACCTGCTTCAAGAAACAGCGTGAAGTTGACCCTTCCCAATATGGATATAGTGCCCAATTGGCCTGTAACTACATGGATGTAGTGCTGACTTCAGGTGTCGCCACCGGTCACGCCGCCGACCTCGGAAAGATAGAAACGTTCCGAAAAAACTGTGGTGATACGGCGCTTGGAATTGCATCGGGTGTCACCCCTGAAAACGCGAATGACTACAGCGATGATGTCGACCTGTTAATGGTCGCCACCGGAATCAACCATGAGGGCGATTTCTACAACATCAATCCCGCTCGCCTTCAGCAACTTATGACAATCACCAAGAGATAGAGAGGTAACCTAACATGGCACTCGACAAAGGACCCCGTGAAGACCGCTGGTATTTCGGCATCATGGCCCCCAACACTAAAGGCGAAAAGTTTGCCTGGCTGGATCCAACTTCGATCTACATAAATGGTAAAGCATACCAAGATCTTCTCGACGATCTGTGCGCTGATCTGGACCCCGATGAGATCGATGTCGTTGCTGGCCTGGATGCTATGGGTTTTGTGCTCGCCGCGGGCATCGCAGCGCGGATCGGTAAGGGCTTTCTGCCCATCCGCAAAGCCGGAAAACTGTGCGTAGACACTGACAGTTCGTCGATGACCAACTACTCGGGCAAGACCCAAGACATGGAAATGCGCCTTCCTGCATTCCGACCCGGAACCCGCGTACTGCTCGTTGACCAATGGGTCGAAACCGGCGGCACAATGCACGGAGCCATCCAGCTCGTCGAACAACAACAAGGGGTTGTCGCCGGCATGGTCGCGGTTGTCATCGAAGAGAACGAAGCCACCGCGGAATACCGCGAAAAATATAAGTGCGTTACGGCCATTCAGCCCGGCACTAAGTGGCAGGAGGAGGCAAACAACCACTTCCTGGAGAGCTTCCGTTCCTACGATCCATCCATGGCATTTCCCACCTAACCGAAAACTACTACTCCCCGACGCGCACGAGGTAACGACCAATGAAACTTATCTGCGGTAACAGCAATACCGATCTGGCTCAATCAATTGCCGGATACTTGAAAACCCCGTTGGCCGAATGCCTCGTGCGCCGTTTTGCGGACGAAGAAGTCTGGGTCAAAATCGGAGAAAACGTGCGAGGAGACGATGTGTTTGTAATACAATCGACATCATATCCTGCTAACGACAATCTGATGGAGTTGCTCGTTCTGATCGATGCGTTGAAACGAGCATCTGCAAAACGAATTACCGCTGTTATTCCATACTTCGGATATGCTCGCCAGGATCGCAAACCTGCACCTCGCACGCCCATTTCGGCTAAATTGGTTGCAAACCTCATTACGTCGGCGGGTGCAGACCGTGTGCTTACAATGGATTTGCATGCAGACCAAATTCAAGGGTTCTTCGATATCCCAACAGACAACCTAATTGCTGTCCCTGCGATGGTACGCGACATCGAAAAAAACTATGACACTGGAAACACAATCGTCGTGTCACCTGACGTTGGAGGCGTGGTGCGCGCGCGCCAACTTGCCAAACGTATTAAGAGCCCATTAGCAATTGTTGACAAGCGTCGGGACAAGCCAGGCCAATCTGAAGTCATGAATGTCATTGGGGATGTATCTGGCAAATCGTGCATTCTGGTCGACGACATCATCGACTCTGGTGGCACATTGTGTAATGCCGCCACGGCTCTTTTGAAGAATGGCGCAAAAGATGTCTCTGCCTTTATCACCCACGGCGTTCTTTCAGGCAAAGCCGTTGAACGCATCAATGGGTCCGACCTGAAAGAGTTGGTCATTACCGACACGATTTCAGCAACCGATGCAGTTAAAGCGTCGGATCGCATTCGGGTCATCACAGTTTCCGATATGTTCGGCAAAGCCATCGTGCGTACGGCGAATTCGGAATCGGTCAGCGTTCTTTTCGAGTGATACAGCAGGGGAAGATCAGCCGGAGAGTTTCCAACACAGAATAAGGAGATAGATATGTCGCGTTTAGAGCAAAGGGCCTTTGTCAGTGGTTATGATTTTGTGCCGAAAGGTGCCGCCTCATTCCAAGTTCCCGAAGATGCACCCGCGCGCGACTATCTATTCCTGCTTTTACCAAATCTAACTTTGCTCGCTCTTAGTTCGGCCATCGAACCCTTGCGTGTGGCCAATCAGTTGACCGGCAAACAGTTGTATCGCTGGTACACTACGTCGATCCAGAACAATACCGTCAATTGCTCTAACGGGATCTCAATTACACCGGATATTGAGCTGCCGCAAAAAGTGGATGACAGATACACATTTGTCTGTGGTGGAACGGAACCAGGACTCAATTCCGATAGTCAAACCATAAACTGGATCCGCGGACAGCACCGCTTTGGGCGCAGCTTTGGAGCAATTTGTACTGGGACATATCAATTGGCCCAGGCGGGCATCTTGAACAACAAGCGTTTTACGTTGCACTGGGAGAACCAGTCGGCGTTCTGCGAAGCTTTCCCAACACTCGTACCCACTATGAATCTATATGAAAACCATTCTGGGCTTTTGACCTGCGGTGGCGGTTCAGCAGCTGCAGATATGATGTTGTCCATCATCGCCAAAGACCATGGGAATGAACTTGCGGCACTGGTAGCTGACATGTGCATCCATGGGCGCAAGAACAGCGATCATGTCCCCCAAAAATCTTCCATTGCTCATATGATCGGAAATCGCAACAAGGCCCTCATAACTGTATTGGAACTCATGAAGAACAATCTTGAAGAACCATTGGCGCTAAACGAAATGACTAAGGCTGCGGGTATTTCGCGTCGGCAGATCGAAAGATTGTTTCAAATTTACTTAGGCACCTCCCCAAAGCGCTTCTATTCAGATTTGCGCCTCGAAAGGGGGCATGTACTACTTGGCGAAACCAATTTGTCCATCATGGAAATCGCATCCGCGTGTGGGTTTTCCGTGGGCCATTTCAACAATCGCTTCAAAAAGCGATACGGGGTTAGTCCGCGCGACTACAGCGCGCAATGGCGCGTTAATCAATCGCGTGAACCTCTAACGAAATCTATGAATTAACGGAGGCTGTAGCGCTGCGATGAATGTCGGAAAAATGACACTTACAGCACTCGACGTCGGCGCACCTTTGCAGCCAATCCGGGCATTAGTTGACTCGCCCGAACAAGGCGCCCTTGCTGTGATTGTGAACGTAGAAGGACCCTCATACCGCCCGCTTGGAGCTATGATGGCAGTATTCAAAGACAAGCGGCGAGTAGGTAGCTTGTCGTCGGGCTGTGTCGAAGCCGATATAGCATTGCATGCGCTGGAAGCCCTTGCAAACGGACGGCCAAAAACTGTGCATTACGGCCGCGGCTCATCGTATCGCGACATCCAGTTGCCTTGCGGGGGAGGAATGAGCGTGTTGCTTATACCTGCACCAGACCTCTCTGTCCTTCGCGACATATGCGAGTGCCATGCGGCTCGAAAGGTTTTGACCCTGCACATACAAACCGATACCGGAGCACTTTCCCTAATTGGTGATACCGAAGCGGCGGTCAAAGAAGCAACATTCGTGCTTCAGATCAACCCAGAGCTCAGATTTTACGTTTTCGGAAAGGGACCAGAAGCAAGTACTTTTGCTTCGCTGGTTCAAACAATGGGTCACGCCAATCTTTTGCTTACCCCGGATACCGAAACGTTGGAAGCGGCCATGCGAGTGGGTTGCAATACGCAACACCTGACCAATCGAAGCTTTCCACCTGATCTTTCCGTCGATGCATACACAGCGATTATTCTCTTTTTTCACGACCACGATTGGGAACCGCCGATACTCGCCCACGCGCTTGAAACACCCGCCTTTTACATCGGCGCTCAAGGTAGCCGTCGCGCCAGAGATATCCGGATTGCTGAACTTAAGAAAATGGGTGTTCTCGAAGCGTCTCTGGACCGACTGGTCGGCCCAGTGGGTATTGTCCCATCGGCGCGCGATGCCGGCACTCTCGCAGTCTCGGTCTTGGCCGAAGTGCTAGGAGCTTTCAACACAAGACATTTGGGTTTGCCGCAAGCAGGCTGATCTTAAGGTTGATGAACTTGGGTCCGTTCAACGTGGACTGCTGCCTTTTTGCACCGACCAAAACTGTTTTTGGTAAGATCAATGGGCAAGGTACTGAATTCCGACATCTTGTTTCTCCTGAGAAAGAAACATCCGTGTATATCCACAAATTTCGATGCCGTCGGGTTGGGGAAAGCATCCACATCATCGCACTTGAAAGAAGCGCACACCGAAAAAGTGACCAAAAGCGCAGAAGCTTAATTATGTTAAATATACACCAACCCGAGCTGCCCAACCGTCAATCAGACCCCGCAACGTTTTCCTGCAAGGCGGTCAACAAAATTCTGGCCGCTATGATCTGACAAACAAACCCGGGCCGTATCAATCTGATCTAAGCTGAGACGCTCTCTGCTATTGGCAAAACCGAAACTGTGCCTTCGCTCATCCAGTTGATAGCAATTCCATTGAGTTGTTTTTCCGGCCACTCCTTTCGGATCAGGTCTGCATACGCTGCGAGTTGAGGCTGATAGGTAGCGAAACGCGCCTCTGGATTGGGGCAGGCACCGGACTTGTGGTCTACGATCAACAAACCGTTCGGGCCTTCGGCCAACAAGTCGATGATAGCATTGGTCTCGGAACCATCCTCAGCTACCCGCTGGAGAGGCAGTTCGAAATGCAATCGGTTATAGCCTTTATCATCGAGCCAAGCGGTGAGTGCTTTGGCATGAACCGTGATTTCTTCAAGGGTTTTCTCCGACAAACCGGTCGCGGCTTGCAGTTGATCGGCTTTGTCCGGAAATTGGACAAGTACTCGAAACGCCAGATGCCATGCCGTTCCGCGTGCAGCCGGATCAACCACTTTACTGTCTGTGACCGGTGCTCCAAGGTCGAGTGTGGTCAGCTCACTAACCACTACTTCGTCTACGCCCTCGAAAGTCGATGGACTTTGCCGCCATGCAGTCTTGTCAGACGGCCTTAAAGCGCGCCTTTCACCAAAAGCTGGCCGCGCTGTTTGTTCCGCAACTGATGGCGTTTCCGGGGCGTCTGTTTTCCCGTCAATAATCTGTGCTTGAAAGGTGCGGCCACAAAGGGAAATCCCGCCTTCCTTCACCGCAAGACCCCCGTGATCCCGCAGAATGTCTACCATCCGCTCAGGCAACACTCGAGCAGCTCTACGCTCTTTTGGCAAAGCCAAGATCAGTCTGTCTCGCGCGCGTGTCAGTGCCACATAGAGCTTGCGCGCGGCGTCTTTCATGTCTTCTGGATGGCGCGGTGCATCAAACAATTGCTGACTCTCTGGGGCTGCAAAGTCTGGCAAGAAGCCAAGGCCAGCGTTGTCGAGCACTCTTGAAAGGTCGTCGAAGCTTTCGAATTCAGCACGCAAGGTGCCCGGCCGCTCGGCGATCTTCTGGTCAAGACCAGCTACGATTGTGATCGGCCATTCTCGGCCCTTCGCAGAATGCCATGTGCAAATCTCAACACCATTGCCAGACCAAGCATCGGGGTCTGGGTGGCGATCCCAGTCTCTTTCCGTCTGCCCCGAAATCCAACCAAGGAAAATTTGCATGTTGCGGCCATGGAAGCCGGCTGCGGCGCGAAGCCCAGGCAACATCCGGTCAAACTCCTGCGCTTCACCATCCAGTCGGGCCAAATCCGCCAAGGCCTGTGTCGCGTCGGGCATGCCTGCAGCCCAGTCTCGTAAACCGACAGACTGCAACACAAAGACAACCGCGTCAGCGATCGGAAGCTGTTCGATTGCTTGGCTCAATCCTCTAAGGGTTTCCAATGACTGATGTGTGTCCAGGACCCCATCCACGGCGTTGCGAAGCGCATCCTCCAGCGCCACTCGAGGTGGCCCTAGCGTCAGCCAGGTGAGTGCCGCGTATTTGTCATTGGGGTCAGACGCGTAGGCCAGCGCCGCGCGCGCAGCACACATAGCAGGTGCGTTGAGCCAACCCGCCTGCTGAATGCGCACAGGGATACCAAGTGCCTCGAGTGCTGCGGCGACATTGCTGGCATGACCGTGCGTGTAACACAGCACAGCGATGTCTTCTGGACGAACGGAACGAAGCTCTTCTCGCACTTTGTCGAACACATTTGTTGCGTTGGCCAGAAGCTCGGCGACTCGGTTGGCGATGCAGGGAGCTGCATTTACAAAGTCGCTACGTGGCAAGTTCAGGGCTTCGAATACCGTCTCACCGGTTTCAGCCCTCACTGGCGAAAGAGCATCGTAGTTATCTGGGAAGAGTGTTGACCCAAGGGTGTTGACGAGTTCCATGATCCGCGGATCGGACCGCCAGTTGCGGTCAAGCGGTGCAATAACATCCGGATTGGCCGTTTGCAGTGCTGCTGACAGCCTGGCGTCTGCGCCCTGAAATCCCATGATCGACTGTTTGGTGTCTCCGACGATGAGTGCATGCTTGGAACTACAGGCAAGCCGCCATAGTAGGGCGAACTGAACCGGGTTGGTGTCCTGAAATTCGTCGATCACCACACAATCGATCTCGCCAAGAATCGATTGCAGGATTGCGGGATCCCTCCTAAGCAGGGCTTCAGTTTCAACGATCATGTCGGCATAGTCGATGAGACCCGCCACGCGCTTTGCAGCTTGATAGGCGGCGAGAACCTCCTGTGCACCGGACACAATTGCGGTGAGGTGGGCGCGAGCATCCTCTAACGGCCCCGGATGGCGTGGCAAGCAATCTGCAGCTGCGACTACGGCAGCTGCGCGTTCGTCGTAGCCCTCAGGGGTTTGAGAGCCCCGCTTCGACTGACGAAGATTTCTCAGCTTTTGCCATAGCTTCCAGTCGGTTTTGTCGCAAACTTCGCCCCTACCTGTCAGTTCGACTGCATTTCTGGTAGCGCGTGCTCTAAATGACAGGAGCAGACCGTGACGATCTCATTTAAGGGCGCGCATTTTCCGAAGGACGTGATATTGCACGCGGTTTTCTTCTACCTGCGCTACAGTTTGTCGTACCGGGATCTGGAAGAAATCATGGCGGAACGCGGCGTTGATCTGGATCACGCAACGCTGAACCGGTGGGTCAGTCGATATGCCGGCCTCATTGCTGAAACAGCGCGGTATAGAAAGCGTCCCGCAGACCGTTCGTGGCGCATGGATGAAACCTATGTGAAAGTGAAAGGCGAATGGGTTTACCTTTACCGAGCGATCGACAAACACGGGAAGACCTTAGATTTCATGTTGTCCGAGCGCCGGAACAAGGCCGCTGCGACGAGGTTCTTCGCCCGCGCTCTCGAGGTGAACGGATTGCCGCGCAAGATCGTTATCGACAAAAGTGGCGCCAACACAGCTGGCATTAAGGCGATCAACAAGATGCTGAAAGGCTTTGGTTGCCCGATCCCGATCGAGATGGTGAGGCGGAAATACCTCAATAACATCATTGAACAAGACCATCGATTCATCAAACGACGGATCAGACCGATGCTGGGATTCAAATCTTTCGCCTCAGCCGCATCTGTCCTGGCAGGCATAGAACTGGTCAACATGATCCGCAAAGACCAATTCACGCCCGGACTCCGTCCGTTTCAACAATTCGCCCAACTGGCAGAGTAAACCGCTCACCAATTTCACTGATGCTCTGCCATCTAAAAAGTTTGCGACAGAACCGATCTTGATCCATGGCATGGCCCGCGCTCAGGACGTTCGGCCCGCAAATCGGCGATGACCTTGCCCAATGCTACCGGGAGCCGCGCAGGTACCGTCGTCTTTGCGAAAACCGATGGTGTGGTCCCAACCCGCCCAAAAGGTCCGGTTCTGCGCGTTGTCCGGCGGCACGCCGGAGCGGTCCTGTGCAGACCCCGGTGCAGCGACTGCAAGAGCAGCGGCAATTGCCGCCAGCAACTTGTCGAGCAGCCTTCGGCGGAAGCCGGAAAGGTCGAACTCGAGGTCTCTCATCTGTCTTCCATTCCGGTTATCCATCGTTGTTCCACCCGACCGGTGTCAGGCGGCCATGCGTTCGGGTCTTCGCCCGCTGCGGCGACGAGCGCGGCGCTTGGGTTTTGGTTTGGCCTTTTCAGAGTTTCCGCCCCAAGGCGCACCGCCCGCGACCTCGATGCCAGTGCCAAGCACCTTCTCGATGGCTTTCAACTCGCTCATCTCGTCAGCCGCGCAGAATGCGACCGCGCGCCCCTTTTGTCCTGCTCGGGCGGTCCGCCCAATGCGGTGGACGTAGTTTTCGGGAACGTTCGGCAGATCGTAGTTGTAGACGTGGCCCACACCGGGAATGTCGATACCGCGTGCAGCGACATCGGTTGCGACGAGGACACGCACCGCCCCTGCCTTGAAGGCGGCGATAGCGCGATCGCGCTGGCCCTGGCTTTTGTTGCCGTGGATCGAAGTGGCCGCGAACCCGATCTTCTCGAGGTGCTTCATCAGACGTTCCGCACCGTGCTTGGTGCGTGAGAAGACCAGCGCCCGGTCGTCGCGGTGTCCGTCGAGAAGGTCTATGAGCAGATCCTGCTTCTTCTCTTTTGGAACGAAATGCACCGAGTGGGCCACCTTGTCGGCAACCTTACCGGGAGGTGAGACTTCGACGCGAACCGGATCAGTCAGATAATCGCGAGAAAGATCCGCCATCGCCTTCGGCATGGTGGCCGAGAACATCATTGTCTGGCGATCCTTGCCCAGTCTCGGTGCGATTTTCCGCAGGGCATGAACAAAACCGATATCGAGCATCTGGTCCGCCTCGTCGAGGACAAGAAAGCGCGTTTTGGTCAGGTCGACAGCCCGCCGGTCCATGAGATCGATCAGTCGACCCGGTGTCGCCACGAGGATGTCGGTGCCGCGCGAAAGCTTTTGCGCCTGTGCGTTGATCGACTTGCCTCCGACGACAAGCATGATGCGAAGGTCAGAGGTCAGGCCCTTGAGGCTCTGGACAATCTGGTTAGCAAGTTCCCGTGTAGGCGCAAGGATCAGCCCGCGTGCCGACTTAGGCGCGGCCTTCTCGGAACTTTTGGCGAGCGCTACAACCAGTGGAATGCCGAACGCAGCGGTCTTGCCGGTTCCTGTCTGGGCGATTCCGAGGATGTCGCGACCTTCGAGCGCCCGCGGAATGGCCTTAGCCTGGATCGGCGTGGGGTCGGTCAGTCCCCGGCTATCGAGCCGCGAGACCATGCGGGCGTTCAGCCCGAGTTCATTAAATGTCATGTCAGTCCTTGTCCGAACAGGCGTCCGGTATCACCGACGAGCGCCCTTGCGATCGTTCGGTCGGGGTGCACCCGGAGCAACCGCCCGCGGCACCGCATTGTGCCGAGAGCCGCCCTGGGCGACGTCCCCCCTACGTGATGTGGGAAAACGGTACGTCACGGCCGGGGGCGGGTTGATCCCGCCTGCTCACGCGGCAGAGCGATGACGTTCATGACACATGGTGCATGGCGTGCCTGGTGTCAATCGTTGTCGGACGATTGAAACCGGATGTGTCGGAAAGATATCCCGGCCGACCCTTCGCGAAACCGCCCGCTAAAGGTCATGCGACCCAGGCTATTGTTGTTCTTTTTCGAACCGCTGTTTCCGTTCATTCTGCTCTCAGTCGATCGTCCTAAACTGACCTTGCCGAGCTGCCGCATCCTGCGCGCAGAATTTCAGACCTGGCGACCACGGATATAGCCAACCCGCGCCCCACAAACGGCCCGTCATCTCCAGACGTGGTTTCGATGCTCCGGCCGCAGCCGAACACACGATCCATCATTTAACCAGAGCCGTCCCTTCTTTGGTTGTTTCATTGGCACTTTCAGCCCCTCCCGACGCCAAAGCCTCTCGACGCGCTTGTCATTCACCTGCCAGCCCGCATCTCTCAGCAAAGCCGCGATCCGGCGATAACCGTAGCGGCCATACTGGCGGGCCAATTCTATCATGTCCGCCACCAGGCGCTTCTCGTCAGCTCGACCTTTCGGCAGCTTTCGCTGTGTGGATCGGTGCTGTTTCAGGACGCGACACGCCCGGCGTTCTGAGACACGCAGTTTGTGGCGCACATGGTTGATGCAGGCACGGCGACGGGCGGGGCTCAGTAGTTTCCCTTGGCCGCCTCCGTCAGGATCAGTTTGTCCAGGGTAAGATCCGAGACGGCCTTTCGAAGACGCTCATTCTCTTTTTGAAGGCGCTTAAGTTCCTTCAATTGATCCGTACCCATTCCGCCGTACTTCTTCTTCCAGCGATAAAAGGTCTGTTCAACAACTCCAATCTGCCGGATCGCATCCAGACGGGACATGCCTTGCCCCATCAATATCTCAACCTGCCGCAACTTCGAGACAATCTCTTCCGGCTTCGGTCGCTTGTTCGCCATGTGGTTCCTCCATTTTCTTAACCATAACGGCGGACCACTTCAGAGGGGGAGGATCAGTGGATCTGTTGCAAACAATTAGCTGTTGACGCTCGTTGGTGCTGCGAGTGAATGGCTATCGGCATTTTCAACTCGAGAGTCGGCTCATGATCTCTTTCAAAGGCACGCAATATCCGAAGGATGTGATCCTATTCGCGGTCTTCTTCTACGTTCGATACGGCGTTTCATACCGTGACCTTGAGGAAATCATGGGTGAGCGAGGCGTCACGGTGGATCACACCACGCTGAACCGCTGGGTGACACGGTATTCTGGCGCAATTGCTGATGCAGCGCGTCGTCGCAAGGGACCATGCGACCGCTCCTGGAGAATGGATGAAACGTACATCAAAGTGAAAGGCACATGGCTTTATCTTTATCGTGCCGTAGACAAACACGGCAAAACACTTGATTTCATGCTGTCCGAGCGTCGAAACAAGCCGGCCGCCACAAGGTTTTTCGCCAGAACGCTGGAGGTCAACGGTCTGCCACGAAAGATCGTTATCGACAAAAGCGGTGCAAACACTGCTGGCATCAAGGCAATCAACAAGATGCTTGTGAGCTTTGGCTGCCCAATCCCGATCGAGATGGTCAGGCGTAAATATCTGAACAACATCGTCGAACAAGACCATCGTTTCATCAAAAGACGAACTCGCCCGATGCTCGGTTTCAAGAGCTTTGCCTCAGCCGCAGCAACACTTGCTGGCATCGAGGTGTCACACATGATCCGAAAGGGCCAATTCGCACCCGGACTCTGTCCGTTCAGACAATTCGCTGAACTGGCAGCCTAACTTCGTTGTGATCGCCAAGACAGATCGGTTAGCTCAAAACTTTGCAACAAAGCCATTGCGGGGCGTCAACATCTTCAGTGCCTCTCGCGGCAAGGCAACTCTAGCGTCCATGTCGCGCAGACTTTGCGCGGAACGCCGGTACCAGGGTTGGTACAGCGGTTGCCATCGGGCAGTGTCCTATCGGGTTGAAATAACTGTTCCGGGCAGGTTCAAGTCGTCCTCGTGCCAGTCCGCCAGAACCAGATCTTCTTCGGTGAAAGCGCGCGCGGCGAAGTCTGTTTCACCTTCTTCGCGCAGGATCTCGTGCAGGTCCGAGACGTCGCCCGCTTTCTTTGTGATAAGAACGGTGCGGTGTAGAAGGCCGTAGTGCCGGATCGACCGGAGTTCGCGGACAACCGGCGTGCTATCCCCATCCCGGCAATCCACGACGATGAGCGGGCACATACGAATGAGGTAGTAGGCGACGTTCTCCCAGTATTGCGTGCGTGATCGTATCGACCACACCCTTGGTGCAGTGGGGTCCCTGTAAAAGGCGGACATGGTCGGACTGAACCGCTCCATGATCTGGCGCTCGCTGTGATACACGGCGCTGTGGGATTGGCCAAAACGGTCCAATAGAGCGATGCCATTGCGTGGGGCCCAGCTGAGGCGCAGAATGCGAAAGACTTCGAACTGGAAGTATTGCGAGGCCGCAAAGAACACCCAGACAGGCGGCAGAATACCAGAGACCGTAATCAAGACCCTGGCAGAGATCACGGCGGTGGCTGCAATCCCACCTGCTATTGGATGCGGGGCGTCTACCCAGAGAAATGCGCCCAGGGCGATGATGGGCAGGTCGGCGATGATGGGTACGAACCAAAAGAAATCGCGGGGTGGGCCCATCATGCGCAGATGCAGCATGCGGAGCACGGCCAGAGGAAACTTTCTGCCATAGATGCGGGCCGAGGTCCGGATGCGGGAAAAGCCGCCCAGAACGGCAGCGCTGAAGATAAATGCTGCTGAAGCGATGGCAAAAGCAGGTCCCCACCATCCCAGAACTCTCGTTTCCGGGTTGTTGCTGGGCACATCTTGAAGAAGCCAGACTAGACCACGTGTACCTGCACGCTCAAGCGGCCCGAATGCGACCAGTAACAGGCCGATGACCAGGATTTGCCGCGCGAGAACGCTAAGGACAAGTTTGCTGACACCGGGATCTATCTTCTGGCCTTTGGGCAAGTGCGAAAAATGCTCGTTCAGAAAGTGACGAGTATGGTCCAACAAGATCCAGGCGACTGCGAAAACAAGCCCGCTTAAGAACCAGCGGACGGCGCGGCGGGCGAAGTCTGTCGATTCGGCCAGAAAGGACCAGTCGCCCGATTGGAACAAGGCAATGGCCAGCGCCGCCGAGAGAGACACGATGAGCCATCGCGTAATCCAGTTGAGCATATAGCGCATGTCCAACTCCTGCACTTAATCCGTCGGCTTGCACGTGCAGCTTCGCAGGTCATGCGGGTTGGATGTCAATGGCCTTGAGCCGGCAGCTCGGCTTGTGAGGTATTCACCGATGGTTGCTGCGCGAGCGCAATCGAAGAAACGCCCAACACTGAGTTCACGGCGCATGAACGAGACATACGTTCGTGTTTACGCTAAATGAATGTACCTCTATCGGGCCGTAGACAAAGCTGGAAATATCCTTGATTTCATGCTGTCTGAACGGAGGATACGCCCAAACAGCATGACGTTTCGCGACACCAGCGCCGTTCAACCAGCGACCTGACAAGCTTTTGCATCATCTGTTCAACTTGGATGTCATCCAAAAGTTAGCGACAAAATTTTATGTCAGACCGATTTCGAGGCGCGTCTTCAAGTCAATCCGACCTTGATCAACAAGTCGGAGACCCTTCCAGCCTTTATTCTTCGTTCAGCTTCGTGACATTGATTGCCAGTTTTAGGAGTATTTTCGAAAAAGCTTTGCGCTCATCAGCACTGAGCACCGCTAAAACTCTGTCTTGTCTTGTCTTGAGGTATTGCGCGGCCTTGTCTTGAAGGGCTCGTCCGGCGGGTGTGATCCTGAGCAGAGCCTGTCGTCCATCCTCAGCATCAGGTGAGCGCTCTATATATCCTTCCGCCACCATCCGATGAACAGCTCGGGATACGGTATTGCGCGGCCTGCGCGATATGTCTGCGATGTCTTGCGCCTTCATTTCATCGAAGTGCGCCAGACAGGCGAGAAGAACGAACTCAGCGCGAATGACTCCAAAATCGCGCTTGATGGCATCATAGGCTGGTCCAGCGATTGAACCGGCCAAATAAGTGATCCGGTAAGCTTCAGGAAAGCCAATCGTTTCAAAAAGCGAGGTAAAATCCTCGGCTGCCTTGCCCTGCTTTACTTGCGTCACGCGTGCTTTCCCTTTCCCGGCATCTCCGGGCTTGCCAGAATCGTTAGCTCATTGCAAGTTGTTCCAAGTGGAACTAATCTTGCATGTGTGAAACCTGACACCGAAGGAGACGGCGATATGTCTGGAGCGCGCAGTCGGCTGACCATTCCTGACCTCGCGGCCAAGAAAGCTGCAGGTGAACGCCTGGTTATGGTGGCCGTTGGTGAGGTGCTGACTGCCACTTGGGCGGAGCGCGCCGGTGTGGACATTGTAGGAGTTGGCGACAGTCTGGGTATGACACTTCACGGGCATGAAAATACTCTCGCGATAACGGTCGACCAGATGATCATGCATACGCAAGCAGTACGACGGGGTGCGCCGAACACTATGAGTATAGTGTCGATGCCCTACGGGTCTTATGCGACGCCAGACGTTGCCGTGAAAAACGCTGTTCGGATGATGAAGGAAAGCGGGGCCGATGCACTCAAGGTGCAAGTGGGTCGTGAAGGAGCGCATATCATAAGCGCTGTCGCGGATGCGGGCGTCCCGGTGATGAGCCACGTAGGACTTTTGCCGCACAAAGTGCATTTGTTTGGCGGTTTCAAAATACAGGGGCGGACGGCAGAGGCCGCGATGGAGATCCTAGAAGACGCACGCGCCATTGAAGCGGCAGGAGCCATTGGTCTCGAGATTGAGGCAATGCCTTATGAAGTCGGGAAAGCCGTAGACGAAGCGGTGTCAATCTTCACTTTTTCGATCGGATCAGGATCGGCTGGCACCTGCCAGTTATTGAATGGCTACGATCTGATTGGTGCCTTTGACACATTCAAACCAAAATTCGCAAAACGGTATGCAAACCTGGCTGAGATCGCCACTGCGGCCTTCGCTGAATACGCCGAGGACGTTCGGTCCGGAAACTTTCCCGACGCCGATCACAGCTACCAAATGAAACCCGAAGAAATCGAGCGCTTCGCAGCGTTGTGCGCCACAGGAGGATGACATGGACGGAAACGAACCCATCACCCGGAACGGTCAGCGTATCCCAAACGGGATGCTTCAGGATAACTATCCCCGCAACATGTGGTGGGTTGCTGCACACAGTCGTGAGGTGACCAGCAAACCGCTAGCCCGGTGGATATTAGAAACGCCAGTAGTTCTCTACAGGCTTGAAGACGGTACACCCGCCGCTCTGTATGACCGTTGCCCCCACCGGTGGGCCCCTTTGTCAGAAGGTCACGTCGATGGTGACAAAATTGTCTGCCCTTACCACGGCATGGAATTCAATTCGGGGGGTCTTTGCACTAAAGCACCGACCCAGCACATGAAGCCCAAACGGGCCGAGATTCCCTCGTTTGCTGTGCGCGAAGCAGGTGCTTTCATATGGATATGGATGGGCGATCAGGACAGCATCGACTGCGATCCGCCCGAGGTGGACTATCAAGTCGATCCGAATTGGTCGTTCCTTGACGGTTACTATGAAGTCGCGGCCAACTGGGTGCTGATACGCGAGAACGTGATGGATCTGACGCACATAGCGTTCCTGCACAAGAACACGTTCAAGCAGAATGACTGGGTCACCCCACCGGATCACTACATGGAAGGCGACACTGTCTGCTACGAACAGGGCTTTGACCTCGCGCCGCTCTCGCCGCTTTTCTGTGCGGGTATGGGCTTGCCCGAGGACAAGCCGATCAAGCGCACGCAAAAGGGGCGGATGCCTTCGTTGGCCATCTCTTTTTCGGACTGGGTCGTACATGATCCAACGCCAGAACCCGATGCACGCGCTGATTTTCTGATGCGGGGCTGCCATATTGTGACCCCTTCAGTCAGAGGCAAAACGCACTACTTTTGGGGCGCGGCCTTTGACGTGCCAACAATAACTGATGATGTGGCCGAAAAGACCAAGGCCAGCATCGTTGCCGCTTTCGACGAGGATAAACATCTACTGGAAGTCATGCAAAAGCAGATCAGCGTGGATCCGCGCGGACTCGATTTTCTTGAAGTCACATTAGGCGCTGACGGCGCTGGTATCTTTGTCCGCCAGATTTTGAACAAGAGACTCAAGGCCGAAGGTCGACCTCTCTGACACGTCGTATGTTGACTTTGGAGAACTGTAAACATGCTCAACACAGTGGCCACCAAAATAACATCGCAGATGCCGCTAACTGTGCGTGAGCGTCGCTCGGCTTTCTGGGCCAGCAGTGATGCACATAATCCCAATGGTTACATGGTTTACAATCACACGTTGATCCCCTCGACTTTTGGTGAGGCGGAGCAACAGTACTACCACTTGAAATCTGCAGTGCAGCTTTGGGATGTGGGTTGCGAACGGCAGATTGAGCTGGTCGGCCCGGACGCCTCAAAGCTCATTCAGATGTCGACACCACGTGACATCAGCCAGATGACACATGATAGATGTTTCTACATTCCCACTGTTGATGGGAAAGGTCATATGACCAACGATCCAGTTCTGCTTCGTCTGGACGAGGACCGGTTTTGGGTCTCAATTTCCAACAGCGATCTATTGCTCTACTACAAGGGCATAGCTGCCGCGTTGAATCTTAATGTGGAGGTTTTCGAACCGGAGGTCTCGCCATTGGCAATTCAAGGTCCTAAGGCTGACGAATTGGTCTCGCGTGTTTGGGGCAGTGAAATCCGCGATCTTAGGTTCTTCCGCCACATGCGCGTGGATGTGAACGGTACGCAGATGATCCTCGCTCGATCAGGGTTTTCCACACAAGGCGGCTTTGAACTGTATTTCGAGGGCAATGAGGGCGGTGATGTGATCTGGAACCAGCTTATGGAAGCTGGTCGCGATCTGGATGTTCGGGCAGGTGCGCCGCACCAATCCGAGCGTATCGAGTCGGGAATGCTGTCTTTCCTAGCAGATATAACCTTCGATATGACGCCATTCGAGGCTGGTCTCGGAAGCCTGTGCGAAACAGAGCGCGACATTGGTTGCCTTGGATGGGTGGCCCTGCGCGAAAAGCGCGAGCCGGATCGGCAGCTGCGCCCCATCGAGATCGCCGGTGATGCGCTGCCGCCTCAGGGCGCATTCTGGGATGTGATCGCTGATGGCCGTTCTGTCGGACGGATCTCGTCTTCATGCCGCGCATATAGTTTCGACTGCAACGCGGCAATCGGTTTGATCGATCGTAGTCATTGGAAACCGGGCACTGCTCTCGAGATACTTACATCCGATGGCCTCCGCGAAGCTAAGGTCAAAGAGAAGTTCTGGGGGAGGTTCTGATGACAGCACGTATCGCCCGCCCGCGTCGGAGTTTTATTTTTACACCGGGTTTGCGCCCAGAAATGTTCCCTAAGGCGCTGGCAAGCGGTGCGGATATCGTCTGTGTCGAGTTGGAGGACGGGATAGCGCCAAAAGACAAAGCTGAAGCGCGAAAAAACGCACTGGCTCTGTTCCAAACCCCGCAAGCCGACGACGGCGTTGAGCGTATTGTACGGATCAATTCCATGCGCGAACGGTTCGGAATCGAGGATGTAAACGCGATCCTATCTACCAATACTCCGCCACCAGCCCTGATGATGCCAAAAGTCAGGACCCCTGACGAGGTCGTTATTCTGGACCAGCTTTTGAGCGAAGCGGGCCACTCATCACGGCTGCACATCATCATTGAAACAAATGAAGGGTTAGAAGCGGCGTTCGAGATTGCCCGAAGCTCAGATCGGATCGATGCGATGTTTTTTGGGGGCGTTGATATGGCTGCCGAGCTTAGATGTAAAAACGAGTTTCAGTCCTTGATTTATGCTCGATCTCGCGTGGTTCACGCCTCTGCAGCTGCCGGGCTTGATGTAATCGACGTTCCATTTCTTGACCTAGACGATCCGGATGGAATGCGAAAGGAGGCTGAACTGGTGCGAGACCTAGGTTTCGCTGGGAAGGGTTCTGTGCATCCCAAACAAATTTCGATACTGAATGAGGTCTTCATGCCGACGGACGCACAAATCACCACTGCGCGTCACGTCATTTCCGAATTCGAGAAAGCCGGCACAGGCCTTGTTGTGATTGACGGCAAGCTGATCGAGAAACCGGTACTTCGTGAAATGCGCCGTATCGTTGCTATAGCTGATCGCGTGGAAGCTTAGTGTAGCCGAAGCCGGTTTAACGGGTAGATTTGATTGTCGGCAGTCGTGCATGAATGCCAAAGCTTGTCTGGTTTCTAAGCAACTCGCCCGACTCTGCTCGTTCTCTCGTGCATTGAAATCCTCGGGGGATCGTATTGCCTCTAACTGTGAAGAAAGCCCTCAAGTTCGTTTAGGTAGCTGTCACGAGTTTCAATCAAGCACTGCTCAAATGCCGATACCATCGTACTTTCGGGCTGAAACTTGGATCGAAGCAAGGTGCTATTGAAGGGTAAGCTAAACGAGAATTTGCGGAAAACGACATTCCGGTGTTTGAAGCTTAGTGCGGAGAACGGGTTTATTATTGTTAGACCTACTCCTTGTGCGACTGCTTCTGCGGCCATGATCGAATTGTGTACTTCCACGACTGTGTTGGGTGCCACCGATTTCTCTTCGAGCAACCGGCTCAACCGCTGACTGTAAGGATCATTTTGACCAAGTCCCACAAAGCTCTGATCGTTGATGTCCTCGGGCGTAATTTCGTCTTTTGCGCACAACTCATGATCTGCTGGAAGGATACAAATTTCAGGAGCATCGGTGAACGACTGGAATACGGTTCCGTCAGGTTCGACAGCATAGGCTGCTAGCCCGATATCGCATTGCTGAGAGGCAACCATATCTGAAATTGTCGGAGTTTGCCGGGTTGATACGACGATCTGAACGCGCGGCCGATTTTTGTGGAAGGCTCTCACGGCAGATACAAGAAACCCCTGAGAATAAGCCGGTGCACAGGCAACGTGGATCTTGCCCTGTTGCAAGTTGCGGATCTCTTCGGCAGTTCTCCCAATCCTTCTCAGACTTCGAAACGATTTGTCGACCTCTTCATAAAGCAGCATTGCTTCGCGTGTCGGCGTAACTCGGTTTCCGGAGCGAATGAAAAGCTTCATTCGAACTGCATCCTCAAGCTGCTTTAAGGACCGACTAACGGCAGGTTGGGATGTGTTCAGGATGTCTGCGGCTCCGGTAACGGTACCCACGGCGATTGTCGCATGAAAGCATTCGAGAAGACGGGAATTGAGCTGCAATTGTTGTCCTTTCGGGTGCACCAGGCCCCTTGCTCGGCCTTATTTCACCATATCAAAAGTGAATACTAAAGGTCCAACCTTGTATTATCCTTCTGTCTGCCAGCATGCTCAAACTCTACCGAGGCAACCATCACATGATGTTTTGCGTTGGTCGAAGATAGCTCCATGACGTCGTTAGTTGCTCTGTTCTTCGTCTTTCGCAGAGGAGGCAGAACACGATGTATGACTTTTACGCTGACACAAAAACCAAGCCCACAGCAGAGATGAGAAAAGCTGTATTGGACTGTGTCGTGGGTGACGAACAAAAAGATGAAGATCCCACCACAAGCGAATTGTGCGCACGTGTCGCTAATCTGCTTGGCAAGGAAGCCGCTGTTTTTCTGCCGTCGGGCACGATGTGCAATGAGATCGCCATCAAGATTCACACAAACCCGGGTGATGAGATCATTTGCGAGCAGTCCTGCCACATTATCAACTTTGAGACCGGCGGTCCCGCTGCAATCAGCAGCGTCATGATCCGCGCTATCCATGGTCAGCGCGGGATTTTCACTCCGGATCAGGTGAAAGAATGTCTGCGACCCAATTCCCGCTACATGCCCAAAAGCGCACTGCTGTGTGTTGAGCAAACCGCGAATATGGGCGGTGGTGCGATCTGGCCTGTTGAACAGTTGGACGAGGTGGCGCGCACGGCGAAGGCTGCCGGTCTTGCTACCCATATGGATGGCGCCCGGTTGATGAACGCATCGTTGAAAACCGGTATCTCTCCTGTGCGATACGCCCAGGAATACGACACGGTCTGGATCGACTTTACGAAAGGTCTGGGCGCGCCCGTAGGGGCTGTGCTTGCCGGTTCGAAAGAGTTCATTACCAAGGCGTGGCGTCTCAAGCAGCAGATCGGCGGCGCAATGCGCCAGTCAGGGATTGTCGCTTCGATGTGTCTCTATGCGCTGGACAACCATGTGAAGCGCCTCGCTGACGACCATTCCCTGGCCGAACGTCTTGGGCGCGAAATTGATGACTTGCCGTTTGTCAAAGCGGTGCTTCCGGTCGACACCAACATCGTCATCTTCGATATGACCGAAGATGCGCCAAAAGCGGCCGAACTGGTCGAGCTGTTGAAAAAACAAGATGTACTTGTCGGTGCTTTTGGCGAGCGCCGCATCCGAATTGTCACCCACATCGATGTAAACCCAACAGCTGCTGACGCGCTGATGTGCGGCCTGAAGCAGCATTTGGGTGCCGCGGAAGAGGAGGTTTCGTACGATGGCGCTTGATAGTGTTTCAAATGAGGGCCCGCTGGTCAAAATTGATGAGCTTTCAAAGGTGTTTCACACGGCTGATGGCCGGACAATAAATGCCCTGAAATCCGTCTCAACGCATGTGGATCGAGGTGAGGTCGTTGCAATTATTGGCCCAAGTGGATCGGGCAAAAGCACTTTGCTGCGGGCGCTCAACGGCCTAGACCCGCTGACATCGGGCCACATCGTCATCGACGGCACCGACCTTGCGGATCGCAAAACCGACATGAATGCGCTTCGCGCCGATGTCGGGATGGTGTTTCAGCACTTTAACCTGTTCCAGCATAAGACCTCGTTGGAAAACATCACGCTGCCACAAACTCTGGTGCGCAAGCTTTCCAAATCCCAGGCCGAAGACGTCGCAATGGATCTTCTGAGGCAGTTGGGTCTTGACCATCTGGCCAACAACTACCCGTCGCAGCTGTCGGGTGGCCAGCAGCAACGTATTGCCATTGCCCGCGCTTTGGCGATGAAGCCGAAACTGATGCTTTTCGACGAAGCAACCTCGGCTCTTGACCCCGAAATGGTCGGCGAAGTGCTCGACCTTATGAAACGTCTTGCTGCAGACGGAATGACCATGTGTCTCGTGACCCATGAAATGAATTTTGCGCGTGAGGTTTGCGACCGTGTGATCTTCATGGACGGTGGCGAATTGGTCGAAAGCGGTGAGCCCGCAGCATTTTTCGAAAACCCAAAAACCGACCGAGCACGTCAGTTTTTGGACAAGGTTCTCTAAACCATCACTCAACCCAAGGGAGTATACGTGATGAACTTCTTCAAGTCACTTTTGGCGGGGGCGGCAACATTTGTGGCTGCACACACCACCACTTTTTCGGAAGCGAATGCTGATACCGTTTCCGATATCGTAAACCGGGGCGCGCTGAACGTTGCCGTTCAGACTCAGGGCCCTCCGTTCAGCTTTGTTGACAAAAACGGTGAACGCACCGGCTTTGCAGTCGAGATCGTGAAACTGATCGCGCAGGACATGGGCGTTGAAATCGAATTCCACGACTACGAGTGGAAGGGTCTGATCCCTGCACTGCTGGCAGAAAAAGTCGATTTCATTGCGGCTGACATGACGCCGACCCCCCAGCGCGCACTGCAATTGAACTTCACCGAGCCGTTCTACTACAGCGAAGTTGTCGCTTACGTTGGTGGAGACTCGGACGCGGCAGCGTGGTCGGACCTCAACAAGGACGGCGTGAAAATCGGTGTTCCTCAGGCAAGCTCGCACGTGCGTTTTGTTCGTGAGAACATCCCGAATGCCGAAGTTGTTGAACTGTCCGGCGGTAGCCCGGCCGTCGCACAAGCCCTGTCGGTTGGTCGCGTCAATGCTGGTGTAACCTCGCGCGAGATCGCAACCCAGTTCACCCGCGAATTCGAAGGCGTGCGCATCACCGATGGCGTCATCGTTCAGTCGCCGCTGAGCTTCCCGGTTCGTCCGACCGATACTCATCTGCAGTCCTGGCTCAACAACTGGTTCCGCATCAAGCATGCTGACCGCACCATCGAGCGCATGCTGAACTACTGGGTTCTGAGCGACGCGTGGGAAGCTGACCACAAGTAATCAGCCTTCGTAGGTAGAGAGTGGCCGGTCAATCCGGCCACTCATTCGACCTGATAAAATAGGAGGCAAAAATGAGCCTTATTGAAATCTACAATTATCGGGTCGTATCTCAATACTTTCCCGTATTTGCAGAGGGGCTATGGGCGACACTTTGGATATCCTGTGTATGCCTTGTACTGTCCCTTATCCTCGGCACTCTGATCACAGTGGCCCGTCGATCAAAAAAGCGCTGGATCGCGATTCCAATTGTCACATATGTCGAAGCGATCCGTAGTACGCCGCTTCTTGTGCAGCTCTACCTTGTATACTATGGCCTTTCGCAGATACCCGTTCTGAACATCCCCGTTCCTGCTCTTGCATGTGGCATCTTTGCTCTGACCGTGCATACCGCAGCTTACATGAGCGAGATCATTCGCGGAGGAATTGAATCCGTCGATCGTGGCCAGTTCGAAGGGGCCAAAGCCGTGGGTATGAGCGAGCGCCAGGCGATGATCAACATCATCTACCCACAGGCTTTTGCAAATGTTATTCCGGCACTTCTGGGACAAACGGCCGTTCTTATCAAAGACAGTTCGATCCTGAGCTTTATCGCGGTGTTTGAACTGCTCGGTGCAGGCCTAATCATTTTGTCTGACCGCGTCATGCCTGTCGAAGCCTTCATGACGGCTGCGTTCGGTTACCTGCTGATCTACCTCATGATGCTATATCTCTCGTCCGTCGCCAAAAAACGACTGGCTGGCAACTCTTGGTGTCAGCGATAGGAGGCAAGAATGCTTGAAATCACGCTTCAAACAATGCCGTTCCTGCTGGAAGGCTTTCTGAACACCATCTTGATCTCTTTCGTTGCGATCTTCTTTGGTAGTGTTGTGGGACTTTTTCTGGGGCTGATCCGGACTGTTGGGCCTGGATACGCAAACAACCTAGTAGGTCTTTATGTGCACCTTGTTCGTGCAACTCCGTTCCTGGTGCAGATCTACATTGTCTACTATGTGCTGCCGACGACCGGTTGGTCCATATTTGACTTCTCCAATTTCACGGCTGCGGTCATCGCCCTGACGATATATACTTCTTCCTATACCGCCGAGATCGTTCGTGGTTCGCTGGAAGCTGTTCCGAAGGGGCAGTGGGAAGGTGCCGCCGCCACGGGTATGACAATGCGTCAGAGACTGGCGTATGTCATTCTACCCCAAGCCTGGAAACTGACACTGCCTCCGCTTGCCGGCGTCTATGTTCTGGTCATCAAGGGCACATCAATCCTGTCAGTGATCGGCGTTGTGGAATTGATGCGCCAGGGCGAGGACGCGATCCACCGGCATCCAACGCACATCATGTGGATCCTGTTCCTCTGTGCCACGCTTTACTTCATCTACTGTTTCCCGATTTTGCGCGGAATCAAGTACATGGAGAAGCGCATCGCGGTCAAAGGTGCGCGCAGCCTGGCCACTGAAGAAGGCTGGTAGCACTATCACCACCTCCCGTTTGTTCGAGAGGTGGTCGACCTCAAGCCAATTGACACTCCCCATGGGGCAGGGCGCTTGAGTCCTGTCGAGCAGACCAATTCCAATCATCAGAGGGCATTCACGATGTCACAAAGTCCAAACTCAACGTTGTTCATAGGTGGCGGGAATATGGGCCTCGCTATCCTGAGAGGCTTCCGCAGTAGTGGTGGGGATATGGATCAGGTCTCAGTCGTTGACCCATTCCTGGATGCCGAAGTGGCTGTCGAACTTGGCCTCAGCGGTTTGTTCCATAGGATCGAAGAGATCCCGGAAGACAAGAAGTTCGGAACCATCCTTTTGGCCGTAAAGCCGCAGATCTTTGAGACGCTTGGTTCCGGATGGGCGGTTCCTTTGTCTGAGGGTGGTCTGGTGATTTCCATCATGGCTGGCGTTGCCAGCAGCCGAATTGCAAGGAACGCTGGAAAACCATGTGTCGTTGCGCGCTGTATGCCGAACATGGCCGCGGCGGTTGGTCAATCGGTGAATGTGGCACATCTGTCGGAACCGTCTCACAAAGAACAGTTCGAAGCCCTGATTTCCGGTTCCGGCCCTGTTCGCTGGGTGGATAACGAAGACCACATCCACATGACAACGGCTGTATCCGGTTCGGGCCCGGCGTATTTCTTTGCATTTGTCGAAGCGCTTGCACTGGCCGGCGAACAAGCTGGGTTGGACCCGGAACTGGCCCTGGACCTGTCTATTGACACGTTGATCGGCGCTGCAGAGCTGCTCAAGACCAACAGAAGCCCGGCGAGCCTGCGCGAGAGTGTAACGTCAAAAGGTGGAACGACGGCAGCCGCATTGTCGGCCTTTGCTACTAATAACAATCTGAAAGGCGTTGTTGGAGACGGCGTCAATGCCGCTGTTTCAAGATCTCGGGAGTTGTCTCAGTAACGAACCGAGGATTGCCTTTCACAACCGCAACCCAGTGATCGGTGGTCTTTTTCAGACAAACAAGGCAATCGCTATGGCTAGCTCTACAAGTCTGTTGCACATCTTGGAAAGGCTCTGCAGCTTCCAAACGGTCAGCGATCAAAGCAACCTTGAATGGATGTGTTGCAAAATCTGGGACCCAATTGACGAACATGCGTGATCTGACGTTTGTTTTGCCCAGTAGTTTTCGAATAGGTTCCAACATGATCTCTTTGAAAGGCAGCCCTTTCCACAAGGATGCAACTTTGCCTTTTTGGCCGACGGTGGACCGCGTTTACAAACCTCGGTAGGAGGAAGCCGCGGGAACTGGGATCATGCTATGGGGAAAGAGCGCAGACGGATGAGGCTGACGTTGCCACAGACGCGTGGCCGACAGTGTTTGATGCGCCAGCTGCGACCATTTTCTGCCACTTTGGTCGCGGGCATTTCACCGATTGAGTCCATATGCTGTGAGTCACAGCATTTATTCTGAGTGATGACCGCAAGTAGGTTTGACCGATCAGCTAAAGACGACCGGAGCATATCGAAGTGTATGGTCAGGCATCGGAAAATGCGGCCTGCTCCCGTAGTGGCGCACACGGCATCGGTATCTAACCACGCCGGAAGATCTCAATGATACGCATTGGACCGCCGCAGCAGGGGCATGGCTCGCGCAAAGTGAGCGGAGTGACATCGGGCTCCTGCTGTGGCTCGGTGATTTCGTCGGAGCGTTGAACATTAAGCGAAGTCTGGATCTTCTTAATGTTCGTTTTGCGCGCTGAACTGGCCAGCAGGCCGTGGTGGCGGATGCCGTGGAACCCGTCAGGCAGATCGTGGATCAGGAAATGGCGCATGGCCACATGTCGGGCATAGATTGGTTTTGTATGAAGGACCACTTTGTGCGCCTCACAACAACCGTAATAATCGGCCTGTACTTGAAGCAGAAGCTGAGACGGTTTTTTGAACCGCCATATTCGACTGAGCCACTTCCGGCCTACCCACCGAGCCCTCAACTTCTATGGAAGGAGACTTCTAGCAGTTTCGTGCCGCTGGATCACCACAATAGCCACACAAATCCTACTATCCTGAACAAAATGTGCTGGCGACAGATGTCGCCAGCGCATTCCACTTCACTGGGTGATGATTTCCGGTCCCATGAACGTGTTGGGGAGGAATGTAGACAGGAATGGAACGTAAGTTACGATGATCGGATCAAACACTCGACAACAGCAGGCTTGTCTCACTGTTGGAGATCCCATCGATCATTCGAACTTCACGCAGCACGCGATCAAAATCGTGTAATTTGGCGACGCGAACTTCGGCGATCAGGTCCCAGTTCCCATTCGTGGTGTGCAAGGCGTAGAGTTCTGACATTCCGCGCAACGCCCGAATGACCTGACTAGTGGACTTTCCCACGACCTCAATCATCATAATCGCGCGGATGTAGTCTTCCTCGTAATCCTCGCGAATCCGGGCCGTGAAACCGAGCAGCGCCCCAGTTTCTATCAACTTGTCCATCCTGCTTTGGATTGTTGCTCTGGTCACACCAAGCAGATCTGCAAGTTTGGAAACTGGCGCTCGACCGTCACGTCGAAGAAAAGAGATTAGTTGACGGTCTAGATCATCGTAAATGTGCTTACCCCGACTTTGTTTCATCAGCTGTACTTTCTGCAAAAATCGACCGAACAAATTGGTCGACTTTGACCTAGCGAACTGCGTAATTTGCTCATTTATCCTAAAATTCTTACAGGCGATATTGCAAGAAACCAAGATTCGAAGGTGTCTCCATGCCCAAACTGTCCCCATCCGAACTCGCTTTTGTTCCATTTGTCAGCGTCGAAAACATGATGCGCCTAATACACAGCATCGGCATTGAGTCGATGCTGAAAGGTCTTGCATTGTATATCGAAGACGATTTCCGACGTTGGGAGAAATTCGACAAGACCCCACGCGTTGCCAGTCATTCAGATGTCGGCGTGATCGAGTTGATGCCAACTTCGGACGGTGAGGCCTATGGGTTCAAATACGTGAACGGCCACCCAAAAAACACCAAGGAAGGCCTGCAAACTGTCACTGCCTTTGGTCTTCTTGCCGACGTCAATACAGGCTACCCCGTTTTGCTGACTGAAATGACAATGCTGACCGCACTGCGTACTGCGGCGACATCTGCGATGGTCGCCAAGTACCTGGCCCCCAAGGGTGCAAGCTGCATGGCGATGATCGGAAACGGGGCCCAATCTGAATTCCAAGCCACCGCAATGAATGTGCTTTGCGGTGTTGATACGCTCCGGCTTTATGACATCGACAGCAAGGCAACCCAAAAGCTAGTCAGAAATCTTGAGGGCCGCGGCTTCAATATCACGTCGTGCAAGACGCCCGAAGAGGCCATCGAAGGGGCAAAGATCGTCACCACCTGCACGGCAGACAAGCAAAACGCGACCATCCTGACCGACAACATGGTCGGTGCAGGCGTTCACATCAACGCTATCGGCGGCGATTGCCCGGGCAAAACCGAGGTACACAAAGACGTTCTGCTGCGATCAGATGTTTTCGTTGAGTACCCGCCGCAAACCCGCGTGGAAGGTGATATTCAACAGATGCCTGACGATTTCGCGGTAACTGAAATGTGGCAGGTCATAAAGGGCATCAAGCAGGGCCGTACCGGTGACCGCCAGATTACCCTGTTCGATGGAGTAGGATTTGCCATCGAGGACTTTTCCGCCCTGCGCTTTGTCCGTGACCGGATCACGGGCACTGACTTCTTTCAAGACCTGGACATGCTGGCTGACCCCGACGATCCGCGCGATCTGTTCGGAATGCTGCTGCGCGCCCAATAACCGGACAACTGAGGAGATCACAATTATGGAAAAACCCAGTATTCAGGCCCCGTCTTCAGTTGTCATGATCCGTCCGCACCATTTTTCGGTGAATACGGAAACTGTTGATAACGTGTTTCAGGCCGGTCAAACCGCAAGCGGCGATATTGCTAAGCAGGCTTATGACGAAGCCACGCGATCTGCAGAAATCCTGCGCCAGTACGGCGTGCTCGTCCATGTATTTGAGGGAGACGAC
The DNA here is from genome assembly GCF_056533845.1 of Ruegeria sp. F5. Taxonomy (NCBI): domain Bacteria; kingdom Pseudomonadati; phylum Pseudomonadota; class Alphaproteobacteria; order Rhodobacterales; family Roseobacteraceae; genus Ruegeria; species Ruegeria sp. F5. The sequence continues at coordinate 20,442 of NZ_JBQFOU010000016.1, read as the reverse complement.
AACCGTACCCCCGATTGTGTCTTTCCCAACAACTGGTTTTCGACCCACGCTGGCGGACATGTCGCGATCTATCCAATGATGGCCCCAAACCGCCGACTAGAGCGTCGGACGGATGTCATCGAATTACTCAAGCAGGAATACCGTGTTCAGGATATCATCGATTATTCGGGGCTTGAGCATGACAACCTGTTCCTAGAAGGCACAGGGGCTATGGTTATCGATCATGTTGATCGCGTCGCTTATGCCGTTGAATCTGACCGGACCAGCCCGATCCTGCTGGAGCGGTTTTGCACCCATTTCAACTATGAACCGATGGCGTTCGCAGCAACTGACAGAAACGGAGTTGCTGTGTATCACACCAACGTGCTGATGTGCATCGCAACGGATTATGCATTGATCGGCGCGAACATGATCACTGACGAAAACCGCAGGAAAGAGGTCGTAGACCGACTTGGGCGACCTGGACGCAATGTGATCGAACTCAGTCATGATCAGATCGAAGCCTTCGCCGGTAACGCCATTGAACTTCAGGGCAGAGACATGCGCCTTCTGGCCCTGTCGCAAACGGCTTTCGATGCTCTGACGGAAAACCAGAAAGCCATCATCGAGAAGAGCGCGAAACTTGTTCCACTTCCCATTCCAACGATAGAAATGGCTGGCGGTTCGGTGCGCTGCACTATCGCCGGGATCCATTTGGCACGCCGCTAAGACCTGAGAACAGAGTGGAGGGTGCCGTGATCAGACTGGATGGCATCGAAGTCGTCATCATGATCTGATAGCTGCAACTGTCCTCAACCCAGCCTGAAACCAGCCACTGCACTGCACCAATTGATTTTGGTGCAGTACGGCATCACTTCGCGCCGGGGGCGACATATACTTCAGACCTCAGCTCCCCTCGGGAACATGCTGATGCCACATGTCGGTGACGATTTTCCAGCCATCGTCCTCTGGGCGGAGGACAAACAGATAGGTGCCTGTTGCATCCATACCTACGGCCTCGATTTTGGCCTCAACAAAGCCGATCATGACCGCCAAGGTCTCATCGTCCGAGACATACAGATGATCAATCGTATGGGTAACGTCGCCTTTGTTGGCGGTGGCTAAGGCCTTTGATCCCACTCGCCTCAAGAAAAATCGTCAAAAACCCGTTCCTCCCACCCACGCGGAGAGGGTCCCCAAGAGCTTTCCAAAATTTCAACTGGCTTAGTCCTCAGAACACAAACGACTTTTTTGCCGACCCTCTCCATCCGGGAACAACCGAGAACGGGTAAGCTGGCAAATCACCTCACCCGCCAATTGCTTAAAATCTGGGCAATTCTTCTCGACCCTTTTCGACAAAAGATGAGTCTCAAGTGCGAAACTATTGACTCGTTACGTCAAGTTAGACATTCTTTATAACAATACAGACGTGCTGATATTCAGAACAACAGTGGAGTTGGAAAAATGCAAATCAAAGGTTTGGCGGTAGGTTTGGCTTTGGCGGCAGGGACGGCTTTCCCCCACCTTGCGCTGGCGGAAAGCCCCACGATCAAAGCAATCCAGGATCGCGGCACGATGCTGTGCTCGGGTCACAACGGCTCCTATTTCGGCTTTGTCGAAGTGAACGACAAAAACGAGTGGAAAGGTCTAGATATCGACCTCTGCCGCGCGATGACAACTGCGCTGCTGGGCGACCCGAGCAAGGCTCAGATCGTTCCGTTGAGCTGGGCACAGCGTTTCCCGGCCCTGCAGTCTGGTGACGTCGACGTCATCATCAAAGCCACCGGCTGGACCATGGGTCGCGACACCGAACTGGGTCTGCAATTCTCGATCCCCTATTTCTTCGGCGGCGCACAGTTCATGGCGCATGGCGATCTGGGCATCACCGAGGCGAAGGATCTGGAAGGCGGCACCATCTGCGTCGAAGCGGGCACCACCATCGAGCGCATCGCGGCCAACTATCTGCAGAGTCTTGGTGTGGAACACACGATGGTTAGCTATGAAAAAGCCTCCGAACTGCGCGCGGCCTATTTGGCCAACCGTTGCGACAGCTTTGTCGCCTGGGGTCCGTTTCTGGCTGTCCTGCGCGCCACGGAAATGGAAAACCCGGATGCGCACGTGATCCTGAACGACCAGTTGTCGAACGAACCGATCTCGGCGGCGATGCGCCAGGGTGATGAGGATTTCGTCGACTTCACCAACTGGATGCTGGCAGCCCTGCTGATCGCCGAGGAAGAAGGCATCACCTCGGAAAATGTCGAGGAAATGGCAGCCAACCCACCGAACCCGAAAATCGCCCGTCTGCTGGGCGCCGAACCGGGCATGGGTGAGCGTCTGGGCCTGCGCGACACATGGGCCAAAGAGATGATCGCAGCCATGGGCAATTATGGTGAAATCTATCACCGTAATCTGGGCGACAACAGCCCGTACAAACTGGAACGCGGTTTGAACAACCTCTGGAGCCACGGCGGCGTTCTCTACGCCCCGCAGCTTGACTAAGCATTGACTTAGCCCGGGGTCGCCGTAGAAGGCGGCCCCGCAACTTCCGGTACATTAAAAAAGACTGAAGCCATGGACGCATCCGAACTGAAGGCGCGCGCCAACAGGCGCAAGCTGATTATCCAAAGCGCGCTGATTGTATTTTCCGCGCTTATTGTCATCGGCGCCATTCAGAGTGCCAAGGTCAACCTGAATGCGCTGGGTCTTGCCAGCGGCTTTGGCTTCCTCGAGCGGTCCACAGGCTGGTCTTACTCGTTTTCGCTGATTGATCGGGATATCAATGACAGCTATGCCCGAACCCTGACGATCGGGTTCCTGAACACGATCTTTCTGGGCTTTCTGACAATTGTGCTGTCCACTGTGTTCGGTTTCCTCATCGGGACGTTCCGCGATGCGCGCAACCCGGCCCTGAAAACCGCGGCGACGGTTTATATCCAGACCTTCCGGAACATTCCGCTGATCCTGCAGGGTATTTTCTGGTACGCCGTTGTGATCCACCTGCCGGGGCCCAGACAGGCGATGTCACTGGGTGAGGCGATCTTTTTGTCCAATCGCGGGCTGATGATCCCGCTGCTGAACGTGTCATTGACCGTCGCCCTAATCATGGTTCTGGTCCTGGTCGCTGCGGCGTTTTTCATGGCGCGGATGAAAATCAGCTTCCTAAAGATTGTACTCGCTCTGACTGGCCTGGGCTTTTTCATGGTGTTGGTCGCAACTGGCCTGACGGTTCCAGCGGGCGAGGGCGCGATTTCGTGGCCTGCGCTGCAGGGGCTGCGGTTTGAGGGTGGTCTGACCATCTCACCAGAACTACTGGTCATGATCATTGCCATCACGCTCTACGGCTCGGCCTATATCGCTGAGGTCGTTCGTGGTGGCCTCGCCGAAGTGCCTAAAGGTCTGATCGAGGCTGGGGAGGCGCTGGGTTTGACCCAGCGTGCGATCTGGGCGCGCATCAAGATGCCCATGGCATTGAGGACAATCATTCCCCCGCTTGGCAACCAGTGGATTTTCATCATGAAAGCCACAACAATCGGTGTCGCCATCGGGTTCTCGGACCTGTTCTACATCGTCTCAACCTCGATCACGCAATCCGGTCAGACGCTGGAACTGATCGCCATCCTCATGGGCGCGTTCCTGCTGGTCAACTTCTCGATTGCTCAGTTCGTCAACTGGCTCAACGAAAGCCTCAAATTGAAGGCGCATTGATATGGCTGACGCAGTCCTCTCCAAGAAATTCGACTGGCAGCAATTCCGCCGCCGCTCCTTTGCCACGCCCACGGATTCAGTGATCACGGTTGTTGTGTTTACCTTTTTGGCGTGGCTGGTTTGGCAGGCGGTGAGCTGGGGTGTGTTCAACGCAGTCTGGAGCGCCGACAATGTCGAGCAATGCGGCCATGGCGGGGCCTGCTGGTCCGTTATCGACGCCCGGCACCGGCTGATCCTGTTTGGCCTTTATCCCTATGACGAGCATTGGCGGTCGGCACTGGCCTGCCTGTCAATTATCGGCACGGTTATCGTATCGTGCTTCCCGTGGACCTGGACGGCCAAACGCCTGTCAACCATCTGGATCGTGGGTTTTGCCATCTATTACCTGCTGATGGAAGGCAGCCTACTGGGTCTGCCTCAGGTTACCACCGACCAATGGGGAGGATTGGCCCTGACGCTGTTCCTGTTCTCCAGCGTGGTCTTGATCGGGATGCCAATGGGGCTGGGTCTGGCTCTGATGCGGCGCTCGGAAATGCCAGTCGTGCGCGGCTTTGCCTCTCTGGTAATCGACATGATCCGGTCTTTGCCACTGCTGACAACTCTGTTCACAGCCGCCGTTGTCATTCCGATCCTGCTACCAAGCTGGCTGGAAGGCGACAAGATATGGCGTGTGATTATCGCCTTTGGGCTCTTCTTCGCCTGCTATCAGGCTGAGGTTTTGCGCGGTGGATTTCAGGCTATCACCAAAGGCCAGTTCGAAGCGGGCAAAGCGCTGGGTCTGACCTATTGGCAAATCCTCGGGCGCATTGTGCTGCCGCAGGTGTTCCGTCATGCCCTACCTGCGACGGTCAACAACGTGGTTGTGACCTTCAAGGAAACCGCCATCGTCATCATCATCGGGTTCTTCGATATCCTTGCTTCGGCCAATGCGGCCTTCGGCACGGGCGAGTGGGCGCCATACTACATCGAGGTTCTGGCCTTTGTTGCGGCGATCTACTGGGTCTTCCTGTTTGGACTTGGCCAGTACGGTGAATACCTCAAACGACGCATGAAAGTTGCAGAGCGGTAATTTCCCCAACCTCCCCTAATCCGCAACTGCAAAAGCAACCGCCCATCTGAAACCAGATGGGCGGTTTGTTAATTGTAGGCGGTATAGTGGTTAGAGCTTGTTGATGGGGGTCTTGAGCATCATGTTCCCGTCGTGGTCCTCTGGCACTTCACCGGCGCGCATGTTGACCTGAAGCGAAGGAAGGATGAGCTTGGGAACGGCCAGCTGCGCGTCACGCTCCGTGCGGAACTTGATGAACTCTTCCCGAGATTTGCCGCCACCAACATGGATGTTCTTGGCTTTTTGCTCACCAATGGTGGTCTCCCAAGCAATTGCGCGCCCTCCGGGGCCGTAGTCATGGCAGATGAAAAGTCTCATCTCATCAGGCAGCGAAAGAACCCGTTGTATCGAGTCGTAAAGCTGCCCTGCATCGCCGCCAGGAAAGTCGGCCCGAGCTGAGCCGCCGTCCGGCATGAACAACGTGTCTCCGGCAAATGCAGCATCACCAATGACATGAACCATACAGGCCGGTGTGTGGCCAGGTGAATGCAGCGCGAAGCAAGCCATGCTGCCCAGCTGATAGGTGTCACCATCCCTGAACAGGGCGTCAAATTGTGAGCCATCCCGCTGAAACTCGGTGCCTTCGTTAAAGATTTTGCCGAAGGTGTCCTGAACGGTCTGCACATGCTCGCCAATACCGATCCTACCGCCTAGCTTTTGTTGAAGGTAAGGTGCGGCCGAGAGATGGTCGGCATGGACATGTGTTTCGATGATCCATTCCAGAGTCAGATCGTTCTCGCGAATATAGGCGACGACTTGATCTGCGCCTTCAAATGTCAGACGGCCAGCTGAAAGGTCGAACTCCATCACCGGATCGACAATGGCGCAGGCCGTCGAACTGGGATCGCGCACGATATATGTGATCGTGTTGGACCCCGGATCAAAGAAACCGGTAACGTCCGGTTTTTGCGACAGATTGACCGGTGGGATCGCCATAAAGCACCTTTCTCTTAGTCGAGCGTCACAGTTCCATTTGGGCTTTCCAGAACAAAGGACAGCGCGGTGGGACCTTCGGAAATCTCCGCCAAATGCGATATCTGAAGTTTTTCAAACATGTCCTTCAGTCGCGCGGCATCCGGTGTCTGCACCAGCACCTTTGAAAGCGTAACGCCCAGGTTCTGCTGACCCGCTGACGGGTGCGGACCGGGGGACCATTCGATGAATGCCGGAAGCAGTCCGTTTTCCGGCAGATGCCCGTCTTTTGGTACGGTCAGACGCCAACTGCGGTCGCCGCGCTGGAAATGGACAACCTCGCCCAGTTCAACCGGGCTGGCGGCGATGACGGCATCCAGATCATCAGTGTTCACCACCCAGCACAACGCCCGAGGGCGCTCGTTCAGCCGGTCTTGCGTCGCGGGATCATCCAGAGTGAACCAGCGGACCCGGCCCGGATCGGGGGCATCGGGGTCGATTGCGATCAGTTCAAAGAAGCTCTCCTTGCCTGCCTGCATTACGCAGTTATGCGTGCTCATCGCATCGTGTTTCGATCCTTGAGGCACCTCGACACCCAGCGCGTCTTTCATGGCCGTAACGCCTTGGGCCAGAGTGTCTGCGCCGATGGCAAAATGGTCGATCTTGTTGAGCATTTCTAAATCCTTACTGATCAAGCAGGGGGAGGGCATTGACGATGTCTGCTTTCAGACTGTCAAGGTCCTCTAACCCGATATTGAAACGGACAAGCTGGCCGGTTTCCGACCACTTGGTCGCTGTACGCACAGGCGTGACCGGCAGGGCGAGGCTTTCATACCCGCCCCAGCTGACCCCTATTCCGAAATGGTGCAGCGCATCAACAAAGCGATGCACGGCGCTTTCGCTTGTGGTGTGGAAGACGACGCCAAACAGCCCGGCAGCGCCGGTAAAAACCCGCGCCCAGTTCTCATGTCCCGGACAGGAGGGCAACGCCGGGTGCAGAACGGTTTTGACCTGCGATTGGTCCAAAAACCAATTCGCCATCTCGCGACCAGCTCTATCGAAATACTCCATCCGCAACTTCAGAGTTCTGAGCCCGCGCAGGGCGAGCAGGATTTCCTGACCGCCGGTTTTATCGCCAATCTGCATGACCGCCTTGCGAATGATCTTTGCGTAAGAGGCATTGCTTGCGGCTATTCCCAGCATGCAGTCTGAGTGGCCTGAGATGTATTTGCTGCCCGAGTAGACAACGGTATCAACGCCCCAGGACAATGGCTGGCTAAAAACTGGCGTTCCCCATGTGTTGTCGAGGACGGTCGGCACTTTTACCGATCTCGCTGCTTCCGTGATAGCCCGGATATCAGGCATCTCGAAAGTTCCCGACCCCGGGCTTTCAAGCATGATGGCCGCCGTTTTTTCACGCATCAGGCCACTGATCGCGCCACCAATCAGTGGATTGAAATACTCGATCTCGACCCCTTGCTGGGTCAGCAGCCCGTCGCAGAAGGCGCGGGTGTTGCCATAAACGTTGTCAGCGACCAGAACGTGGCAGCCGGGGTGGGTCAGCGCCATCAGCGTCGTTGTGATGGCGGCCACCCCAGAGGATGTCAGCGTGATCGCTTCGGCGCCTTCAAGTTTTGCCAGCATCTGCTCAAGCTTAAAGGTCGCGGCATTGCCATAGCGCCCATAATAGAGTGTGCCGCTTTCATATCGGGCATCACGTGCAGCTGCGAATTCTGCAAAGCTGTCGAAAACCATTGTTGAGCCGAGTTCTATCGGCATATTAACATGTCGACCCTCAACACGATCGGGACGTCCATCCTGCACAAGGCAGTCTGCTAGATTAAGTGGGATGTCTTGCACTTTTGTGCCCTCTAATGCTGTTCAGCATGATGACAGGCCACCAGTTTTGTGTCAATATTCGGAAAGACAGTATTTTATAACGGAACAAAGACGTGACCGCAGAGACGACCCGGACCCTGACCGGAAACCATTGGGGTGCTGGTATTTCAGAAACAAAGGGCGGCAAACTGGTCGCGGTTCACCCGCATCCTGACGACCCGAATCCTTCAGAGATCAACCGCAATATTGCCTCAAGTCTGAATGGTCGCGCGCGCGTGTTGCGCCCGGCCGTCCGCCGTGGTTGGCTGGAGGGGGAGGTTGCGCGCGGGCGTGACAGCTTTGTCGAAGTTAGCTGGGATGACGCACTGGACCTGATCGCCTCCGAACTCACCCGCGTGCGCGAGTCATATGGCAATGAGGCGATTTTTGGTGGCTCCTATGGGTGGTCCAGTGCGGGGCGTTTTCATCATGCGCAAAGCCAGCTCAAGCGGTTCCTGAACACACAGGGTGGATTTGTCCGCTCGGAAGGCAATTACAGCTACAACGCCGCCTTGGTACTGATGCCTCATATTGTCGGCCCGTTTCGGACCCATGTTGCGCAGGCGACCCGATGGCCGGTGATTGCCAAACACTCTGATCTGGTGGTGATGTTTGGTGGTATGGCCACACGCAACACGCAGGTCAGCGACGGCGGCGTGGCGCGCCACAGAATGGTGGACAACCTGAAAGCCTGCGCGGTAGCCGGCGTGAGATTTGTGAACTTCAGCCCACTGAAAACGGACGCGGCGGGCGAGATTGGCGCAGAATGGCTTCCGCCAAAACCCGGAACAGACACCGCCGTGATGATGGGGATCGCGCATACCCTTCTGACCGAAAAGCTGCACAACCGCGATTTCCTGGATAGCTACACGGTCGGATTTGATAAGTTTGCGGCCTATCTGATGGGCGAAACCGACGGGATAGTGAAATCTGCTGCTTGGGCTGCGTCGATCTCAGGCGTTCCTGCAGATCGAATTTCGTCGTTGGCGCGAGAAATGGCTTCGGGCCGTACGATGATCACCTGTGCAGCTGCACTGCAAAGGGCCGATTACGGCGAACAACCTTTATGGATGACAGTCACTTTGGCCGCGATGCTTGGGCAAATTGGGTTGCCTGGTGGCGGCTATACTATTGGCTATGGGGTCAACGCCAATATTGGCAATATAGAGCGACCATTCCGTTGGGGAACTTTTCCGCAGGGCAAAAACCCGACTTCGGATTTTATCCCTGTCGCGATGATCTCGGAAATGCTTCTGAACCCAGGTGGTGAGTACCTATACAACGGCGAAAGGCGTATTTTCCCTGATATTCGAATGGTTTGGTGGGCCGGAGGAAATCCCTTCCATCACCATCAGGACCTGCGACGCCTTCACAACGCGTTTCAACGCCCTGAAACAGTGATCGTGAACGAGCTGAACTGGACTGCGACGGCTCGCCACGCGGATATTGTTCTTCCGATTTCAGCACCGCAGGAACGCACAGATTTTGGTGGGGGTAAATCGGACAACGCCTTGGTGCCAATGCCCGCCAGCGCTCAGCCGCCCGGAGAGGCACGGACCGAATTTGATATCTATGCAGACCTCACCAAGAAAATGGGCAACTCAGATCGATTTACCGATGGGCTGGATCGTGAAGGCTGGTTGCGCCGTATTTGGGCTCAGACAAGGGAAGCGGCGCAAGCAAGCGGTGAAAACTTACCGGAATGGGAAACATTTATACGCGGTGATGTTGTCGAAATGCGAGATCCATCCCCGACGCAGGTATTTTTGGCTGAGTTTCGGCAGGACCCGGATGCGAACCCACTGCCGACGCCCAGTGGCCGGATTGAAATTTTCTCTGAACGAATTTCAAGCTTTCGGCTTGACGATTGTCCTGGGCATCCCACTTGGTTTGAGCCGCGCGATACCGCTGCGGGTATGCAGCCGCTCTATTTGCTTTCTGGTCAACCGGGTACACGGCTACATTCGCAACTGGACAATGGGGACTATAGCCTCAGCCTGAAAGTGCAGGGACGGGAACCGGTTCTGATCCATCCGGAAGACGCAACCGACCGAGGAATTGCGGATGGCAATGTCGTCGAGCTCTTCAATGATCGCGGCCGGTGTCTGGCCGGAGCGCGCGTTACGCCGGACATTCTAAAAGGCTGTGTCTTTCTGTGGACGGGTGCGTGGTACGACCCGGATTACGACGCCCCGCAGCAGCGGGACCGGCACGGCAATCCGAATGCATTGACCCATGACATGCGCACATCAAGCCTGACGCAGAGTCCCGCGTCCCATTCGACGATGCTGGACGTACGCCGCTTTGGAGGGGAGGTGCCCGACTTGACGGTTCACGATCAGCCTGCATTTGAAGCTGTTTCGCGTTCTGCTATACAGAACAAGTTACGAGGAAAGGACGAGCAGTGAGCGAAACACCAAAAGCCCCGAAAGTGGATTCCACACTGTCTAAAGGACTAGCCATTCTGGAGAATCTCGCGGCGCATCAAGGCAGTAAAGGTGTGACGGAACTTTCTCGGGAACTGGAGTTGACGAAATCAAACACGTTCCGTCTTTTGCAAACGCTGAACACGCTCGGATATGTGAAACATCTGGATGACAAGACCTATGCCGCAACCCTAAAGACCTGGCAGGTTGGGCGCAGTTCGGTTGAAAACCTGAACCTACGGGCGGTCGCCGCGCCCGAGATGGCATTTCTGAGCCAAGAGACGGGTGAAGCAATTTACCTCGCGGTGCCTGAGGGGCTGAGCGTCATCTATATCGACAAGGTTGAAAGCCTGAAGCCGATCCGGTCCTGGAACCCGGTTGGCGGCAGCGCACCGATTCATTGTGTGGGTACGGGCAAGGCCATTCTGTCGAGCAATTTCGAACAGCTGCGCAACAAACTGGGCGGTCAACTGGCCCGATACACCGACAAAACCCTTACGACATTGGATGAAGTGACCGCAGATGTCGAGGAAACACGCAAGCGGGGTTATGCCTTCGACCGCGGAGAATTTCGCGATCGCATTCTAAGCTTCGGCGCGCCGATCCTTTTGCCCGACGGTGAGGCCGTCGCTGCCCTTGGTATTTCGCTACCCGATATCAATCTAAGCGAAGGCGGAGAAGAACGGCTAGGTATGTTGGTTCATCACGCTGCAGAGGGTGTGACGCAGAAGCTTCGCCAACTCTGAGGCGTAGCTTCTGCTCAGTGTCAGTCTTTTTTCTCGATTGGCCCACCGGATTTCTCCCAAGACCCGAAGCCGTCCTTCAGGTGCGCGGCTTCAAAACCCATATCTTGCAAGGTCGCTACAGTAAGGGCCGAGCGCCAGCCTGAGGCGCAATGGAAAACGTACTTCTTCCCCTCCTGCGCAAGAATGTCCTTGTGATATGGGCTATCGGGATCGACCCAAAACTCGATCATCCCGCGCGGGGCGTGGAAGCTGCCGGGGATGAAGCCGGTGCGCTGACGTTCGCGCACATCGCGGATATCGACGATGACAACATTCGGGTCATCAACCATCGCGATCAGATCCGCAGTTTCGATCTCTTCGATGCGATCTCGTGATTCCTGAACCATCTGGGCTGCTGTTTTCTTAAGCTGGGTCATATCATTTGTTCCGATATATAAAACACACTTGTCATATATTGACACAAAGAAGAGTTCGTTGCAACGTAGGTAAACAGGAATCGCCTGGCTGCCGGGTGTGTTCGAAGTTCAGAAAGAGGGTACCCGCGCATGAATACAGACAGCCCGATCTCTCTTTGGGATATGTCCGCGGAGGAACCGGATCTTCGTAATCCGATGACTGGCGACGCAGAAGCAGATGTCGCAATCGTTGGCGGCGGGTTCACCGGTCTTTCAACGGCGCTTTACTGCGCGGAGCAGGGGCTGAGCGCCCATGTCCTTGAGGCAAAGCATATCGGATTTGGTGGATCGGGGCGCAATGTGGGTCTGGTTAATGCAGGGGTTTGGCACCCGCCAGCTGCGGTCCGCAAAAAGCTGGGTGACACTTACGGGCCTCGCTTTGTAAAGCGGTTCGGTAATGGGCCGGCGCAAGTCTTTGATCTGATCGAAAAGCACCAGATCCGCTGCGAGGTTACCAAAACAGGAACCATTCACGCAGCGCATGCACCGTCAGGCTTCGAAGACCTGAAGGCGCGCCATGCAGAATGGGCACGTTTGGGCGAACCAGTCGATTTGCTATCCGCTGAAGAAATGATTGAAAAAACAGGAACAAGCGCGTTCCACGGCGGCCTGTTGGACCATCGAGCGGGTACCATCAATCCGATGGGCTACTGCCGGGGCTTGGCGCGTGCCGCAAAAGGTGCGGGGGCCGAAATCAGCACCGGTGTCCGCGCAACCAATCTGCGGCGCGATGGTGAGACATGGGTTGTTGAAACCGACAAAGGCACGGTCCGGGCCAAATACGTTGTGCTGGGTACAAATGCCTACAGCGACACCCTGTGGCCGGACCTGAACCGTGTCTTCACCATGATCCACTATTTTCAGTTGGCAACGAAGCCGCTGAAAGCGGACATGTCGCATATTCTTCCCGGTCGTCAGGGCATCTGGGACACGGGTCAGATCATGTTCAGCATTCGGCGCGATGCCTACGATCGCCTTGTGATCGGGTCCATGGGGACGGTCGTCGGATCGGTCGGACGCGGGCTATCGCATCGCTGGGCCCAAAAAAACCTCGCACGCCTCTATCCCGAACTGGGTCCGGTGGAGTTCGAAGAGGCCTGGCATGGACAGATCGCCATGACTCCCGATCACCTGCCGCGCATCTATCAATTGGCCCCGAACCTGCTGACCCCCATCGGCTATAACGGTCGCGGTATCACCACCGGCACGATCTTTGGTGAGTGCATGGCCAATCTGATCTCGGGCATGGACCCAGCGGAGTTGCCGCTGCCCATGACCGAGCTTTCAACCGTTCCGTCGGCCCCGATCATGTCCCGTCTGTATCAGACGGCGTTCACGGCCAACCAAATCCTCAAGAGCCTTTAGAGTCCCATGAGCAAGATTGATATTCGCGTCGGCGTCGACATTGGTGGAACCTTTACGGATGTGGCGCTGCAGCATCCCGGCGGTCTGTCCACCTGCAAAGTCCTGACCAACTACAGCCAGCCGGAACAGGCGATCCTGGACGGGATCGTGAAAGCGGCAGATCAGGCTGATCTCGCGCTGGGAGACATTGGGCAGGTCATTCACGGCACCACGCTGGTGACCAACTCGCTGATCGAACGCCGCGGCGCCAAGACCGCCTTCATCACCACCGAAGGGTTCCGGGACGTGATCGAGATGCGCTCGGAAAACCGGTTCGAGCAATATGACCTGAACCTGAACCTGCCGAAACCGCTGGTGCCGCGTCAGGACCGATTCACCCTGAATGAACGCATGGGCCCGGACGGAGAGGTTCTGCTGGCGCTGGATCTGTCCGAGGTCAACGCCATGGTCGACACGATCAAAGCGGGTGGCTTCGAAGCGGTCGCCATCGGCCTGATGCACGCCTATGCCAATGACGCGCATGAGGTTGCCATGGGCGCGGCGCTTCGCAAGGCGCTGCCCGATCTGTCGATCTCGCTGTCCTCGGTGATCTCGCCACAGATGCGCGAATTGCCCCGGTTCAACACAGTCATCGCCAACGCCTATGTGCAGCCGCAAGTGGCCGACTATTTAGGCCGCCTGGTGGCGCGCCTGCGCGACACCGGCGTGAACGCGCCTGTGTTTATGCTGCATTCCGGTGGTGGTCTGATCTCGGTCGAAACCGCGGCAGAGCAGCCCGTGCGCCTACTGGAATCCGGCCCTGCAGGCGGCGCAATCTTTGCCGCCGACTTTGCGCGCGCGCATGGGCTGGACAAGGTGCTCAGCTTTGACATGGGCGGCACTACCGCCAAAATTTGCCTGATCGAAGACGGTGCGCCCAAGACCGCAAACACCTTCGAGGTTGCCCGGACCTATCGGTTCAAAAAAGGCTCGGGCATGACCGTGTCGACCCCCGTGGTCGAGATGGTTGAAATCGGGGCCGGGGGCGGTTCGATTGCTTCGGTTGACAGCATGGGGCGTTTGCAAGTGGGGCCGCGCTCGGCCGCATCGGAACCCGGACCGGCCTGTTATGGGCGCGGCGGGACCGAGCCGACGGTGACGGATGCGAACCTGTTGCTGGGCCGTCTGGACCCGGACAATTTTGCCGGTGGCGCGATCCCGTTGCACACGGCAGAATCCGAGAAAGCCGCCGCCAAGCTGAACCTCTCCGCCGGGGATGCCGCCTTTGGCATCACCGAACTGGTGGACGAGAACATGGCCAACGCCGCGCGGGTTCACACGGTCGAAAACGGGCGCGACATCGAACATTTTACCATGATCGCTTTTGGCGGCGGTGCCCCGCTGCACGCCTGCCGTCAGTGCGAGAAACTGGGGATCAAGGCGCTTATCATCCCGCCGGGCGCGGGGGTGGGTTCGGCCATCGGGTTCCTAAAGGCGCCGTTCAGCTTTGAGGCGACACGCGGGTTGTTCCAGCGTCTGGACGACTTCGACGCCGGTGCCGTGAATGCGGCCCTGATTGAGATGGAGGCCGAAGCGCGTGCTTTTGTGGACGAGGGAGCGAAAGGGGCCGATACTGAAACTCGTCTGACCGCGCAGATGCGCTATTCCGGGCAGGGTTGGGAAATCCCGGTCGTGCTGTCGCACAAGCAGTTCGAAGACAGCGATGTGTCACTGATCCTCAAGGCCTTCGAAGACGCCTACCGTACGCTCTTTGGCCGGATCATCGAAGGGCTTGCGGTGGAGATCACCAACTGGCTTCTAACCGTCTCGACGGTTCTGCCCGATGCCGAACCTGTCGTCGGTCATAACAGCGGCTCGGACGCGGATGTTGCGCGGACGCGGGAGTTCTTCGACGCCGCCCTGCGCAAATCGGTTGAAGCGCGCGAGATCGAGCGGTCGAGCATGACACCGGGCAAAGCCGTCGAAGGCCCCGCGATCATCGTCGAATCCGAAACATCAACCGTAGTCACTTCGGGTTATCGCGCGGTGGGGCAGGGCGATGGAAGTTTGCTCTTGCTGGCGAAGGAGGCTTAAGCGATGAGTGCGTCAGATATCGATCATCAGATCATGTGGAACCGCTTGATTGCGGTTGTAGAGGAACAGGCTACAACGCTGATCCGTACGGCCTTTTCAACCTCGGTCCGCGAGGCGGGCGACCTGTCGGCGGGACTGTTCGACCGTGAGGGGCGGATGATCGCACAGGCGGTGACTGGAACTCCGGGCCACGTAAATGCGATGGCGGAGAGCGTCACGCATTTCGCCGCGCAGATCGGGCCGCAGAACACGTTTGATGGCGATGTGTTCATCACCAATGATCCGTGGCTGGGCACCGGCCACCTGCACGACATCACCGTGGTTACTCCGGTGTTCCGAAAGGGCGCGCATATCGGGTACTTTGCCTGTACCGCGCATGTGGTGGACATCGGCGGACGCGGCTTTGGGCCGGATGGCAATGAGGTGTTTGAAGAGGGTCTGCTGATCCCGATCACCAAGTTCGCCGAACGCGGTCAGGTGCAGCCTCTGCTGATTGAGATGATCCGCGCCAATGTGCGCACGCCCGACCAGACCGTGGGCGACATGTACTCGCTGGCCGCCTGTAACGAGGCGGGCGACCGCCGTCTGCAGGCGATGATGGATGAGTTCGGCATTGACGACCTGCAGTCCCTATCGGATTTCGTCATCGAGACAAGCCGTAAGGCGACGCTGGAGGCGATCGCCAAAGTGCCCTCGGGCACCTATCACGAGACGATGCAAGTCGACGGCTATGACGCCCCGGTGCATATGGAGGTGACGCTTAGCGTCGATGGCGATCAACTGCTGGCGGATTTCGCGGGCACATCGGGGATGAGCCGGTTCGGCGTGAACTGCCCCGAGGTCTATACCCGCGCCTATGCCTGTTACGCACTAAAATGTGCAATTGCACCCGAGGTGCCGAACAACACAGGCTCGCTTGAGCCGTTTCAGATCACCGCGCCAGAGGGCTGCATCTTAGCGGCCAAACGTCCCGCGCCAGTTTCGGTGCGCCACGTCATGGGCCATCTGGTGCCGGATGTGGTTCTGGGCGCGTTGCACAAGGCGATGCCGGATACGGTTCCAGCCGAGGGCGCAAGCGCGCTCTGGAACATTCAGATTTCTGCGCGGGCCTCGGACCCCGAAAGCGGTTTGCCGAACCGCGAGGTTCTGATGTTTAATTCGGGCGGCACCGGTGCGCGCCCCGGTTTTGATGGACTGAGCGCCACAGCTTTCCCGTCCGGCGTGTCGACCATGAGCGTTGAGGCGACCGAGCATGTGGGGCCGATCACCGTTTGGCGCAAGGATTTGCGCGAAGGCTCAGGCGGGGCAGGTGCTCTGCGCGGCGGTCTGGGCCAGACCATCGAAATTGAGCCGCGTGAGGGCTATGATTTCTACTTCAACGCTATGTTCGACCGGGTGGAAAACCCCGCGCGCGGACGCAATGGCGGGCTGGCCGGTGGCGCGGGTGCCGTAGAACTGTCCGATGGGACCAAGCTGCGCTCGAAGGGGCGGCAACTGGTCAAGAACGGCCAGCGGCTGAAACTCAGCCTGCCGGGTGGCGGCGGCTATGGCGCGCCGGAACAGAGGGATCGGGACGCGGTGGCAGGCGATCTGGCCGCCGGGTTGATCACTGCCGGCCAGGCAAAGCAAGATTACGGATTTGAAGGGTAAACGCAGATGGCTGACACTCCTATTGCAGTTGTAACCGGTGCTGCGCAGGGCATTGGACTGGCCTGCGCCGAGGCGCTGAGCGAGGATGGCTACAAGGTCGTTCTGGTCGATGTTAAGGACAGCGTGCACGAAGCCGCCGCGACCGTGGGCGGTGTCGGAATGGTTTGCGACATGGGCGACGTGGACGCCATCAGCGCGATGTTCGACACGATTGAGGGTGAACACGGCCCGGTCTCGGCGCTGGTGAACAATGCGGGTATCGCGATGCCGGGCAACTTCCTGGACTATGATCTGGCCGCCTATGACCGGGTGATGGATATCAACCTGCGTGGCGTGTTCGTGGCGATGCAACGGGTTGCGAACACGATGGTCGAAAAGGGCATCGAAGGCGCGATCGTGAATATGTCGTCGATCAACGCGCAGGTCGCGATCCCGGCGATCCCGGCCTATTGCGCCTCGAAAGGCGGGATCATGCAGCTGACCAAGGTTGCTGCACTGGCGCTGGCTCCAAAAAACATTCGTGTCAATGCGGTTGGCCCCGGCTCGATTGATACCGAGATGATGGCGGGTGTGAACGCCAATCCCGAAGCGTTCAAAATGGCGATGTCGCGCACGCCAATGGGCCGTGCAGGCACCGCGCGCGAGATCGGCGATGTGGTGGCGTTCCTGTGCTCGAAAAAGGCCAGCTATGTCACTGGCGAAACGATTTACGTCGATGGCGGTCGCCTCGGCCTGAACTACGTGATGTCATGAGCTACGCGGACGCATATGCAAGCTGGCAGGCCGACCCCGAGGCGTTTTGGGGCAAGGCCGCCGAACAGATCGACTGGTTCACGCCTGCTGAAAAAGTCTTTGACCCGGAGATGGGCGTCTACGGGCGCTGGTTCGCCGGGGCAACCTGCAACACTTGCTGGAACTGTGTCGACCGTCACGTCGAGGCTGGGCACGGTGACCGCAAGGCGCTGGTTTATGACAGCCCGGTCACCGATACGGTTCAGACCTTCAGCTTTTGTGAATTGCAGGCCGAAGTCGGCGCGTTGGCTTCGGTCATGCGCGCTCATGGCGTCGGCAAGGGTGATCGCGTTGTCATCTACATGCCGATGGTGCCGCAAGCGGTGTTTGCGATGCTGGCCTGCGCTCGCTTGGGTGCAATCCATTCGGTCGTTTTTGGCGGCTTTGCTCCGCATGAACTGGCCACCCGCATCAACGATGCCGCGCCGAAGATGATCATCTCGGCCTCCTGCGGAATCGAGCCCGGACGGATCGTGCACTACAAACCGTTGCTGGATGCAGCGATTGAAGAAGCCACAACCAAGCCCGAGCATTGCCTGATCCTGCAACGCGACATGGAACTGGCTGAGATGTTCCCGGGCCGCGATCTGGACTATGCCGAACGGGTTGGCGCAGCAAAGGCGGCGGGCGAGATCACGGAATGCGTGCCGGTCGCGGCGACCGATCCACTCTATATCCTCTACACCTCCGGAACCACCGGCCAGCCCAAGGGGGTCGTGCGCGACAATGGCGGGCATATGGTGGCGCTGAAATGGACGATGGAACACCACTATGGGATCACTCCCGGTGAGGTGTTCTGGGCCGCATCCGATGTGGGCTGGGTCGTCGGACATTCCTATATCTGCTACGGGCCGCTGCTGCATGGCTGCGCTACCGTCGTGTATGAGGGCAAGCCCGTGGGCACGCCGGACGCGGGTGCCTTCTGGCGGGTCATTCAGGATCATGCGGTCGCAGCGCTGTTCACGGCCCCGACCGCCTTCCGTGCGATCAAGAAAGAGGACCCGAAGGGCCAGTTGATCGGCCAGTATGACCTGTCCAAGTTCCGCACCCTGTTTCTGGCTGGCGAACGCTCGGACCCGGCGACGATTCAGTGGGCCGAGGAAAAGCTGAAGCGTCCTGTGATCGACCACTGGTGGCAGACCGAAACCGGCTGGGCCATGTCGGGCAACCCTGTGGGTCTGGGGCAGTTCCCGGTCAAGTATGGCTCGCCGGGCAGGCCGATGCCGGGCTATGACATACAGGTTCTGGACGATGAGGGGCATGAGGTCGAACCCGGCATGCTGGGCAACATCGTGTGCAAGCTGCCGCTGCCGCCGTCGGGTTTCCCGACGCTCTGGAATGCGCCGGAACGGTTCCTGACTTCGTATATGAACGAATTTCCCGGCTACTACGCCACATCGGATGCAGGGATCATTGATGAGGACGGCTACGTCTTCATCATGGCGCGCACCGATGACATCATCAACGTGGCAGGGCACCGCCTGTCGACCGGCGCTATGGAAGAGGTGATTGGGGCGCATCCGGACATCGCCGAATGCGCCGTGGTCGGTGCCGCCGATGCGTTGAAAGGTCAGATGCCGCTGGGCTTCTATGTGACCAATGACGGCGCGGATCGGGATTCGGGTGAGCTGGAGAAAGAACTGATCGTGCTGATGCGGGAACAGATCGGAGCCGTCGCTGCCTTCAAAACAGCCATCCCGGTCAAACGGTTGCCGAAAACACGCTCTGGCAAGGTTTTGCGCGGGACAATGCAGAAGATTGCCGACAGCGTTGAGTTCAAGATGCCGGCTGCGATCGATGATCCGGCCATTCTGGATGAGATTTCCGAAGCGCTGAAAGGCCGGGGGCTATTGAAATGATTGAACGTCTCCACACCGGTGCGCGGATGTCGAAGATCGTCAAGCACAATGGCGTGGCCTATCTGTGCGGTCAGGTCGGCTCGGGTGACAGCGTCACCGAACAGACGCAGGACTGTCTGTCCCGCGTTGATGCCCTGCTCGCCGAGGCGGGCTCGGACCGCGAACATATCCTGCAGGCCACCGTCTGGCTGCGCGATATGGCGGATTTTGCAGAAATGAACGCCGTCTGGGATGCCTGGGTACCCGAGGGTCACGCGCCGGCTCGAGCCTGTGGCGAGGCCCGTCTGGCGCGGAACGTATTGAAAGTTGAGATCATCGTAACAGCCGCTATCAAATCTTGAAGGGGAGATCGCCCATGTCCGAAACACCGGCCGTCAGACTAAACAAGGTGGAAAAGTACTACGGAACTTTCCACGCCCTAAAAAACATCAATCTGACCGTAACCAGGGGCGAGAAAATCGTCGTCTGTGGGCCGTCGGGGTCGGGCAAGTCGACCATGATCCGGACGATAAACCAGCTTGAGGAACATCAGTCCGGCTTGATCGAGATCAACGGCCACGCGATCAGCGCCGAGGACCCCAATATCGACAAACTGCGGCAGGATGTGGGCATGGTGTTCCAGCACTTTAACCTGTTCCCGCATATGACGATCCTTGAGAACTGCACATTGGCCCCAATGCTGGCGCGCAAAATCTCTAAGGCCGAGGCGGAAGAGACCGCGATGATGTATCTGGAAAAGGTCCAGATCGCCAATCAGGCCCCTAAGTATCCCGGCCAGTTGTCCGGTGGTCAGCAACAGCGCGTGGCCATTGCGCGGGCACTGTGCATGAAGCCGGATATTCTTCTGTTTGACGAGCCGACCTCGGCCCTGGATCCCGAGATGA
Source organism: Ruegeria sp. F5 (assembly GCF_056533845.1). NCBI lineage: Bacteria > Pseudomonadati > Pseudomonadota > Alphaproteobacteria > Rhodobacterales > Roseobacteraceae > Ruegeria > Ruegeria sp. F5. The sequence continues at coordinate 610 of NZ_JBQFOU010000016.1, read as the reverse complement.
TCGGCGAGGTTCTGGACGTTATGGTGACGTTGGCCGAAGAAGGCATGACCATGATCTGCGTTACCCACGAAATGGGCTTTGCCCGGAAGGTCGCGGATCGGGTGATCTTTATGGATGCTGGTGAGATCATAGAAGAGGACGATCCGGAAAACTTCTTCAACAATCCCAAGAGCGAGCGGACGCGGAACTTCCTCGAACAGGTTTTAGTTCACTAGCCGGCGCCGATTGTTTTGATGGTTGGCGCAAAGCAACAAGATATGGAATCATCAAATTGTGTGTTTTTCAACTTGAATGAAATGCGCGGTAGTTCGAAAGCCAGCAGAGATTTGGGTGTGGCCGGTTATATGGAAAGCGACCAAAGGAAAAAATGTGCATATTCAGTTTAGTATCTGAGTTTCGAGAGTGTTTCTGTTTGGCCTATGAAGTATTGGACGAGAAGGGATTTGGCCCATTTTTGTATACAAACTGAAAGGTCTGATTTTCGAGATCAATGTTGATCGCATCACCAGTTCTTCCGCTTAGGGTCAGGATTCATAACCAATAGATGACGACAGCGGCGAGAGCGATGGCCGATAGGAAGACCTTTGGGCATCGGTCATAGCGGGTCGCC